>JARLHY010000054.1 GCA_031292015.1 Negativicutes bacterium | reverse complement strand
TCAGCCGGGAGAGCGCCTGCCTTACAAGCAGGATGTCGGCAGTTCGATCCTGTCATCGCCCACCAGAAAAAACGGCTTATCTCAACAGAGATGAGCCGTTTTTTTGTTTGGCAGGTCTTCCTTAAAATAGGCCATTGTCAATTTATCTGTTTTACGGTAAGATGTTCAGTGATTGTGATTTGCGGCGGAAAGAACCGATAATTATTTAAAAGAGATGAGGGAACAACATCAAAGCGCGATTATTACTTCTGCTTATCTTGGCTCTGGTATTGACTATTTTGCCGGGTGGAACGGGCCTGGCGGCTCCCAATCCCTCCTTCAGCGATGTCCCTGCCGGCCATTGGGCGTACGGCGCGGTGACCAAACTGGCCCAGTCCGGGTTGATCGCCGGTTACGAAGACGGCAGCTTCCAGGGGACCAGACCGATGAACCGTTACGAATTCGCCCTTCTGACCGCGAAAACCATCGACCGCTACGACCGGGCCGACGCAGCCAATCAAAAGCTGATCGACGATTTATCGGCCGAGTTCGCCTCCGAACTGAACAAAATGGGAGCCCGGCTGGCCAGGGTGGAAGCAAAAACCAACACCTGGGTCGGCGGCGATACCCGCCTCAGGGTTATCGGCGATGCTCCCAAGACACCGGGAGCGAATAAACTGCGCGGGTCGGATATGTTCGACTTCCGGCAGCGGATCAAGTTCTGGGGCACCGTCAATGACGACGTTTCCTGGCAGGGCCGGCTGTCCAGCAACTGGGGCAACAAATTCGGCAACACCGACAGTCCGGGTACTGCCAATACTTACGGCTCAGCCGCCTTCTTCGATATGCTGAATATTACCGCAAAACATAGCCTGGGCTTCGACAGTGTCAGGGTCGGCCGCTCGCCGCTTGACACCATCGGCTACGGCCTGATCGGAAAGCCGCTTTCCGTCGATGGCCTGGGCATCTGGAAAAGCTTTGGCGACATGAAGTTCAACGCCTGGACCGGCAATATCAAAACCGACACCAATCTGGGCACCGGCGTCGGCGACAGCGGCCGGGCCTATCAGCTGACCACCGCTCAGACCGACTGGAAGCTGGACGACAACTTCAACCTCGGACTCGGCTATTATTGGTCCTGCGTTCCCGGCAGCAACGCGACCATGAACATCAACGCCGGCAGTTTCGCTTCCTCCAGAGGTTATGATCTTTCGGAAAAATATAAAATGGGAAAGGTTATCCTGCTGGGCGATTATGTCGGCAGTACCTTGAACCGGGCCAGCGGCCTGGCGTCAAACCCCAGAGCCTGGGCGATCCAGTTGAGCAACGGCACCGGTCCGGGGGCGACCGCCGTCTATTATTCGTCAGCCTTTCTGGTCAATCCGTCCCAGGCTGGCACAGATGCCTGGAGCGTTTCTTACCGCAGC
>JARLHY010000005.1 GCA_031292015.1 Negativicutes bacterium | reverse complement strand
TTCAGCATCTGGCGGGGATGTCGTCCTCGGACATCGTCATCGCCGTCAACAAGGATCCGGACGCGCCCATCTTCAAGATGGCCGACTACGGCATCGTCGGCGACCTGACCGAAGTACTGCCAATCCTCACTGAAGAATTCAAAAAAATTAAAGCAGGTTAAGCAAGGACCCAGTTCGGGTCGCCGATTTCGGCGGCCCGAGTCGGCGGTCCGGCAAAGGGGACCCCATCGCCGTAAGACCGGAGGGGAAGTTTTGTGGCCGACAAAATTAGGATATCTTTTGATTGGTTCATCGATTTCACCCTTAAGCCTGACAGCCTCAAACCCGGCCTGATCAGAAGTTTCCAGTCCGGCGCTTTCCCGTTTCGGCCGGAATACTGGAAGCCGGTCAGGGACGTCATCACCGAGGTGGCGTGCGGCGGTAAGCCTGTCAAGCTGCTCTATAGTGTGATCGACAAGGCTCCTAAAGAATGCCGGATCAATTATTCCCGGGCTGTCAGCGGCTTTGACCGGTTTTTCGCCGGGGCGTGCGACGCGGCCTGTTTTGTTCCACCCAAAGCATTCTGGCTCCGGGATGAACTGATTGTCAGCGTCAACCCTGAGATAGGGCTCGTCATCAACGGAGTTCCTCATATCATCAAATTATACTTCAAGGAATACACCGATACCCGCGAAGTCAGAATGAACAAAGACCGGGCTATGATTTCGGCCCAAATGATGGCCGACGCCTTCGACCGGGTTTCTTCCAACCGTTACCGGATGTCGCTCCTGAATGTGGCGACAGGCCAACTGCTGACTCCTGGAACAGGCAGTGATATCAAAGTGGCCTTAGACTGCTGCGCCGCGACCTTCACCACGATGTGGAAAGCCCTGCCAGGCTGCGAAATCCCGGAATCCATCGCCGGCTTTTAGCGGCAGCTAAGGGGCCGAAAGTGGCAAGCGGACACGTCGGCAGTAATCGGCCGACCAATCGGCGAAAACAGGGCAATCAATAAAACCTTAACAGTTGGCGTCCCGCCTGAGGGAAACCGACCCGCACATTGCTGCGGGCTTTTGTTTTTTGCCGACGCCGCGGTGATTTCCGGACATTGGCTTCGATGCCGACGGCAGGGTATAATATAACTAAAAAAGGAGTGGTGAAAGTGGTTTTCCGTATGCGGATTTTTTCCGATTATATCTGACCGTATTGCTATATCGGCAAAGGTATTGTCGACAAGCTCAAACAGGAATATGAAATCATTGATGAATGGCTTGGCCTGGAAATTCACCCCGAATTCCCCGCCGAGGGAGTGCTTCTGGCGAAACGCTTTCCCGGCCGGAACATCCATGCGATGTACGAAAATTTTCGCCAGGCCGGGGCTCCGTACGGGCTAACATTCTGCGACCGGACGCTGACCTCAAACTCGCGCCAGGCGCTTCAGGCCGCCGAGTTTGCCCGGGAGCAGGGGCAAGACCGAGCGTTTCATGAACGGATGTTCAGAGCCTATTTCGAGGAAGGGCAGGATATCGGCCGACTTGAGGTAATTTTGCAGGTGGCGGCCGACAGCGGGCTCGATACCGGGACATTGTCGGCGGCGCTGAAAGACGGCCGCTACCTGGACCGTCTCGAGCGCGTCCAACTGGAGGCGGGGCAGAAGAGGATCGCCAGCGTCCCGACCTTCATTATCAACGGCAGCGACAGGATCGTCGGAGCTCAACCGCTGAGCAGATTCCGCAGCTTTCTGGACCATATCGCCGCCGTGCCGTGAACCCGCATTTTGCGGGTTTTTTATTTTGTGCGACCTTCGGTCATAATCAGGCATCTTCCATGGGACAGGTCAGTATATATATAATAATCACGTTGCGGGAGAGAAGACAAATGCCACACTGCCAGGTATATATCGGGGAACTGGAGGATCCTGACCTTTATTTTAGATGGAACGCAATTGGTGCATACTATCAACGAGGCGCCATGCCCCGCCTGATAAGCGAGATTTCGCCTCCGGTCTGGCGATCGGCCGGCGAAGCCTTCGACGCTCTGGTGGACGGAATCGAATCAGGAACACTTATCGGCGAGCAGATTGGGCCAGGCTGCTGGGTTGCGGTGGTGACCGCGCAGGAAATCATGGATTTTATCAACGGACTTTATGGCGAAAAACGCGGCGGCCTTCTGCCCCTGCGGCGGAAAATGGCTGCAGGCAGGATCGGCAAGGTCGTCGTATTGCTGCGGCGGCTGGACTCAGGGAAAAACTACGCTTTGGTCGGCCGCCGGCTATAGGTTGTCCTACTCCAGTTGACGGTTGGGAGGTTTGATCATCATGGCTCATAGCTTTGACACAGACCCGGACACTGAGTTGCAGGCTATCAGGGAGGCGCTGGAACTGAACGGTCTGGAGACTATCAGTCAGATACCGGGGTATCCGGACGAAACCATGATCGGCTTGTTTTTGGAAAGCACCCGGAATTTGACCAAAGAATACGGCGCAGACTACGTGCGAACATACCGGGAGACCTTTTTGCGGGAACTTGAATATATCGCTTCGCTTTAATGCTGGGCGGCTAAGGGAAGCTGTTGGACCGGCCGGATTGATCAGCGGCCCGTGCTTGCCAACAGGGCCCTTTTTGTTTTGGGACCTATCACTCCGTCCACATCCAGCCGCAGATCTCGTTGGAAGGCCCTTACCGCCTGCTCGGTCCTCGGCCCCAGTGTACCGTCGGCTGTTCCGCAGTCATAGCCGAGAGCCTTCAGCCGCTGCTGAACTTTTTTTACGTCCTGCTGCTCCTGGTAGACCCAGTCTGTTCCGCGGTTATGGTAGTACAGCTTGCTGAAGTCGCTCCTGTCGCCGGATTCCATACCGTTGATAATGGCCTGATCGGCGGCGTATGAGGCTGCGTACGCCCACATGAACGAAGTAAAGAAGAAAAAAACAAGGAGTTTTCTCATGACGCAATCCTCCCCCGGCTGTCGCCTGACCCGCTCTATATATTTATTAATATAATTCCGGCGATATGAGCGGAACTTTTATGACGGTGAGGTCTTGCGCAGAACAACCGTAATCCGAATTTTATCTTGATCCCGAAGGCTTTTTGTCAATTTGTGCTAATACCATGGCGGTACAGCGCGGCCGGCGGTGGTGACAGTTCCAGATAATGGTCCGTATCATTCGACAATCTCCTTTCATACACTGTATAAAAAACAGAGAGGAGATTTTTTTATGAAGAAGGTATCTTCTTTTATTGCTATCACTATGTTGGTAGTCTTCACCTTCACGTCGGTGGCGTGGGCAGGCCCGGCAATATATAGAGATTTGCAGCAGACGCAATTTCCGGCCGGCGACAATAGTACCCAGCTGGCCACCAACGACCAGCATAAAAAGCCGTCCGGCGGCGGTCATCCCGGTGGCGGACATCCCGGCGGACATCCTGGTGGACATCCCGATGGACATCCTGGTGACCATCCCGGCGGACATCCTGGTGGTCATCCTGGCGGTCATCCCGATGGTCATCCTGGCGGTCATCCCGATGGTCATCCTGGCGGTCATCATGACAAAGGACCCCACGATAAAGGACCCCACGATAAAGGACCCCACGATAAGGGACCCCATGACAAGGGCCGGTATCATCCCCATGAGCGGCACGACGGCCATAACTATCACCACTGGGGCCGGGACTGGCCGCATGACCGGCCGTGGGGTCACTACTTCCATGACTGGGATTGGTTCATCGGCTTCGGCATCATCGGCCTGGGGGCCTACTATCTTGCCGAGAGCGCCGACGATGTAGTCTATGTCCACTTTGAGACCGAGAACAGAGCGTATTTCAGGGAAGTGACCCAGCGCTACGGCAACTACATCTATCGGGAGAGAAGCGCCGGTTTCGACGGCCAGGGCTGGCGCTACTACTGGGTCAACGACCAAAACGTGGTCTGCGTGTTCGTCCGGGATGACGGTTACACCCATACCTTTATCTGGAACCGGGCCGACGCCGGGATTCAGGCGATAGCTTTGGGACTGGTGACTGAAGATCAACTGGCGGTGTACGGCGAATACGGCGCCGACATGCCTGCCGCCATGGCCGCAGAATACATCAACCTTGTAATGTGGGGCCAGACCGAGTGGCGTTAGCCGCTGCGGCCAAAGCCTGACAGAAACACCTCCGGCTGCTTGGCAGCAGGAGGTGTTTTTTTGCGCCGACGATTGTCTGCATTGCATTTAATTAAGCGCCCTGGCGTATATAAAATACGAGCGACCCTGGTCGATACGCGGGAATAATGTCGAGAAAGGAAAGATTACATGAAGCTGAAGAAGTGGCCGGTGATAGGATGCTTTTGTCTGTTCTTCGTTCTCCGGACCCTCGCAGCCCAGGCTTCAACAGTTATTCTGCCGAGCTATCAGCCTGTCCGGTCTGAAATATCGGTGCTGATCGAACAGGAGATGGCCCGAACCGGTACCGTCGGTATCTCTATCGCCGTCGTCGACGATCAAAAAGTTGTATGGGCTGAAGGCTTTGGCTGGGCCGACAAGAAAAACCGGATTCCCGCAGGTCCCGAAACGATCTACCAGCTGGCTTCAGTGACAAAATTATTTACGGCCGCGGCGGCGATGAAATTGGCGGAAGAGGAGAAGCTGGACATCGACAGACCTTTGCAGGATTATCTGCCGGACTTTTCCCTGAAGACCCGCTTTTCTGATGCTAAGCCTGTTACCGCCAGAAACATAATGACCCATCACTCCGGCATACCCAGCGACTATTTCGGCCTCGACCCGGATAGGCCGTTCAGCCAGATCACCGCTGCTTTGAAGGATCAGTACGCCTGCTTTCCCCCCGGCGTCGTCTACGCCTATTCCAATCCAGCGTTCATCGTGCTGGGGGACGCCCTGGCCCGGGCCGCCGGCCGGCCTTATCAGCAGTATATCCGGGAAAACCTGCTGGATCCGCTTGGTATGAAGCATTCTTTCTTCGAAACCGAAACCGGCAGGGTCATTCCATTCGCCAAGAGCTACAAGGACGGTGTTGAGCAAAAACTGCTGCCCACCGTGGCCCTCCTGCCTGCGGCCGGCCTGTACTCCAGCGCGCTGGATCTCACCAGGTTCGTCAGGATGATCTTGGCCGGCGGCAGCGCCGGTCAAGGCCAGGTCTTCAGACCGGAAACCCTGGCTGAAATGCTGCGGGCCCAGAACGAAGCGGTGGCGTTGGACGGCAGCTTTCGGGTCGGGCTCGGCTGGATGCTCAGCGACAGCTCGGTTCGCTACGCCGGCAGAACCGCCGGCCATGACGGCCACTTCAACCACTATGCCACCAACCTGACCCTGCTGCCTGACGCCAAGGTCGGCGTAATCGTTCTGGCCAACTCGTCGGACGCCGACCGGCTTGTAACCACCCTTTCGGATGAAGCGTTAAAAGCGCTGCTGGCAGTCAAAAAGGGGATCAAGCCTCCGCCGGAAAAACCCAGGACCGGTCCGGCGAAGATTGAAGCCGCCAAGCAGGCCCTCGCCGACCTTAGCGGATACTACGGCACTCACCTCGGCGTGATCGCCGTCAGCCCGGGGAACAATAAACTGATCGCCCGAACTCCCGATTTCAAAGTTGAACTGATTCCCCGCGAGCAGGGGCTGTTTTCACTGCAGTACGCGCTGCTGGGGCTGTTTGTGCTGCAGCCGAAAAGCCTCGGGAATGTCTACTTCTCCTTTGCCGATATCGACGGACACCGGGTGGTAAAGGTCAGCGACGACACCGGCACCTTTGTCATCGGCGAAAAGGCGCCTGCGCCGGTCCTGCCTGACGACTGGAAAACAATGACCGGCACCTACGCGCTGGCCGGTCCGGAATCCGGTTTTGACCTTTTGCCCCGGACGATAGTCTGCCGGATCGACGGCGGCAGGATCATCATCGAAATGAAAAATCCCCGCAAAGAATACCCTGACATCAAGACCTGGGGCTTTATCGTTCATCCGCTGTCGGCGACCGAGGGGGTTGTTGTCGGGCTGGGCCGCTGGAAGGGAGATACCGTCCGGCGGGATATTGTCGACGGCACGCCGCATTACTATTACGCCGGGCTGGATTACAAAAAGGTGTCTGACGCGACCCGGTGACGGCGCGGGAAAAGGATAAACTGGCGACGGCGAGAATTACACTAGAGTAAAGACCGGGTCTACCATTCGGCGCCGGAGGAAACGGGGGTACATTCGTTGCTGACCGATGCTCAACCGATACGCGGCAAAATTGAAATCACGTTTATTTTGCCTTACGAAAGGCTGAAAGATATCGTCCACGAGGTCCTGGACGAACATCCCTACCGTGACGTCATCAAAATGGACGTCTATCTCACCGACGCCCACCGGCCCAAAGCGGCCCAGCTTCGCGTCAGCAGCGATGTAGTCATCGCCCGGGGCATCACCGTTCCGCTGCTCAAGCAACATGGGCCGCGGGTCCCGGTGATCGAAATGTCGGTCACCGGTTATGACGTCATCAAAGCGGTGGGAGAGTGTGTGAAGCGGTTTAACCCGGGAAAGGTCGCCTGCGTCGGGGCGGCCAATATGATCGAGGGCGTACAGGGCATCAGTGTCAAGGAAATTATGGGCATCGACTTTGAATGCTATTCGCTGGAACGGGAAGAAGACGCCGAACCGCTGGTCCGGGCGGTGATGGGCGGCGGCTGCGGAGCGATCATCGGCGGGCTGCTCGTCAAGCGCACCGCCGACCGGCTCGGGTTTCCCTGTGTGCTCATCGAGTCCGGCAAGGAAGCTGTCCGGCAGGTCCTGAACGAAGCCATCCGTACCGTCCTGGTGGTAAGAAGTGAACGGGAGCAGGCCGAACGGTTCAAGACCATCATGGAGCATTCTTATGAAGGCATTATCGCCATTGATCAGGACGGACTTGTGACGGTCTTCAACCGGTCGGCTCAGAAGCTGACAGGCCGGACCGCCGGCGACATCATTGGGCATCATATCGACACCGTGCTGCCGGATCTGGGGCTTTCGAAGGCTTTGGCCGGCGGTCGGGAGGAACTGGGCGGGCTCTGCAAGCTCAACGAAACCCTGATGGCGGTGAACTGCATTCCCATTCTGCTGGACGCTGCCGTGCTCGGGGCCATCGCCACATTCCAGACCGCCACCAACATTCAGGAGATGGAAGGACAGATCCGCAACAAAATCCACGCCAAAGGACTGTTCGCCAAATACCGCTTCGAAACCATCATCGGCAAAAGCAGGGCCATCACCGACACCATCCACACCGCCCGGGAGTACAGCAAGGTCGAGTCCAATGTCCTGCTCATCGGTGAAACCGGCACAGGCAAGGAGCTTTTCGCCCAGAGCATTCACAATCTGAGCGGCAGGGGCGGCGGACCGTTTGTCGCTGTGAACTGCGCGGCGATTCCGGAGCAGCTCCTTGAGAGCGAATTGTTCGGTTACGCCGAAGGGGCCTTCACCGGCGCGGTCCGGGGCGGTAAACCAGGCCTGTTTGAACTGGCCCACAAGGGCACCATTTTCCTGGACGAGATATCGGAGCTGTCGCCGGCGCTGCAGGGGCGGCTTCTCAGGGTGCTGCAGGAAAAGGAGATCATGCGCCTCGGTGCCGACCGGATCATCCCTGTCGATGTGCGGATCATATCTGCCACTAACCGGAACCTGAAGCAGATGGTCGACAGCGGGATTTTTCGCCGCGATCTTCTCTACCGGCTGGATGTGCTGAGGATTTTTCTGCCGCCGCTGCGGCGGCGGAAAGAAGATCTGCCGCTGCTGATCGAATACTTTCTCAGGCAGAAAAACTATAAATTCGGCAAGAACCTGACCGTCATCAGCCCGGCAGCGCTAAAGACGCTGACAGAATACGACTGGCCGGGCAATATCCGGGAACTGGAGAATATCTGTGAGCGGCTCGTCATTCTCAGCGCCGGGGCCGAGGCCGGTCCGGCCGAGGTCCAAAAAGCCCTGTTCGAAGATGACTATTTCAGCGACGCCGTCGCCCGGACCGTGCCGCCTGCGGGCGACTCCCCCCGCAAGCTCCGGGACAGCGAGATGGATGCCATCTTGGCGGCTCTGGCCGAATGCGGCAACAACAGGACCGAAGCCGCCCGGCTGCTGGGGATCCATAAGGCGACCCTGTGGCGCAAGCTCAAACGCCATGGGATCGAATTGTAGCAAACTGCAATGCGTAGACGCATTTTGCAACGCTATCGACGCATTGTGCGACGGCTGACTGGCTCCTGCCGCACATTTACCGGAGGCTGGGGCCTGACGGAGGCCGCTATTCCCGGGATATACCCGCTGGTATGTCCCGGGTTATTTTTTTTGGCATGAGGCTTGCAACAGTAGTAAGAAAATTGCGAAAGGAGAACGGTTGCCGAAAGATCGCCGATTATTTCAGGCCTGGGTCAGGCCTTCATCCTTCCAATCAACTTTTATCGACAGGAGTGTTAGCCATGATTTATGAAACGCTGTACAGGAAAGCCAAGAAAAAGACCATCCAGGCCGGAATCATTGGGTCGGGGCACTACGGCACGGCCGTTATCACCCAGTCGGCCTATATCGAGTATCTGAAGATTCCTGTCATCGCTGAACAGGACGTCAAAAAAGCCCGTCTGGCTTATGAACGGGCCGGGCTGTCCGCGGATCAGGTGATTGTCTGCGACAGCGCCGCAGAGGCGAAAAAAGTCATCGAAGCCGGCAAATACGCCATCGTCCAGGATCCGATGCTGCTGATGGAACTGCCGCTGGATGTCATCGTCGAATCCACCGGCATAGCCGAGGTGGGCGCCCGCCACGGTCTGGCGGCGATTGAAGCCGGCAAGCATGTAGTTATGATCAACAAGGAGACCGACTCCACCGTCGGGCCGATCCTGCAGCATCTGGCCAACCGGAAAGGGCTGGTCTACACCCAGGTTGACGGCGACCAGCACGGACTGCTGATCGGGCTGGTGAGCTGGGCCCGGACCCTGGGGCTGGAAATCGTCAGCGGCGGCAAGGCCCGGGATTCCGAGTTCGTGCTGGACCGCAGCAGCGGGATTGCCGTCAGCGAAGCCAACGGGGTCAACGTTTTCGAAACCCAGACCCTTCAGCTGACTGGTGAACAGATCGCCCTGTTCGACGAATTGCCTGAAGGCAGGGTCGCCGAATATCTGCAGAAGCGCGAAGAACTCTTCACCGGCTTTCCCACCGCCTCAGGCTTCGACCTGTGTGAGATGGTGATCGCCATGAACGCCACCGGCCTGAAACCCGACAACCCCCACAGCCACCACCCCATCGCCCGTATCAGCCAGATTCCCCAGATTCTCTGCCCCCGCTCCGAGGGCGGCGTCCTTGAAAGTTCCGGCATTGTCGATATGGTCACCTGTTTTAGGGATAAGTTCGAGGCCGGCCTGGGCGGCGGTGTCTTCATCGTCGTAGCCTGCGACAACGATTACTCCCGCTGGATACTGACCACCAAAGGCCTTATCTCCAATAAGGCCGGAAAATCGGCTCTGATCTTCCGGCCGCACCATCTGTGCGGCGTGGAAACCCCGACCTCGATCATCTGCGCCGGCCTGCTGGGGGTCACCACCGGCAGCGACGTATACCGGCCCAGCTATGATATCGTCCAGACCGCCAAGGTCGATCTGAAGGCCGGCTATGTATTCCATGACGACCACGACCCGTGTCTGAAGACCTCGGTCCTTCCCGCCGCGGCAATGGCTCCTGGCAATCCGGCGCCGGCCCATATGCTCCAGTTCTATAAACTGCGCTATGACGTGCCGGCCGGCACGATGATTACCTACGACATGGTGGAAAAACCGGCCGATGCGGCGCTGTGGAAACTGCGGGAGATGCAGGACAACCTCTTTCTGGCCGGCAAGTAGCGTTATCAGGCATATAGTCGGGTTAAATGGAGTGGTCTGATGGATTCGCGCGCGATACAAAGGCCTATCGGCTTGCTGGCCGAACTCCGGAGCCAGGCCGCGTCTGCCGTCAGAGCCGGCTAGGGAGCAGCAGTCACCAAACCGAGGACGGACTGGGAAGCCAAGCACTGACGGCGCGGCATCCGGTGGATGACAGACCCGCCCGCGGCGGCAGGCTAAACAGGAGGGGAGTATTTCCAGCATGGGAATTGCTTTTGAGACCTGGGGAAAGAAGTATGGGCTCCTTCTCGCGGTGGTGGCAGGAATACTGATCTGGCTCATGCCGATGACCGGGATCAACGTCACCCAGCATAAGTTGCTGTCGATCTTCGGCGGCGCCATCGTGGCCTGGATCACCATCGGCGTCAATTTCGCGGTAAGCTGTCTGATGATTTGTACGTTGCTCTATTTTTGGGTCGGCAACGTCGCCGGCCAGATGAAAGGCGGCGTGCTGGTCCGCGACGCCGAATTCGCCCTCAGCGGCTATGGCAGTCCGACGCTATGGCTGCTGCTCACCGGATTCGTTATCTGCATCGCCATGACCCAGACGGGGGTCGCCAAAAGGCTCTCCCTGCACGTCATCCGGCGAATTGGCATGACGCCCTTCGGCGCCATTTTGGCGGCGTCGCTGACCAACTACGTCATTGCTCCCGTCACCCCGTCCAACACGGCCCGGGCGGCAGCGATGGTCCCGATCATCGAGGGCATCGCCCAGGCCTACGGCATCAAGCGGGGCGAAAGCAACTTCGGCAAGGCCCTGGCCATCTCGGCCGCCATTGCCAGCAATGTCACCGGTTCGGCCTTTCTGACCGGGACGATAGCCAACGCCATCGCCATCAGCGTCATCATCGGCGCGGCAGGGGCCTCGACATACACCAGCTGGAGCTACTGGGCCCTGGCGGCGGCGCCCACCAACCTGATTCTGCTCATCTTCAGCGTCTGGTTCCTGCTGAAGTTCTTTCCGCCGGAGATGAAGGAAATACCCGGCGGCATCGGCTATGTCGATAAAGAGCTCAAGGCCATGGGGCCGATTTCTTGGTCCGAGAAGCGGGCGGTGCTGTACTTTGTTATCGCCGTGGTCCTGTGGGCCACCGACCAGTTCCACCATTTCAATCCAACCATGGTCGCCCTCTTGGTCTCGGTGCTGATCTACATGCCCTACCTGGGGGTGATGGAATGGCGCCAGACCCAGAACCTGCTGCCCTGGGAACTTTTTGTCTACGTGGGCGGCGTGGTGACCCTGGGCAACGCCCTGTCAAAGTCCAAGGCGGTGGAAGTCGTCATTAAAAGCGCCTTCGCGTCAGCCGGCCTGCAGGGGGCATCAGAGCCGACAGTGGTGATCATCCTGATGGGCTTCACCATCTTCAGCCATTTCTGGTGGTCCACCACCACCTCGATGTCGGGGGTCATGATGCCGATCTATGTGGGTATTGCCATGTCGCTGGGCTATGATGTCGCCAAGTTCTGCCTGCCGCTGGCGATGATGCTGCCCTACGCCATGTTCATGCCCTACAACACGGTGGGTAACGTCATCTTTTTCGGTACCGGTTACTTCAGTGTCATGGATATGCTCAAATCAGGCGTATTATATGCCATCATCGCCTATGGCGTGTGGATTGTCACCGCCCTGACCTGGTGGCGGGTCATCGGCTTGATCTGATGATAAATATAACTTTTGGAGGTAGGAAACAATGAAAGAAGTCATGATGATGAAGGGGGCGCGCACCGTTGTCGATTTGTGCGCCAATGTCCAAAAGGGCGAGAAAGTCCTGGTGGTTACCGACCCGGAACGGGCCAGTATCGCTAAAGTGCTGATGGCCGCCCTCTACGAACGCTCTGTCGACGCGGTGATGTGTGTCATGCCTCCCAACGAACTCGACGGCCAGGAGCCGCCGAAAATCGTCGCCGCCGCCCTGCTGGAAGCCGATGTGGTGCTGATGCCGGTGAGCCGCTCCATCTCCCACTCCTCCGCCGTGAGGGCCGCCCTGAAAAACGGGGCCCGCATCGTCGCCCTGTCGGCCTTTGTCGAGGAACAGATGTACACCGGCGGGATTCTGGCCGATTTCACCAAGGAAAAACCGGTCTGCGACCGCTTCAGCGATTACTTCGACAAAGGCAGCGTCGTGACCATCACCACCCCGGCCGGCACCAACTTTACCGCCAGCATCGCCGACCGGCCGGGCAACTCCCACTCCGGCATCGTAACCAAGCCTGGGGCTTACACCGCCGTTCCCAACATCGAAGCCAATGTCTCGCCGGTGGAGGGAACTTCCCAAGGCGTGCTGGTGATCGACGCCAGTGTCCCGAACTTCGGTATCGGTGTCGTCGAAACACCGGTGGTATATAAAGTCAAGGACGGCGTGATCTTCGAAATCAGCGGCGGCAAAGAAGCAGCCCGCATAAACAGCCTGTCGGTGTCGGTGAACGATCCTGCGGCCTACAACATCGCGCAGATCGCCATCGGCCTCAACCCCGAGTGCAAGCGGGTCAATGGCCAGATGCTCAACGACCATGGCGCCTACGGCCGGGTCCATATCGGCATCGGCACCAGTTCTTCCCTCGGCGGCAAGGTCAAAGCCCCCCTGCACTACGATGTCGTCATGGAAAAACCGACCATGATCATCGACGGCAAAGTCATACTGAAGGACGGCGAGGTCGTAGGGTAGAGGCGTGCTGCCAGCGGCGGCAGGGAGGCATCTGATGAAACCTGTACTGGGTATTTTTCTCGGCGAGGCCGCCGGCATCGGTCCGGAGATCGTGGCCAAGCTCTGCGCCGGCAGGCAGCTTGAGGCGCACTGCCGGCCGGTGCTCATCGGCGACGCCAGAGTGCTGGCGGCGGGGATGAGGACCGCCGGCGTATCCTTTCCGTGGGTCGCGGTCCGGGACGTGAGCCAGATCGACTGGGAAGGCCCTGTGGCTATCCTGGACCAAGGTAACCTGGACCCGGCCACCGTAAAACCGGGCGAGGTAAACATTCACTCCGGGAAAGTCACCGGCGACACGCTGATCGGTGTGACCGGGCTGCTGAAACAGGGAAAACTGGACGGCCTGACTTACGCACCGCTGAACAAGCAGGCGATGCAGCGGGGCGGGCATGCTTTCGCCGGCGACTTCCAGTTTTTTTCCCACTATCTCGGCCGCAGCGAGCTGGCCGGCGAACTCAACTTCCTCGACAACCTCTGGGTATCGCGGGTAACAAGCCACATTCCGCTGGCCCAGGTTGCTGCCAGCCTGAGTAAGGACAAGATTCTCGGGGCGGTCATGCTGGCTCACGAAACCATCAGCCGGACCGGCCGCGCCCGGCCCCGCATCGCCCTCGCCGCCCTCAATCCCCATGGCGGTGAGGGAGGACTCTGCGGCAGAGAAGAGCTCGACCTTATCCTCCCGGCGGTAAAGACCGCCCGCGAAGCCGGGGTCGAGGTCCTGGGGCCGTTTTCGGCCGATACCGTCTTTATCAACGCTTTTCGCGGCGACTATGACGCCGTGATTACCATGTATCACGACCAGGGCCATATCGCCATGAAACTGATGGGTTTCCAGTACGGGGTGACCATCTTCGGGGGGCTGCCTGTTCCGCTCACCACGCCGGCCCACGGTACCGCCTTCGACATCGCCGGCAAAGGGGTGGCCAAAACCGACGCCACCGAGCAGGCAGTGGCCATCGCCGCTAAAATGGCGGCGGCCCGCGCTCTTCAGCCCGGCAAAACCTGATTTCACAAAAGTCTATAATGAGCCGGCTCCCCGACCACGCGGCCGGGGTTTTTTCTGCCGCGTGGTCGGGACGCCGGCGGAGCGCGCAGCACAGCCATAAAGGAAAACGCCGGATAAGAGCGAACTTATTAGTGTCGTGGCGAACAGACAGCAAGCCTTCGACGTAAGCTAAGACCACGGGAGGATTCGGGCGTATGGGTCGGTTCAGGTTACCGTACCGAGGCTGGACAGGCTATATTGTCGCGATTATTCTCGTCATCGTTTCTCTGGCGGTGCGGGAGGCGTTTTTGCCGCAGCTCGGCCGGACTTTGCCTTACGTGACTTTTTATCCGGCCGTACTTGTTGCCGCATTTTTCGGTGGCCTTGCCTCCGGCCTGGTGGCGATAGTTTTCTCAATCGTGGTCGTTTTTGCCTGGGTGGTGGGATTCGGGCGCCTTTCCAGCCTGCTTCCGATAGAATGGGTCATTCACGCCGCCTTTTTTCTGATTTCTTTCATCCTTGTTTATTGCTGTGAAACGCTATACTCCGTTCGGGCCAAAGAAAAGGCCAGGACGCGGCAACTGGTTGAACTGACCGAAGAGCTCAGCCAGCAAAAACATAAATATCAGACCTTGGTGGAAAATCTGCCTGACAGGATCACAAGATTCGACCGGGAGCTGCGGCCGATCTACGTGAATTCGGCGATGGAAAAAGAAAGCGCCGCCGGCAAGCCGTCCGAAATGGATGAACCCTTTGCCGCCCTCATGAAGACCGTTTTCGAAACCGGGCAGCGCATGGAGTACGAATCGGTCCATCCGTCGCCCGGCGGAACCAGGTACTATTACAACACCGTCGTTCCCGAAGCGGGAAACGACGGCAGCGTTTCCACCATCCTGGTCGTGACCCGCGACACAACCCTGCAAAAACAAACCGAGAATGAAATGCTGCGTCTTGACCGGCTTAACGTCATCGGTGAAATGGCCGCCAGCATCGGCCATGAGATCCGCAACCCCCTCACCACCGTCAGGGGGTACCTGCAGATGTTCGGCATGAAGGGCAAATACGTCGAGCACAAGGAACAGTTCGCGATGATGATTGAGGAACTCGACCGGGCCAATTTTATCATCACCGAATTCTTGTCGCTGTCCAAACGCAAGGCGGTCGCCCTGGAGGCCGGCAACCTGAACGACAATATCAACGGAATCGTGCCGCTGCTGCAGGTCGACGCACTGTACACCGGTCACAACATCAAAGTGGAACTGGGTGATATTCCCGATATCGCCATGGACAAGAAAGAAATCGTTCAAATCCTGCTGAACCTGGTCCGCAACGGGTTGGAAGCGACGTCGCCCGGCGGGACGGTCACCGTCAAGACCGATCTGATTGACGGACAGGTTGTTCTGTCGGTGCAGGACACGGGACACGGAATCCCCAACGACATCCTGGAAAAGCTGGGCACGCCCTTCGTGACAACCAAGGAAACCGGTACAGGACTGGGCTTGCCTGTCTGCTACCGGATCGCCGAGCGGCACAACGCCAGGATCGAGATAGACACCGATTCCAGCGGGACGACTTTTTCCGTCAAGTTTAATCCCTCCGACTCCCTGGCCGCCTCGCCAAGTATACCGCCCCATTGATCCAGGGCTGGTTCCGGGCATGATCACGAACAAGTCGCCGGCGCTAAGAGTGACTTGTTGCCGAGGACAACAGGCAATCGTTAACCGAATTTAAATTGTGGGAAAAATCAAAAAAATTCCGCTACAGGAAGGAAACAGAAAAAATGTCGAAGAATGTAATATAGACCCGAATATGCTAAAAAGAAGGTGCAATGATGCCGGACCCGCTTCGAAAGTATATTCAGCGCATCAAGTCGCCAGCCAGACAGTTCGAGTTGTTTTTTTTCCACCTGATCGAAAAAATCCCGGTAGGTATACTAATCGTTGACTGCAATTGTAATATTCTTTATGTTAATAAGAGATATCAACAGTTTTTGCCCAGCCTTTCAGAGGAAGTCATCATCGGGAAACATGCCTCGGTCATTACGGATATACTGGGATCCGACTACGGAGAACCGCTGATCCTGAGCGCCATCGAAGGGAAAGAGGTATACGGGACCCACCGGAAAGCTCATGGGGGAGACTGGCTGGTAAGCACCTTTCCTCTCTTAGGTCATAAAGAGAATGTCCTGGGCGGAGTCGTGATCGTTGAGGATATTGCCGCCGTGGTCCGCCTCGGCGATGAGCTGCGGAAGCTGGAGCGGCTGAACGTGATCGGAGAGATGGCCGCCAGCATCGGCCACGAGATCAGAAACCCGATGACGACCATTCGGGGCTTTTTGCAGTACTACAGCCGGAAACCGGAGTTCTCCACTTATGTTGAAGAATTTGACATTATGGTCTCCGAGCTTGACCGGGCCAACGATATGCTGGTGGATTTTCTTTCCCTGGCTAAAAACAAGACGGTGGATCTGGCCAGAGGCAGCCTGAACGCCGTTTTGACCAAAATGTACCCACTCCTTGAAGCCAACGCCCTGGAAAGAGGGCTTGACCTGAAGCTGGAACTGGGCGGCATCGGTCTGGTTATGCTGGACGAAAAAGACATTCGCCAGCTTGTGCTGAATCTGGTCCACAACGGCTTTGACGCCATCAAAGGCCGGGGCAGCGTAACCATCAAGACCTGTCAGGAAGAGGATAAAGTTATCCTGGAGATCAAGGATTCCGGGGGCGGCATACCACAAGAGGTGCTGAACCAGCTGGGATCTCCATTTGTGACAACCAAGGAAAAGGGGACCGGCTTGGGTTTGCCGGCCTGTTTCAAGGTTGCCGAACGGCATAGCGCCAACATCGAGATCGATACCGGTCCGGAAGGAACGACCTTCTTCATAAGCTTCAACGCGGTGTAAGCGGCATAGCCGCCGGCCGCGAGGCAGTAGCGCTGAAAAGAAGGGCAGCCATCGGCTGCCTTTTTTTATTGGCCCGTATTTTCCTGAAGCCCCGATCCTTTTTATGGGCGAACTTTGGTGCAGGAGATGCCGGCTTTATCGCGAAATGATGAGATATATCAAAGTGGGGGGGATTTTAACATGCCAATGGTAACCTGGAAAGACGAATATGGTATCGGCGTGCCGGAGATTGACGAACAGCACAAGGAGCTGTTTGAAATAGTCAACCGTATCCAGGCTTTGATCAGCGATCAACTGATTGTCGATAAATACGACGGCCTTGTCGCCATCATCGACGAACTGAAAGAGTATACGGTTTGTCACTTCCAGGCCGAAGAAGCCTATATGATGGAAATCGGCCATAAAAAACTCTTCACCCAAAAAGTATCTCATCAGGATTTTGTCGAGAAGATGGAGTCCATCGATTATGCGCAGCTTGACAACGACCAAAACAAATACCTGAACGAAATATTGTTTTTCGTCTGTGATTGGTTGCTGACCCATATCCTGAAAGAGGATAAACTCATTACCGCTTAAACGGAAGCGTTGCCTTAGCCGATGCTGAGGCTTTTTTATTTTGTACGAACGGACCCCCAAAGGCCGGGTTTCCCGGCGGCAATATTGGCGAGAGGTTAGACGCGATGCTTATAGAACTATATATTTTCTTTGTGCTTGTATTATCCAGCTTTCTGCAGACGGTCACAGGTTTCGGCTACGCCATTATCACCGCACCGCTTTTGGCGCTGGTTTTGGGCGCCAAAGAAACGGTTATGATCGTCATGCTTACAGGCCTTATCATCAGACTCTTTCTCATTCGCGCCACAATGGGCGAGGGAAGCTTCAAGGCGATAGCGCTGCTGATCACGGCAAGTGTTCTTGGGGCGATACCCGGAGCGTATGTCATGACCTTGATCAGCGGCGACGGACTGAAGATTTTCATGGGGATCGTGCTGCTCGCAGCCACCGCCGCCATGTGGAAGAACTGCACCGTCGCGGTAAAACACCATAAATTCACCGAGGCCATCGTCGGATCGATAAGCGGCTTTCTGGCCACCACCACAAGCATCAACGGCCCGCCGGTGGTGTTGTACTACCTGAACGCCAAGGCCGAGGAAAACAAAACAGTCTTCCGCGCCAACCTGACCCGTTATTTTCTCCTCATCAACATCGCGTCGATCCTCATCTCCTATTTCGCCGGAACGCTGATCATAGGAGACCTCTGGCTCCATACCCTGGCCTCCATTCCGGCCCTGTACATAGGCTTTGTCCTGGGCGAAAGGTACTTTCACCGTATCGACGGCGAGACCTTCCGAAAAGCATCCCTGGTGATGGTCTTTGTCAGCAGCCTGGCGATCATAGCGTCAGCCTTATTGAAACACGCGTAGCAGAGGAGCGGGGAAGCGGCCGGACCCGCCAGGCGGCTTCGCTGCCTCGAAATGTCCACAACCCAGAACGATGGGCCGCCGTTTCACAGCGGGACACAGGCAGGTAATTGTCACCAGCCCTTGATTTCGCTGACCTCTTATGGTATACTACATAGCGTTGGAACACCAATAGCTGCTCGAAAAGAGCGCTAATGGACTTAATAGTAAGAGGCGTAGATACCACGACCCTTATTGTTCCTAACATATGCGGGCGTAGCTCAGTGGTAGAGTACCGGCTTCCCAAGCCGTGGGTCGAGGGTTCGAATCCCTTTGCCCGCTCCAGATTGTTCAAGGCCTCCAGGCATTTGCCTGGAGGCCGTTTTTCTGTTTGTGCCGCTATCCCGCTCCCAATTAGAGTGAGACAATTGACTTCCGGAGACTCCGGGGTTGGGTAATGGCGGTTTGCTATATAAATAAAGACCTAGCGTTATCGCTAAGCCTTAAATTTTTTGGTGACCCGCATAGGAATCGAACCTATAACCTACTGATTAAGAGTCAGTTGCTCTGCCAGTTGAGCTAGCGAGTCGCTATAAATTTTATTGTTCACAGTTATATATTTTATATATTGAATAAGATGTTGTCAACTGTGAGTGAAAGCACTGGCAATTTTACAGTTTGTGGTTTGCCAATGTGCCGCAGAGCCCCAAAGGTGCGGCAAGCAAACGAGATGGAAGGACAGCACTTGGTTGAGCTCAAGGTAAGGATTCAAGGGTTTGGAGGGCCACCCGCAGGTTCCCCGGGCTTCCGCTTGGTGATCCATTTGCTGATCAATGTGGTATAATAAACCTTGCATACCAAGGTAGGAGGTACCAGGTTTTGAATCATGTCAGAGTAAGATTTGCCCCGAGTCCCACAGGTTATTTGCATGTCGGCGGAGCAAGAACCGCTTTGTTTAATTGGTTTTTTACCCGCAAGCAGGGCGGGCAGTTTATTTTACGGATTGAAGATACCGATACCGAGCGGTTGAAGGAAGACTCTGTGTCGCAAATTCTGGCGAGTATGAAATGGCTGGGGCTAGACTGGGATGAGGGACCGGAAGTTGGTGGCCCGTGTGGTCCCTACTATCAATCCCAGCGGCTGGAATTGTATCAAAAGGAAGCTCAGCGGCTGGTCACAGAAGGAAAAGCTTACTATTGCTTTTGCACCTCCGGCGAGTTGGCCCAGACACGGGAACTTCAGCGGCAAACGGGCCAGGCGTTCCGCTACAATGGCAAGTGTCGCAACATTCCTCAAACGGAGGCCCTAAAACGAATAGAAGCTGGCGAGGAAGCCGTTATTCGGCTGAGGATTCCCGACAGCGGACAGATCACAGTAACCGATTTAATTCATGGGAAAGTGAACTTTGAACTGGACCAGTTGGATGACCTGATCATCGTAAAATCAAACGGAATACCCGCCTATAATTTCGCCTGTGTCGTTGACGACCACGCAATGAATATTAGTCACGTCATCCGGGCGGAAGAACATCTCTCAAACACGCCGAAGCAGGTACTACTATATCAGGCACTGGGCTATAATACCGTCCAATTTGCTCATGTGCCGATGATACTGGCCCCTGATCGCAGCAAACTCAGTAAGCGCCATGGGGCAACATCAATAGAAGAATTCCGCGAACAAGGGTTTCTCGCCCCGGCAATCGTGAATTATCTGACATTCCTGGGATGGTCGCCAGGTACTGACCAGGAGCTGATCACGCCTGCGGAAACGGTAGAACAATTCGAGATCAGCAAGGTATCCAAAAAAGCTGCAATTTATGATACCAAAAAACTGGCTTGGATTAACGGCCACTATTTAAACAGCATGAGTCTGGACGATGTAACCGGGCAGACAATTCCTTTCTTGTTGCGTAAGAATCTGATAACGGAAATACAGGCTGTAGAAGAGTATAATTCAGTCAAAAGCATAATTGATGTAGTGCGCAATCGGGTCAAGACACTTGTCGAGCTGACCGAAGCGATGGAGTATTTTTTCAAGGATGTAACGGAGTATGACGAAAAAGGCCAGCGTAAATACTTTTCGAGACAGGATGCAGCGGATCTTTTGCGCCAGGGCCGGGATTGTCTGGAGCGGATTGAGTGTTTCGATGTCCAACATACAGAGGCCGCTTACCGGCAACTGATCGAGGATTTATCCATCAAAAGTGGTGAGCTCATTCACCCCACCCGGCTCGCTCTGACCGGGCGCATGGAGAGCCCTGGCTTGTTTGATGTCATGGCGCTTTTAGGCAAAGACCGCTGCCTGGCGAGAATGAGCCAAGCTATAAATTATATCTTCACGATACAAATATAATATTTATACGTAACTCTTGCGATTTTCCATTAGACGAGTTACTATAAATAAGGGACTTCCAGACAAGGTAGTAATAAGGTTTACTCTGGAACTTCCATTTATATCGTGGCCCTATGGTCAAGAGGTTAAGACGCTGCCCTCTCAAGGCGGAGACAGGGGTTCAATTCCCCTTAGGGCTACCATACATTCTGGCAAGGGAGATCTTAGTCGAAAGTACATTCGGCTAAGATCTTTTGTTACGTGGCCCCACCTTCCGCTTTAACTGCGAATATGAATATCGCCTTTCCCCGAAGCTATAATCCGGCCGATAATGGTGGCTTGGACAACTCCCTGGTTTCTTAGCTCTTCCACTAGTGATTCAGCCTCTGAACCCGGTACGCTAAAGAGCAGTCCGCCGGATGTTTGCGGGTCATAACACAGGTCCCGGATATTTTCGGGCACACCGTCATCAAACGTCACTTGGGTCAGATAATCGCGGTTGGCATATGCGCCGGCGGGGACCAGCCCCATAGCGGCGGCATCGGCTGCCTCCGGCAGAAACGGAAGTGAATGGCTGTATAGCTCCATCTGAACACCGCTGGCTTTTGCCAGTTCATGGCTGTGCCCGAGCAGGCCAAACCCGGTGATGTCAGTGCAAGCATTGATGGTAAAAGTACTGGCCGCATCGGAGGCAACCCGGTTTAGCATAACCATGCTTTGGATGGCGGCCGCTACGCCGACCGGGAATATTTCGGCCTTGGCAGCAGTCGCGAGAATTCCGGTACCTAATGCCTTGGTCAGAATGAGAAGGTCTCCCGGCTTGGCGCCGGCGTTAGTCCAAACTCTGGCGGGATGAACGATTCCTGTGACACTGAGGCCATACTTTGGCTCGGGATTATCGACAGTATGACCACCGGCGATCACCGCTCCCGCCTCAGCTACCTTGTCATGGCCGCCCCGGAGAATATCTGCAAGCACATCCGGTCCCAGGGAACAAATAGGAAAGCCAACGATATTAAGCGCCGTCAACGGCGTGCCGCCCATGGCGTAGATATCGCTTAGGCTGTTGGCTGCGGCAATCTGGCCAAAAGTATAAGGATCATCGACAACCGGACTGAAAAAGTCGACTGTCTGGACGAGTGCCGTATCATCATCTAACTGGTAGATACCGGCATCATCTGATGTTTCAGGCCCGACTAATAATTTAGCATTGATTTGTTTAGGTAATTGGCGCAACACGCGGGACAAAACTGCCGGCCCGATTTTTCCCGCACAGCCGCCATGTTTTGCAAAAGTTGTGAGTTTAACCATGTGGCTCCCTGCTCTTCTTGTTTTGTCTAACAACCTATAGATTTTATTTTGATATTTAATAATATTTTGCTATATAAAATAAAATTTTGCTATAATTATTTTGAATATTGATTGAAACCAAAAGGTGACTGTTCTTGGTTTTCTTATACTCAGGCCAGAACTGTCATTTTCGGGAGATCACACGCCCACTTCGCATCCCGTCGATGAAAGGAGCTAACTATGGACAATAAAAAAGAGGGAGTTCAAAGACGAACGTTTCTTAAGGCCGGAATAGCTTCGATCGCTGCTGCGGTCGCGGCGCCCGGTCTGCTGTTTGCAGGACGTTTCCAGTCCGATTCGTTGCAGGTGTGGTCCTGCGGCGGGTTATCGGAAGCCTTCACGGAAGCAAATAGCCTGTATGAACAAAGAAACGGCATCCAGGTCAATTATACGGGGGCTTTCGCTGCAGCCCTGGGCAAATCGCTCCTTGGCGGGGCGGTCACAGAGGTTTTCGCCGGACGGGTGTTACAATTGGCCAAATCACTGCGGGCTGACAATAAAATGCTTTATTTTCGGCCCCTGTGTTTTACAGAGTATGTCCTAATCACTCCGCTTGGGAATCCGGCGGGCATCCAAGCTGTTCAGGATCTTGCCCGTCCGGGTGTTAAGGTCATCTTGCCTCTGGGGGCTTCCCCGCCGGGCGGAGATGCTGTTATGGGTATACTCAAAAAAGCAAACATTGACCAGGCGGTTCTCAAAAATACGATTGAGAAGGAAAGCTGTGTCATTAAAATGATGCCGGCAATCATAAACGGCGAAGGCATGGCCTCCATCGTGGAAAGGCGTCTTACCTGTCAGGCCGCATTTGCCGGGAAAGTGGAAGTAATACCCATTCCAGAGGCTCTTTTTCCGCCCGGTCCGCTGACATTTACCATCGGGGTGATGAAGTATGCAAAGGACCGCGCCCTGGCCGACGACTACGTGAATTTTATCTGTTCCGACGAGGCTCAGGCAATCTTCGAGCATAATGGCTTCATTCCCGCCGCTTCCGAAAGAGGTCGGACACTTATCGAAAAGCTGGGGGTAAAAGATGTCTAACCAAATAGAAATTGTAAAACCGGAGGGTTTTCTGCTGCCGAAGGTTCGCAGAGGCGTTCAACTGGCCATGCTGGCTGTTCTGGGGCAATGGGCCTACTACGGCATTTTCCGTTGTCCGTTTCTCGTTCCCTTTGTGAATTGCCAGGTCTGCCCGGTCATCACTTGCTGGGGCAGGATCACGAGCTACTTCTGGGGTTTTTGGCTGTTTCTTCCCGTGTCAGTGTTGCTTGCGGGGCGGGCGTTCTGCGGCTGGTTATGTCCCGGCGGGTTCGTCAATCAGATCATCGGCAAGATCTCGTTTTTAAAGCTGCGCACTCGCAACCGATTTGTCAGATTAGCCCCGTTGGGGATGGCCATTGGGTTGGCGGCGGTGGTAATTATCTGGATCGGATTACATAATCCCCGGATGATGGTGCCGATCCGGGTCGGTGAAGTCTGGAGCTCGCTTCGGCTTTCCTTCGAACACGCCTCCCCGGCCTGGCTGGTCCGGACGTTTATTGTTCTGGGTCTGGTGGCGGCGGGATTGTTCGTGGCCAATCTGTGGTGCCGTTTTGTTTGTCCCACCGGCGGCTTGCTCGAACTCTTTAAAGGTATGGCCATTTTCCGCGTTTTCAAAACCAGTGCCTGCAATAACTGCAACGCCTGCTTACGAGTATGCGAGATGGGAACCCGGCCTGATGAAATAAATTGCACCAATTGCGGCGATTGTCTGCAAACCTGTCCCGTCGATGCCATAAAATTCGGCCAGAAGAAGGAAATTCAATGAGCAAACTCCGGGAGCGAAGAGCCCTTGACCAGCATCCCTGTTTCCATGGGAAAGCCAGTGCCCGCTGGGGGCGGGTCCACCTGCCGGTGGCGCCCGACTGCAACATTCAGTGCAACTTCTGCAACCGGCTCTACGATTGCGTCAACGAAAGCCGGCCGGGAGTGACCCGGCGCGTTCTCAAGCCGGCGGAAGCCCTGACGGATATGCACAGGCTTTTGGAACTCAGATCGGATATCGCTGTGGTGGGAATCGCCGGACCGGGCGACCCCCTTTGCGATCTTGATCGAACCCTGGAAACACTGCGCGCCGTACATGCCATTCGTCCTGACCTCTTGATTTGTGTGTCCACTAATGGACTGAATCTGCCCGGCCATATCGACGAACTGGTAGACGCTGGGGTGACTCATGTCACCGTAACAGTCAACGCCGTTGATCCTCATATCGGTCAACAGATTTACGCTTCGGTTACCATGAATCACCGGACCTATCAGGGCCTCGAAGCCGCCGAGCTTCTTCTGCGCCGTCAGGAGGAAGCCATTGTTGACTTGAAGCGAAAAGGTCTGATGGTCAAGATAAATACGGTCGTCCTGCCCGGCATTAATATCGATCACATTCCCGCCATTGCTGAAAGGGCGGCTGCATGGGGAGCCGATACCATGAACTGTATGCCCCTGATCCCCGTTCATGACACCCCTTTCGAGGATCTTGCGACTCCCACGGCGGCTGAAATGGCAAACTTACGGAAATTGATATCGGCTCACATGCCGCAGATCCACCATTGCCGCCGCTGCCGCGCAGACGCTGTTGGGCTGCTCGGCGACAATGACACGTTAGGGTGCGCGTCTGCCCTATAAGGCTAGCCGAGAAATAAATAGAATGAACCTTGACGAAATCTCTGAATAAATGGATGTTGTTTATTAGGGAGGGTTACTATGTACTGGATGATCATCGTTGTGACCGGAATTGTGTTTGGCCTTGGTTCAGTCCTGTTGGTGAAATCAGGTAATCCCGGTAACTACGGCTTTTGTGCTGCTTGTCAGTTGCGGGATATCGCCGGGGCGCTGGGGATTCATCAGGCAGCTGCGTTGCAGTACGCCAGGCCGGAGATTTTGGGATTTGTCCTGGGTTCTTTCAGCCTTGCCAAAATCAGCGGTGAGTTTCGGCCGCGGGGAGGTTCGAAACCGGCGATCCGGTTCGTTCTCGGCGCGTTGATGATGATTGGAGCCCTGGTGTTTTTGGGTTGCCCGCTGAGGGGTATCCTGCGGCTTGCCGGGGGCGATCTGAACGGCCTGACGGGACTGGCCGGCTTTGCCGTTGGTATCGTCGCCGGGGTGGTCTTTCTGAAGAACGGCTATAACCTGGGCCGAGCCCATTCCTATAGCGGTGGAAAAAGTGCCACCGGCTATCTGGCTGCTGTAGCGGCAGTCATCCTGGTAGTGGGTGTGGGTACTCATGCTGCTTTCTTGAAATTCAGCGCCAGCGGACCCGGCGCGCTCCATGCGCCGGTTATTGTCAGCCTGATCGCGGGACTGCTGGCCGGAGCGCTGGCGTGGCGGACCCGGATGTGCCTGAGCGGCGGCATCCGCGACTATATTTTGGTGCGGGATACCTATCTGCTCAAGATATACGGCGTTATCTTTCTGGCAGCTCTTGCCGGCAATCAGTATTTCGGCTTTTTCAAGCTGGATTACGCCGGACAGCCGCTCGCTCATACCATGCACCTGTGGAACTTCCTGGGGTTGTTCCTCACTGGCTTGGCGGCCGTTCTGGCCGGCGGTTGTCCTCTCAGGCAACTAATCATGTCCGGTGAAGGGAATATTGATGCTCTGTTTTGCCTATTGGGTATGATGGCCGGGGCCGGCATCGCTCACGGCTTCAATATCGCCGGCAGTGCGGCGGGAGTGGCTTTAAACGGACAGATCGCCGTAGTGGTCGGAATCGTCATCACTGCAGGCATTGGCCTTATTTTCAGAGAGAAAATGATTGTGGCGGTGGCGGGATAAGATCCGGAAAAAGCAGCGCTTCTTCTGGGCAATCAAGGCCTCCAGGCATTAGCCTGGAGGCCTTTTTCTATCTGTGGGGCAATTCCGTAGGGCAGAAACGACTCACAAGGACCGCCCCCTTGAGTCGAAAGCCTTTTCCGAGTTAAGTGGTTTTAGAATTATACTGCAAATAAAAATCATAAAAGGAATGCATTGTTTTTGAAAAAACTCTCGATTTTTCCCACAGGACATAGATGGCGCGACGACACGGAGGATTGACGATAGGAAGAAAAACGATCGAAGGATGAAATGACCCGTCACGGATGGAAGATTCGGTGGCGAACAAAATACCGATGTTTTGACCGACCATATCCGAGAAATGGGCCGGGTAAGACTCAAAAACAACGTTCTGCTCAAAACCTGCCTGTCGACAAAGTGTATCGGTAAATTCTCTGAACGCACACCCTGCTGGAAGATTCACAAAGGGTTGTCCGTTTGTTTCAGCGATAGTAATGCTCTTATAGGAGGCAAAGGGATGATCCTTATTTACTGCAATAAATAACGATTCTTCCAGCACTATATGACATTCGATCGTTTCTTCATCGACCGGTATAGTTGAAATAACAAAGTCGAATTTATCTTTGGCGAGAGATGGAATAATTTGGTCAGTCTTGATAATGTTTTGTTTGACACTGATGTCAGGATATTCTTTTTTAAAATCAAGGATCAGTTTCTGGGGAAAAACCATTCCCGTAATCGCAAATTTGATATGATTTTTGGTTTCGCGCTGGCGCTGATCAATCTTATTTTGGGCAATGTCCCAGTTATTCAGAATGTCATCAACATGCTCAAGCAATAGTTTCCCATATTCATTGAGCATGATTTGCCTTCCGATGCGATTAAAAAGTTGAACCCCTAGGTCCTTTTCCAAGCGCGCAATGGCGGCGCTAAGGGCTGGTTGCGCAATATTCAGCTTTTGTGATGCCCGTGTCAGATGATTTTCCTTGGCCACAGTTTGAAAATATTGCAACAAGATTAAGTCCATATCATTTCCCTCCCCTGCCGGAAGTATATCATATTGGTAAATCGTGAGCAATTTCCATATTTGCGGGAAGTTTCTGAGCAAGGGAGGGCAGAAGTGGACTTTATTGATATATATAGTTTGGCACTTAAGAACAGCGCACCGGAAGGGAATTATTGGTATGCGGCGAAGTGCGTATCTGGGAGCAGAAAACGAATTTCGGTCTGTAACTGACAATGAGCGTCTTGGTGTGCGGGTGGGTGGGGACCGGCTGCCGCCATTATCTCAGAAGCCATATAAGCTTACGATAACATGACATGTTAAAAGGGAGGGAATATGCAATGAAAGCGTGTGAAATTAAAAAGGTGGCCTGCGTGGGATCCGGGCTGATTGGGTCGAGTTGGGCAACCAATTTTGCGATGAAAGGATATCCTGTATCGATTTATGATGTTAAGCAGAAATCACTTGATGATGCCAGGGATTATATAAGGGAAAATCTCGCTAATTTGCAGAAATATCATATTATCACTGAGCAGGATGCCAAAAAAGCGGAGAGCTTGATAAAATGCACATTGGATCTTGAGGAAGCGGTTAAGGATGTTCAATTTATCCAGGAATGTGGTCCGGAAAACTATGAAATAAAACAAAAAATATTCATTGAAATTGAAAAATATACGCCGCCGGATACGATTATTGCAAGCAGTACATCAGGTTTACTCATTTCTGAAATTGCCAAGTACCTAAAGCACCCCGAAAGATGCGTCGGAGGACACCCGTTCAATCCGCCTCATATTATCCCTTTGGTAGAGATAACCAAAGGGGAAAAGTCGTCTAAGGAGGTGGTAGAGCAGGCTTACGAGTTTTATAAGCTGCTCGGCAAGGAGCCGATTATCGTGCAAAAGGAATCGTTGGGATTTATCGCCAATCGCCTGCAAGCGGCCCTTTACAGGGAAGAGGCGGATTTAGTGATGCGTGGCGTATGTACGGTGGAAGATATCGATAAAGCGCTTATGTTTGGCCCTGGGTTGCGCTATGCCCTGTTGGGGCAGAATATGATCTTTCAACTGGGCGGCGGCCAGCATGGGATTACGGGAACATGCACGCATATGAACCCTTCGGTAGAAATATGGTTGGCTGATATGGCTAAATGGGATAAGTTCCCCGCAGGCTGGATCGAGACGGCACAGGCCGGCGTTGATGCCGAGATGGCAAACCGGGAACCTGAGTTTGGTCGAACCAACAAGGAAATTTCTGAATTCCGGGATCGCGGATTATTCGAATTGTTAAAACTGCATAAGAAAATATAAACAAAGCGGTTTCCATAGCCTTTCTCTAAATAAATTTTCCATCTTGGTGTTCGTTTCGCCGAGCCGGGTTCCTGACCAGGAAGGCAGCAGGGTATAACAAAACAAGGTTTCAGGCGCTTTGCCTGGAGCCTTGTTCTTATGCTTGTATGCTGCGGCGAGCGGGAATAGGACGAATTACTAATAAAAATATTTTCTTTATCAACAACTTTGCAGGTCTTTATTTTAGATTAAGTGAATTTGACCTTTTGAGGATGTAATTTATGATGCCGCCAGGCGAAGGCATTAAAATAAATGGCAGAGAGGTGCGCATGATAAAACAGGATATCTCTCAATTTACTAACATTATGGAAGGTCTTTTAGAGGACTTTATTACTCTTATAACTGATCCAAATGGCATTATTCTCTATGTCCATGATAATTACGCCGCAATACTTGGTGTTACACCAGAGGAAGCACAGGGGAAGTTTTGCTGTGACATTATTCCCAATAGCCGAATGCATATTGTAGCAAAGTCTGAGAAGAGTGAGCTGGGAGTTGCATTTCTCATGAAGAATGGTGAATATGCGGTGGTTAATCGGTTGCCAATCAAAAAGAATGGCAACCTGGTTGGGGTTATATGTTTCGTTTTGTTTTCGACGATTATGATGACGACGGCGCAAAGTGTCAAGATAATAAATCACCTGCGCGATGAAATTTCACAATATGAACCTGAATTATCCGGCTTTCTCAAGGCTAAATACTCGATTGATCAAATCATCGGTGATGCTCCTAATA
Source organism: Negativicutes bacterium (assembly GCA_031292015.1). The sequence continues at coordinate 92,063 of JARLHY010000005.1, read as the reverse complement.
TGCGGACCATTAAGGAATCTGTTTACAAAATTTCGCAAACAAGATCTACGGTGCTAATCAGCGGAGAAACGGGAACCGGGAAAGAGCTTTTTGCTCACGCCATACATCAAATAAGTCCGCGTTGTCAGCACCCGCTGGTCAGGGTAAACTGCGCCGCCATTCCGGCGGAACTTTTTGAAGCCGAGCTTTTCGGCTATGAAGCAGGTGCTTTCACCGGGGCAAGAAAGCAAGGAAAAGTTGGTAAATTTGAGCTTGCCAACAAAGGTACACTGGTTTTGGATGAAATCCACCAGATGCCAATGACAATGCAGCCTAAATTGTTAAGAGTGTTACAAGAAAAAGAGATAGTGAGGGTAGGTGGCAATAAGCCGATCAATGTTGATGTGCGATTAATCTTTATCACGAATAAGGATCTCTTTGATTTAGTCGATAAAGGCGAATTTAGGGAAGATCTTTTTTATAGGATTAATATTGTGCCGATAGAGGTACCGCCGCTGCGGGAGCGGCTGGAGGATTTACCGGAACTGACGGAAGCTCTGATCAACAAAATAAATTATAATCTTGGCTTGAAGATTTCCGGCATTGACCAGAATGTATTAGACCTCTTCCGGCTTCATGATTGGCCTGGTAATGTCCGGGAGCTTGAGCACACTTTAGAACGGGCAGCTAATATTGTTTTGTCCGGTCCTTTAACCCTGGGCTGTTTCAAAAACCTGACAGCGAGGCTTCAAACCCTATCACAAAAAGATACCAGTACCCCTTTAGTGTCGGCCAGAAGAAATGTTGAGCGTGAAAGAATCCTTGAAGCTCTCTTGGAAACGGAAGGTAACGTATTGGCGGCGAGTAAACTCTTGAAGATTTCCCGCAGTGTATTATACGAAAAGATAAAAAGATATAATATTAAAGTTAGCCGAACCCCCACTTCGTAAATTTTGCGTAGTTAATAACGAAGCACGAGTTTGAAATAAAGACCTTGGCTGAAGAGTATAAATACTGTCAGTTAAGGCCTTTGGGTTAGTCGATCAGAAAGTATACTTGGCGTAAGCCAAGTTTTCTTTTTTTGAAGAGTGTCCGGAAATTGGGAATTAACAAACGATATTCCTGATTTCCGGACAGTTATTTATAGCTTATCTATCTTTTAAGCAGTATATCTGTCTGCACAAACGCGATGCTTAGTGCGCTCTGTCTGTTTATAACACATTGGTATGAAACTTGCGGTTAACATACAGTGAATGAAACAAAGAAAGCATTGCGGTACAAAAAGGAGGGTAGCCGGGTACCGGGCATATTAAAAAATTATAGGAGGTTTTGCGAGATATGGCAGGCATAAGTGCGGAACCAAGACCGGAAAAAAGTCGGTCTAACGGGATTGTCGACAGATTTACTGAATGGAGTCTCAACTGGGTACCGGATTCCATGGTTTTTGTTGCGGCGCTGACAATTTTAGTCTATATAATGGCGTTGGGTTTTACTAAACATGGTCCATTCGAACTGTTGGACGATTATGCTAAAGGGTTTTGGGTCTTATTAACATTTGCAATGCAGTTAACTATCATGATGATCACTGGGTTTGTTGTCGCCGATTCCAAACTTGTTAAACGCGGTCTTGTCAAACTAGTCGACTCGACTAAGACGGCCAACTCAACCTTGATCATGTATTGCTTAATTGTTGGCTTCATATCATGGCTCCATTGGGGAATCGGGATTATGATATCCATTGTTTTGGGGAAAGAAGTTGCCGCCCGTAAGCGTGGCCTGGGAATCCACTATCCTCTGCTTGGCGCTGCTTCGTACAGCATGATGATGATCATGGCCAATGGTCCCTCGCAGTCTGCACCCCTGCTTGCGGCGACTCCCGGCAACTTTTTGGAACAGACTCTCGGTGGCCTGATTCCCCTGACCAATACTGCGCTGTCGCCCTTTTTGCTTGTGTTCATGGCAATTCAGTATCTTACGTTACCGTTGCTTTTTATCCTTCTGATGCCACGCAAGGATAAGGTGGTGGAGATTGACGATGCAACATATCAGGAATTTACGCATATTCAACCCGAAGAGGAAAGCAAGCTGGATCTGCGGCCGGCAGAGCGCTGGGAACGTTCCAGACTATTGCTATCGGTGTTGGGAGCGGCAATTCTATTATGGGTAGGCAGGCTTTTAGTAACACAGGGTGTAGGTAAAATCGATTTAAATGTGATCAATTTCGCCTTCTTTGGAATCGGGATGTTGCTGCACGGCACGCCACGTAGTTTTATCGCTTCGGTTAAGCAAGGCGTAGGTACAACCTTTGGAGTAATTATCCAGTTTCCGTTATATGCAGGCATTTTTGGTCTCATCAGCTATTCGGGGCTGGCACATGTTATTACAGATGCGTTTATCTCCATTTCAACACCGCGGACCTATTCATGGATCGTTCTGATCTATACAACCGTGATGGACTTTTTTGTTCCGTCCGGGGGATCGAAATTTGCTATTGAGGCGCCGTATATTATTCCGGCAGGCAAACAACTGGGTATTTCGGCTCATCATATTATTAATGCCTATAGTACAGGCGGCCAGCTGGCAAACAATATCCAACCGTTTTGGGCTTTGCCGTTTCTGGCGGCCTATAAATTACGATTCCAGGATATTTTGCCATATACCTTTGCCGTATTCGTCTATACCCTTGTTTTAGGCAGCGTTTTGTTTTTAGCGTTTCCATTCGGGTTATAAGGCCCGAAATCAATTATATCTATGAGGTGATAAGATGGAAAAATGTATTATAACGGTAGCGGTGACAGGCGCTTGGCCCAAGAAGGAGAACAACCCCAATGTGCCGATGACGCCAAAAGAAATTGCTGATGATGTATATGCCTGTTGGCAGGCGGGTGCTTCTGTCGCTCATTTGCACATGCGGGATGAAGCCGGCAACGGTACCATGAGTACAGAGAAATTCAAAGAAACGGTAGCCCTCATTAAAGAAAAGAAATGCCCTATCATCCTTAACCTTACTACTTCCGGCGATTTGCATGCCACGGAAGAAACCAGGATGGCCCATCTTATCGCACTGAAACCGGAGATGGCCTCCTATGACGCCGGCTCTATGAACTGGATGCACAGTGGTCTGTTTCTTAATCCTCCCGCCTTCTTGGAAAAACTGGGACAGGTCATGGATGAGAATGGCGTGAAACCTGAGATCGAAGCCTTTGATGCCAGCTTTATCTACAATGCTTTGCATTACCTGAAGAAGGGGATCCTGAAGGCCCCGCTTCACTTCCAGTTCTGCATGGGAGCAGCCGGCGGCACTGCGGCCACAGTGGGAAATTTAGTGTATTTAAAAAGCCTGATTCCTCAAGATTCTACCTGGTCGGCTTTTGGTATCGGTGCCGGTCATATGCCGATCCTTCTGGCGACAATCGCTATGGGCGGTCATGTTCGCCTCGGCATGGAAGACAATGTTATGTATGCCAAGAATCGTTTAGCTAAATCAAACGCGGAATTTGTGGAGCGGGCAGTCAGACTTGTTAAAGAAGCAAACCGGACGGTAGCCACTATTGATGAGGCCCGACAGATTCTGGGACTAAAAAAATAATGGTTGCTATAAGTATATCAAGGGGGGATTTATTATGCGCGTAGCCATTATTGGAGTCGGCTCTCTGGGAACCATTGTCGGGGCCTTAATGACCGCTAAGGGGAAATCGGTCGACCTTATTGACGCTTACAAGGAAAATGTGGACGTCCTCAATACAAAAGGCGCAACCATTACTGGCTTTATGGAGCTGAATGTACCGGTTAAAGCCTATACACCGGAGCAAATGACCGGACAATATGACTTGGTGTTTTTGTTGAACAAGCAAACCGCCAATGCGGTAGTATTAAAGAATTTACTGCCGTTTCTGCATGCACAAAGCATTGTCTGCACTTTGCAAAACGGTGTCCCGGAAGAGAGTGTTGCGGCGGTCGTGGGGCGTGCAAGGACAATTGGCGGCGCCGTCGGCTTTGGTGCCACCTGGCTTGAACCAGGCGTTTCGATGCTAACAACTACCAAGGAAGCAGTGGAAAAGTTCGCATTTGAAATTGGCGAATTAGATGGAGTTGTTCGTCCCAGGCTTACGAAGGTGCAGGAATATCTTCAATGTGTTGGCGGAACGGAAATTTTAACAGATCTTATGGGTATTCGCTATGCCAAGGTTTTAATGAATGCCACTTTCAGCGGCATGTCCGCCGCCCTCACGTGCACCTTTGGCGATGTGTTGGCCGACCCGAAGGCCATGACTTGTCTGGCCTTCATTGCTGATGAGTGTCTTAAGGTAAGTCATGCTCATGGAATCCAGCTTGCCAAAATGCAGGGAGAAGATTTCCAGGCCTTCGAATTCCAAAACCCGGACGAAATACCTTCTAAGATGCCCCTTTATCAAAAAATATGGAGTAAACATGTCAAGCTAAAGGCAAGTATGCTGCAGGACCTTGAGAAAGGCCGGGACTGCGAGATTGACTACATCAACGGAATTATCGCCAAAAAGGGCCGGGAAAAAAATATCCCCACCCCTTTCAATGACAAGGTTATTGAATTGGTCACTGAAGCGCAAGCTCGCCGGGGTGTAAATGATTTCAGCTATCTGTCAAGGTTTGACGGACTTCTGGCGCAATACGCCCCAGGCATCGTTGAGAAAGTAAAATTATAAGAACAAGAAAAAGCCGGAGCAATCCGGCTTTTTCTTTGTATCGAGCCTACCTAAACTCATTATAAAAACTGGTAAATTGCTGAATCATCAAATTGTCCTTACTTTCTTTATGGACCAAGATGCCAATTCGGCAATTGATTTTGTCCCGTATCGGGGTAGTAACCAGACCCTCTAACATCTTGGGGAAAAATTTTTCCTGCCTGGCTGCACCCAAGGTAATATGGTGGCCTTTATGCAAAATATCAAAGAAAGTAAATAAGTTGCTGACCGAAAATTTAATATTGTCTAAACCATACTTGGCAAACATGTCTTCCACAAGTGATGGAGAAGGACTTGTGGGTTTATAGATAATTAGTGGTTCCTTGCTTAATTCTTTCAGCGAGATACTCTTAAAGCATTGCTTGGCAAAGCGGCTATTTTTCTGGGAATATACCACAAATTTTAATTTTCTCATAGGCAAATAGGACAATTCATCGGTAATTAGTTTGGTATACAAGTCATCGACAAGCATAACGATACCCACATATTCCTTGTTTTGGCGAACTTGATTGATTATTTCCGGCATTCCCATCTCCTGGTAGCAAATATTTATGTTCGGATATTCATTAGTAAATTTATTGATCACAGTAGAATTGCTATCTCCAGCAATATTTGCCGGACAAAGAATTGTCAACTTTCCTTGTATGTTTTGACGTGTTTTATTGTTATCATTGGCAAAAGCTTGCAGCAGCAGCCGTTGATCATTCACTACGTTCTTAGCCCACTCCAGCAATTGTTTTCCATGCTCTGTCAAAATAATTCCGCGGTTAGTCCTTTCAAACAGCTCGGTAGCAAAATGAAGTTCAATTGCCGTCATCATCTTGCTGAGATTTGGCTGGGTAAGCTGGAGGTTTTTACTCGCCTTATTGATCGACTGACAGCGGGCGACCTCTATAAAATATTGCAAATACTCAATTCGCATAGTAAAACCTCCATTCCGCCAAATAGAGCGTTACGCATTATATATTTTATTGTATCAATATTTAAGGGTTATATCAATTTGGCATAACCAATTAAATCTCCATAACTTATTCGTAACTACCCATTAAATGAACATTATACTATATTTACCTTAATAGATTGATAATTCAGGCAATCTTATGTATTAGGGGGATTAGCATGCAAAGAAAAGCATTAACAAACAAAGTCATTGTTCTCGGCGTCGATGGGTTTGACCCCAAATTAGCAAAAAAATTGATGGACCAAGGAAAAATGCCTGCATTAAAACAATTTACCATCAAAGGGGCTGCCAGAGAAGATTTAGTACTGTTAGGAGCAATGCCAACTGTTACGCCGCCGCTATGGACAACCTTGGCGACAGGTGCCTATCCCGGAACACATGGTATCACTTGTTTCTTTGCTTCGGATCCTGTGGACATAGACACAATGTACTATAATTTAGATTCCCGTAAATCCAAAGCCGAACCGTTATGGAACGTCTTTGCAGAAGAAGCCAATAAAAAAACCTTAATCTGGCACTGGCCCGGGTCTTCCTGGCCGCCAACCTCTGACAGCCCTAATCTCCATGTCGTTGACGGCACGCAACCTTCAGGCATCAACAACGGAATCCCTTTTTTGGATATCTTGAAAGTGGTAACCGGGTCAGAGAAAATTGCTGTCAGCGAATATCTGCCGAATACCTCTCATGTCGCCCCAGGACAAGGCTGTATTATTGATAACGCAGAGGAACTAATGGGCGGTGGCGAAGCGGCAACGTCCGAGTTTCGCAAGATTATTGCCGCCGGTACTAACGCCAAGGGCTTCCAATTCAGTATCATGAAAGACGAAGAGTGTGAAATTGAAGCCCTGGGCAATATGGTTTGCGATACCATTAAAGCGGCTATCAAACCTGCCGGCGGCTGGGCACAAGCACTGAAAGACGCCAAAGAGTTCACTTTCATCGTATCAAGTGGGTTAGAACGGCGTCCTGCTCTACTTGTGAAAAACGAACAAGGTATTTATGACACTGTGCAGTTCTATAAATCAAAAAAGGAGACCACGCCATATCTCACATTGAAAAAAGGTGAAATAAAGTTTGATGTCAGGGATACTGTAAAAAATGATGAGGGTATGGACGTCGCCTGCAACCGTAATTATCAGGTGCTGGACCTGGCAGAGGATGGATCTAAATTTAATATAATTATCAACAACGCTTCTCAGATCGATCGTGATGATTACTTCCATCCCAAAAGCCTGTACAAAGAGGTCAAGGAAAACATTGGTGGGGTTCCCGTCAACTTCCGTGTCAACGGATCTAATGAGATATTGGTACGTGAAACCATGATCCCGTCTTGGGAACATTACTGCGAATGGCAGGCAAAATGCCTAACGTATTTCATGGCTAACAATAAATATGATATTATTTTCTCTCATCTTCACAATCTTGATGGGATGGGGCATTATATCTGGCACTACGCTTGCAACCAGGATGAGTGGAAAGAAAACAATGAAATTACCTATCAAGGCTTCCTGGAAGAGGCATATCGTCAAACTGACCGTTTTCTGAGTCACTTTTTGCCCTTCCTTGATCAGGGATGGACCATTATTATCACATCTGACCATGGGTTGCTTACTCAAGAATACCATGGTGTTATTCTCGGCGAAATTCATGGTGTTAATGTTCCTGTTATGGCGCAATTAGGTTATACTGTCATGGTTAAAGATGAAAAGGGCAATGACACCAAAGAGATTGATTGGACCAAAACAAGAGCGATTGCTGTCCGTGGTGATCATATTTATATCAATCTTAAGGGACGAAATCCTCATGGTATTGTTGATCCGGCGGATAAGTATGAGTTGGAGACACAAATCATTTCCGATTTATATAACTACCGTGATCCGCGTACTGGTCGCCGCGTTGTTTCTGTTGCTATGCGTAATAAAGATGCTGTCATAATAGGGATGAGCGGCCCGGATTGCGGCGATATTATTTATTTCACGGAAGAAGGTTTTAATAAAATCCACGCTGATTCGCTTTCTACCCAATGCGGATACGCAGATACTTCGGTTTCGCCGATCTTTGTTGCTGCCGGCCCCGGCATAAAAGCAAATTGTGTTACTGAACGTGTTATCAGACAGGTGGATGTTGCTGCCACTATTGCAGCAATTACTGGGGTCAGAATGCCTGCCCAATGCGAAGGCGCCCCTATCTATCAAATCATTGCTGAATAAGACCGGAGGAGGATTTGCGCCGCCAAAAACGGCGCAAATCCTCCGGCATAACTAAGCCGTCGGAAAAAAAGAACACGTCAGTTCGATAGCTGATTTTGTTTTTTATAACTCACTAAAAGTGCTGTCTCCAACTGTCAATATAATGACCAGGCTTATCTATTTTACGATTCAAGTGAAGTAAATAGTGGAATTGGGAATTTCTTGACCCAGATGTCGCCATAAGTTTTATCAAGACTTATAAGTCAGTCAAGAATAAATAATGACAGGAAAGGATTGGTACTATGACGACACCTTCTCATAGAATATCTGGTGAAATTCCTGACGGTTCAATCAATGTTGATACAGCGGAAATGAAATTGCCATTATGGCAAGCAAACATGTGGTTTTCGGTCTTATGGGGCATGATGTTCATCGATATTGTGAATAGATTTGCCTTGGGCGCTTGTATACCATTTATTAAAGAGGATTTCGGTCTTACAGACACACAAGCAGGCATGCTGAATTCAGCCTTCGCATTAAGCGTTACCCTTTTTGCAATACCTGTAAGCATGCTTGCATTTAAATGGAGCCGGCGCAAGGTCCTTGCGGTTATGGTGGCCATATGGAGTATTGCCAACTGGGGTACAGGTTTGGCTACGGGATATTTGAGCCTCTGTTTCTCCCGATTTATGCTTGGGTTCGGCGAAGCGGGTTATGCACCGGTTGCGTATTCCTTTGTCTCTATTTGGTACCCCAAAAGCATGCGGGGACTTATGCTTGGGCTCCTTCAGGTAGCCAACCAAGTTGCTGCTACCGTTGGACTTATGCTTTGCGGTTGGCTCGCGTTTACTTATGGATGGCAAACAAGCTTCGCTATACTTACTATTCCGGGATTGATTTTAGCTGTTCTCGGATGGTTTATGCCTGATTTTAAAAACAAAGTGAATGCCCAAGTCGATAGAATGGAACAGGAAAAAACCGTATCTTCGGAAATAAGTATGAAGGAAGCTTGGGCTTTTTCTTTAAAAACTCCATCGGTTCTCTTTTCCATTCTTATGACGGGATTTGTTCTGGTAGGAAGTACTGCAGTTGCACTATGGGGAGTAACTTTGTATGTACGAACTTTTGGAATGAACGTAAAAGAAGCATCGGCTTTTATTGGTTATATTGGAATAGCCAGTATTTTTATCCCGATTGCTATGGGAAAGTTAGCAGATCTACTGGTCAGAAAAAGGCCGGACGGAAGATTAATCGCTTCAGGCATATCAGCATGTGCGTATCTTCTGGCCGCCGTAGTGTTTACTTATGACAGCTTACATGCCAAAGACCTTATCATAGCTTTTATTAGCTACGGGTTGGTCAAAGGATTTCTCATAGCCGCAACAGCAAACGCCAATACTTTGACAAATGACCTGGTACCCCCTCACTACCGTACCATAACTAATTCATTAATCCCGTTGTCAAACCAGGGGATCGGCGGGATGACAGGTCCGCTCTTATGCGGCATATTATCAGATAGACTGGGTATTAATCTCGCATTTATGTATATTATAGCCACTGGCTTTACCCTACAGATGATAGCTACTATCGTGTGTAAGGTGAATTTCAAAAAAGATTTGGAGAAATTAGAAAGTCTGGGCAAGTTTGCTTTAGAGCGAGAATGAGCTTAACCCGGGTGCTGGTTAGTGTCCCAAACGGGTATGCGTTATTTTTAACTGTATCAGATTCGTGGGTGTTATAAATACAAAACAAATCAAGAATCGAACGGTCGTACTCCTTTTCTGAGGGCAAAGGCGTTGTGTCGCTCGATTCTTTTCGTTGGGCGTGGGGATTTGTATATTGTACAGTCGCAGTTGTGCGGCAATTAATCATTATTAAAGGAGTCGAGAATATGTCGTTACAACAACTAAATACAAAAAAAATTGAAGAGATCATCTATGATAACGGCGAACCTTGCCTGGTTATTTTTTCAAGAAAATCCTGTCATGTTTGTAAACAAGTCGTACCGGTTTTAGAAGAATTACAACCGAAATATGAAGGAAAATTTGGTTTCTATTATGTGGATGTCGAAGAAAACGCAAGCTTGCAACAACGATTCTCCTTAAAAGGGGTACCACAAATTCTCTATTTTAACGACGGCGAATTTCATGGAAAACAGGCTGGTCTCGTTGAAGAAGAACAAGTCGAAGACAAAATTGCAACTATCCTAGAAGTGTGAGCGACGAGGAGCAAAACGGAAATGAAAGACACGAATCATTCGTATGACTTGATCATCATCGGGGGCGGACCTGCCGGTCTTTCTGCCGCGATTTATGGGGGAAGGGCGAAACTCAGGACGCTGCTGATTAACAAAGGGACGCTTGGGGGAATGGCCGATACCACGCGGGAGATCGTTAATTATCCTGGATATATCAATGTCAGCGGGCCGGACCTCATGCGTGATTTCAAGAAACATGCCGAAAGCTTTGGGGTTGAGTTTTTAAAAGATGAAGTTGTCAGCATGGATTTTGCCCAAGAAATTAAAAAGGTGACTACGAAAAAGAAGAAAGAATTCTCGGCAAAGGCGGTTATTATTGCCGTCGGCAGTGAACCGAGACTTCTTAACATCCCGGGGGAAAAAGAACTCCGGGGCAGCGGTGTTGCCTATTGCGCGACCTGTGATGCCGAATTCTTCGAAGGAGAAGACGTCGTCGTCGTCGGCAGCGGAGATCAGGCAATAGAAGAAGGCCTGTATATTACCAAGTTCGCGCGAAAAGTAACAGTCATTGTACTTCACGATGAAGGGATTTTGGATTGCAATAAAGTCAGTGGCGAATGCGCGCTAAATCACGAAAAGATGGAATTTATCTGGAACTCTACGATTGAAGCAGTCTTGGGAGAAGAAAGCGTCGAAGCGGCAAAAATCAAGAATATAAAAACCGGCGAATCAACGGAGCTTGCTTGTCAGGGCGTATTTTTCTTTGTGGGCATGGTTCCTTCCACCCGCTTTTTAAACGAAAGTGAGTTAGCGATGGACAATAGAGGATACATTCTTGTTAATGAGCTGATGGAAACGAATCTGGCAGGCGTTTATGCTGTAGGGGACAATCGGACGAAATATTTAAGGCAGGTGGTTACGGCGGCAGGTGACGGCGCAACAGCAGCGGTAGCCGCCGAGCGATATATCGAAGAACAGGATGCCTTTCATACGAGCGTGTTGCAAAGTGAGAAAAAGGTTTTACTCCTCTTCTTTAATGCTTTAAATAATGAGAGTCTGGAATTTGGCACCCTATTAGAAGAAGTAAACCTGGAACTCTCGGAAAGCTACAAGGTCGTAAAAGTGGATATGGCCACCAAGAAAAGTCTGGCTTTTAGATATAATATTGAAAAGGTGCCAGCGGCAGTGCTATTAGACAAAGGGCTGGAAATGAAACGGCTGGACTGCTCCGTTGGTAAAGAAAAGTTAAAATCTCAGTTATGAAAATCAATTCCTGTTAGTAAAAAGGAGCGCCCCCTGGAAAAAGGTTGGGTGCTCCTGCTGATAATAAAAAACTGCACTGTATTATTGATCCTTTTAATAGAAAGCGGCCACCAGGCTCGAAACATCTGAGTCACATGCTCACGAATTTCAAAGTTTGATGCTCGGGGACAATTCGCGCGTCTTTGAAAAATGGAGGTTGAGTATAGTGTTTAAAAAGATGTCCTTTAAGTCCAAGCTTCTGCTTGCCATTCTCCCTGTTGTAGCAGTTGGCCTGCTGGCTTTAAGTGTTATTGCCTATAGTCAGCTTACCCAGGTTATTGAGCGCGAACTTGTGAGCAGTATGTCCCAAAATACCAATGAGGTAGCCAGCGGTATAAATATTTGGGTGGAAGGCCGATTGCTGGAGGTCGAAGCGGCGGCAGCCAATCCGGCGGCCAAGCAGGCAGTCGCTAACCTTGAGCAAATGAATTCACTGAATGCCGCACGGAAAAAGCTTTTGGATTCCAAGTTTCCCGGTCAATATGCGAATGCATGGTTTGGTGATTTGGATTATGTCTATCACGCACCCGGGATGCCGGATGGTAAAATACCAAAGACCCGCCGCTACTATTCGGCCATTATGTCCGGCGCGCCCTATGCCATTGGTGAGCCACAAATGGCTGTTACCGGAGACTTGTCTATCAATATAACCTCGGCAATCAAGGCTGAGAACGGACAGCTGTTGGGCTTGATGGCGGCAGGACTAAAAATTGCCGCGATAGCCCAAAATGTCGAGAATATGAAATTCGGACAAACAGGCTACGGAATACTCATAGACCAAGATGGAACATTTGTGGTTCACCCCGACAAAAATATGATTCTCAAAGAGAAAATGACAAATGCTGAAGACGAAAGTGTTCGTAACCTGGGGCAGCTCATGCTGGAAGGCAAAGGCGGTGTTTACCGTTATACATACAAAGGCGCCGCAAAGATTGCTTTTTACAGTCCAATTCCCATAGCAGGCTGGAGTATCGCCAGTGTCGTGGATGAAGCTGAACTGTTCGCTCCGGTAAAAAAACTTATCTGGACTTTTATTGGCGGAACGGCGATTATTCTTATGGTGGTAGCGGGTATCATTTTCTTTAGCACAAAACGCCTGGTTTCTCCCCTGACACGGCTGTCAACTTTTGCCGACCAGGTAGCCGGGGGCGACTTGACCGGTTCACTAAGACTGGAGCAAGAGGACGAAATCGGCCAGCTTGCCGATGCCATGGTCAAAATGAGAGAGAATCTTCGCGGCCTCATCAGGCAGGTCGGGGGAGCCACAGACCAGGTAGCCGCATCCTCGGAAGAACTGACCGCCGGTGCCGAGCAGTCAGCTCAGGCTGCCAACCAGGTGGCAGTCGTGATCGGCGAAGTAGCCGCCGGAGCGGAAAAACAACTGAAAGCAGTCGAAGAAACAGCCGCGGTCGTCGGACAGATGTTGACAGGCATTCAGCAGATCGCAGCCAAAGCAAATGCTGTCGCCGGTGCGTCAAGCAAGTCGGCTGAGACTGCGGAAGGGGGCAGTAAGGCGGCGGAAAAAGCGGTAAGCCAAATGCAATACATTGAAAGCACCGTTGCGCGTTCTTCTCAGGTAGTCACTAAACTTGGCGAGCGCTCAAAGGAAATTGGCCAGATTGTCGACACCATCTCCGGAATCGCAGGACAGACCAACCTGCTGGCTCTCAACGCCGCCATAGAGGCGGCCCGGGCCGGAGAACAGGGACGTGGCTTTGCCGTTGTAGCTGAGGAGGTCCGCAGACTCGCGGAGCAGTCACAGGAAGCAGCCAAACAGATTGCCGAACTGATAGCAGAAATTCAAAAAGACACTGACAGCGCAGTCGTGGCCATGTCTGAAGGGACAAAAGAGGTTCGTACCGGTGCCGAAGTTGTAAACGAAGCCGGACGAGCGTTCAAGGAAATCTTTCAGGCTGTCAATGATGTTTCAGCCCAGATACGGGAGATTTCAGCCGCCATTCAGCAGATGGCAGGAGGCAGCCAGCGGGTTGTAGCTTCGATGCGGGGCATTGATGACATCTGCAAAGACACCGCAGGCCAGGCCCAATCGGTATCCGCCGCTACTGAAGAGCAATCGGCCACAATGGAACAGGTTGCCGCCTCCAGTCAAGCGCTGGCCAAAATGGCTGAGGAACTCACCAGAGCTGTCAGCAAGTTTAGAATATAGGGAGAAGCGCCGGACTAGGCGGCCGCTCTTTTCCAGAAAAAGCAGTACTTCTTTCCGGGCATTCAAGGCTCCGAGCAATTTGCTTGGAGCCTTTTTCTTGCGTAAGCAGAATACCCCACGCCAGGCGTGAGGTTCAAAAAGCTTATAGCTATGCCTCGAAAAAAACAGCCTCCTTTTGTTAGAATAAATGCAGGTTTGCCGACCGCATAACTCTGAACCAAAGGAGGCGCATCCAATTTGTTGCCTTATGTGTTGCCTAACGTATCTAGGGCAATCTTTTGGATATAAAAGGATGGTTTTGCATCGCCCAAGACCCTCCGTTTATTATTTATGGTCTAGGCAGCAACGTTTTGGCAAAGACCTGGCTGTAGCCAAATTCTTCAGGGGGTGGGGTGCTGTCGATTATTGCAACTTATTTTGTTTTATCGGTATAGTGGCAAGACCTGCTGCCACATACGCCGCAACCAAAAATTCAAAGGCTGCGTTAAAATTTCCGGTAGTATTAACCAGATAACCTATAATCAAAGGAGCAAGAAAACCTGCCAACTGCCCGCCTGTACCAATTACACCATAACTGGCGCCAACTATTTTCGCGGGCAGCGAATTGATAACCAAAGCCCAGAATGAACCGCCGGCAGTGGATGTAATAAACATCGCTAAAGTTTGAAACGTCACACACATCATAGCTGTCGGTGCGCCACTGACAAAAGCAAGAAAAAAGGCACCGATCGGGCATAAAATGATTACAGGTATTTTGCGATTTTCCCGGAAAAATCTATCAGAAATATAACCGCCAAGAAGCATGCCAATCCATCCCAGAAAAAATGGTATCGAAGTACCTATTGCCATCTCGATTGGCGAAAACCCGCGTCCTTTTACCAAATACGTTGGCAGCCACGTCATCAAGCCAAACCCGCCGATATTGGCTGCGAACAAATAAAAGGTCAAACACCATACAACCCGATTCTTCAAAACAGCGCCAAGGCCTACCTTTTCAGCCTGAACCGAGGGAGCGGCGTCAGAAATAGCAAGCTCCCGGAGTTCTTCGGCCGATATGCTTTTACTTTGCGCCGGCGAGTCCTTCAAATAAAACCAGATGATAGGAGCTAAAATCATTCCTGGAATTAACATGGCGTAAAAAGCTGAGCGCCAACCCCAGTAAGCGACCATAAAACCTACAAATAGCGGCCCCAACGCAACGCCAAGTTTCCATATCGAATTGTATATGGAATAGGCAAAACCTTTTTCTTTTGCAGGAAACCATGCGGAAATAGCTTTTGTGGCGGCCGCGGGAAATAAGGCCTCGCCAATACCGAACAAGACGCGAATTGCGATCAAAATTCCCAGAGAACTTACCAGCCCTGTTGCAAAAGTAAATACCGACCACCAGACCAGGCCAACTGTCATCATGAGACGTGATCCAAATTTATCGGCTAACAGACCCCCAGGAAATTGAAACAGGGAATAAGAAAGAAAAAACGCGCTCATAACACCACCCATAGCCAGCGGGTTGAGGTGGAATTCGTCGGCCATATAGGGTATTGTAGCTGAAATAATAACCCTATCTACATAACAAAAAAGATATGTTATCGTTACAACCGACAAAACAGAGTATCTTTGTTTCCATTTCATATGAAATTCTCCTTATTTACTGCGCAGCGGAATATCTCAGGAAGCCAAGGCGAAACAATAATCCCAATCCCGAACTTTTGGGCATTAACAATTCCGCTCCAGCACGAATTGGGACATTACTGCGACACCGGTAGATATGGCATCATCGGCAAAATCATAGTTTGGACTGTGCGCTATCATGGGCTGACTGCCGCCGATCCCGAGGCGAAACATTGCGCCAAAGGGCACTTTTTCAAGATATCTTGAAAAATCTTCAGATCCCATCAGTGGGGCGGTCAACTTGATTACTTTTTCCACTCCAATCACCTTTTGCGCCGCGGCAGTGATAAAGTCGATTACTTCCGGATGATTGACAAGCGGCGGAACACCATATTCGTAGTTGAATTCATAGTCGCAGCCGAAGGAATGCGCAGTGTGGCTAATCGTCCTGAGCATTTTATCGTGAATATCATTTCGGACCCTGGGATCGAAACAGCGAACTGTTCCGATAAACTCTGCAGCCGCTGGAAGTATGTTGAAGGCCTGTCCCCCATGAATTTCGCAAACCGAGAGAACCGCTCTGTCGGTAACAGCGTCTATTTCCCGGCTGGTTATATATTGCAGGGCTGTTATAGCATGGGCCGCCGGCACGATGCAGTCTTGACCGCGGTGGGGGTATGCTCCATGTACTCCCTTGCCGATAATTCTCGCGGTGAATTTATCACCTGAGGCCATTATAGGACCCGAAAGAACGCCTATTGATCCAAGCGGCAAATCCATTGCGCCATGCAACGTAACAATTGTGTCTACCTCAGGATTGTCCAGTACGCCGGCTCTTATCATCTCTACCGCGCCTACCAACAGTTCTTCTGCCGGTTGGAAAATAAATTTGACTACTCCGGAAAACTGATCCCGCATACTGCTTAACAGCTTGGCAACACCTAACAGTACGGCAGTGTGCCCATCGTGTCCACAGGAATGCATTACCCCTTTGTTTTTTGACGCGTATTCCAATCCCGTCTGTTCTGTTATCGGCAAAGCATCAATATCCGCCCGCAGTGCTGTTACCCTGGTTTTTGAACAGCTCTTAGTTCCGTGGATAAGCCCCAACACACCAGTACCAGTGCTTAACGGGATAATATCTATATTCATCTTAGTTAGCTCTTGGCAAATCAACTTTGTTGTTTCAATTTCCTTAAACCCAAGCTCCGGATACTGATGAAAATGCCTCCTTAATCCGATAAGATAATCGTTGAGTTGAAGCGCCTTTCCCTGTAAGTCGCTCATCTAATCCTCCTCGCTTCCAATAGAGATTACCGGTAAAAATCAAGTATGTTCAGACGATTATTCATCAAACGGGAAAATTGGCCGCCGTATATTCCTGAAAGAGAAATTCTTCAAATTCATAGACATGAGACCAGGAACATCGACAACGATATTTTTTTTGGAAATTGCATCAAAAGCAGCCTTGTAATGCATAGCCGATTTTAATACAAGGATTTTTTTATCCGACGGTTCAATTCCCATCCGGCGGAAGACCTCCGGTTCCATCGGTTGATAGCGAAGCTCGGATACCACTACTTCTATGCCATTGATGTCTAAAACCACGGTACGTCCCAAATCAGTTTTCAGCCCTTGACCCATCGGCCCTTTATTGATAAAAACACCATCGGTGATGGTGCGTACCACCGCTTCACATTCCAGCGGTTCTCCACAGATAGCCTCTACCTTACCTCCCAGTCGGACGTCGATAGTGGAACGTACCCCCGCCCTAATGGCCTGATCCACGACTTCAGGGTCGGTGATAGTAGCAAAGCCAACATTCTCAGCACCCATTTCCACCAGTTTCCGCAGAATATGTGTTCCGTCGGAAGGACCGCCACCACCCGGATTGTCTGCGCTGTCAGCCAATATTACCGGCCCTGCCGGCGCTGTCAGCCCCTGTCTGATGGCATCTTCCACAGGCGTCGCGTTGGGTAAAAACCGGGCACGGACAGTTAGAACGGCATCTTGGATCTCACAAGTTATCCGTTCGGCCAATTGGCGGTCATTATTAGTAACCGCCGTCACACTCATGCCGGCATCATATACGTCGGACCAAGGAAATCCGTGGAATAGCGAAACACTGATGACCTCAGGGTGTTTCTCCCAGCGGTGCACCAGTGACATCAACGCTTTTACCGGTTCGTCATCCGTTCCCATAATAGGACATAAAATTGGTATCTGCTTCATCATCATTACTGGTCGAATTTCGTGACGTAATAACGCCCCCATGACATTGGCCGCCTCATAAGCCCGATCATACTGGTCGATATGAGGGTATGAGTCGTAGCCAATCAGCACATCGGCAGTTTTGACCATCTTGTCAGAGACGTTGGCGTGAAGGTCCAGAGTGGCTATGACCGGTATTGTCCCGCCCACCGCCTGCCGGATCGTCTCCAACAGTTCTCCCTCGCCGTCGGAAACCTCCTCGGTAACCATGGCACCGTGTAACGATAGGAGAATACCGTCAAACACTTTTTGCCTAATTGCGTCCAGCAGGGAATCCTTAACCAAATGAAAAACATCCTTAGTCACATGACCGCCAGGAGAAGCTGTGACCGCCGCGATTGGAACCATTTCAATCCCTTGCTCTTCGCAGCCTGCGATAAATCCGCCCATTTCGGACTTTGTTCCCCGGAATAGAGGGATGATTTCTTCGCCGAATTCCAGTCGGCGATTTTCAAAATCTTTTCTGCCGGTCTTTTGGGAGCAAAACGAATTGGTTTCGTGCTTGAACTCAGCAATAAGTACTCGCTTCTGTTTCATCCTTCATTCCCTCGATATCGGAAAATTTTATTTAAATCAATGCCGCTTATAAAGATTCTTCAAGATTCCCCTCTCCTTGTCAGACGACACGGCACAAAAACCAATGGTAACTTTCCGGTGAGACTTGTAGCAGTCTCCTCCAGATCGTAAGCTTCTTAAGATTCCAAGCGCAGGATACAGAACGAGCCTCCGTAGATTTCTACGAAGGCTCCGGTGCCTTGTTTATATTAAACGATATAGCAATCCTGCCGCCATGTCAACACGAATTTTACGAGTATTTCTATTTAAGGGTGGTATTTCCAGACCGCTCCAGTATTAGTAGACGAAGGCTTCTGTTGTCGGTTTCGGCAGCAGCAGCCTGGTCGTTCTTATCCCGAAAAAACAGAGTTTCTTTCTGGGCATTCGAGGCTTCCGCGCGTTATTATGGGTTGCAGCATAAAGGACAGCTAATGAGTTTAACCAAACTGCCAGAATCACTTTAACAACTTCAAGATTATTCGCCAATACAGCAGGAGTTCTCTACAATATAGAGAAAGAATCCTACAAATCATCATATCACATTATGACATTATGACCATCGGCGAGGGCAGCAAAGGGGGGAGTTATGGCAGGATATTGTCGGTATGGGACTGCTCAACGCTGGCCGATAAATGCAGCGGCCAGATGACTTTGACGGAATGAACCGGATAAGAGAGGGGACAAAATGATGATCAAGGACAGCAAGCACTATCGATGGTGGGTGGTCTTTTTACTGTGGACAGGTTGTGTTACCAATGCGATGGATCGGGGAAGCCTTGGGGTAGCAGCCCCGTATATCATGAAAGATTTGGGTCTTGATCCTGCACTTATGGGCATTGTGCTGTCATCATTCTTTTGGACCTATACCGCTATGAATATTCCTGCCGGACTACTGGCCGATAAATTTGGCTCCAAGGCGGCGCTGGGCTGGTCGGCGTTTCTTTGGTCTGCATTGACCGCCTTGACCGGAACCGCCACCAGTTACATCCAGCTGATCGCTTTCCGGTTGGGGGTCGGCGCAGGAGAAGCCGGTATTCAGCCAATCAATATAAAAGTAGTCAAAAACAACTTCCCTACCGAAGAGCGCGGCACCGCTGTGGGTATGTATAACTCAGGGATGCGCGTCGGACTGGCCATTGTGCCGGTGCTGATGGCCTTCTTGATGAGCGCCTGGAACTGGCGGGTAGCTTTTTACATTACTGGCATTATCAGCGTCTCGTGGGTTGCCATGTGGTATTTCACCTTTAAATCAGACAAGCCCGAGCCGGTAAAACCCGGCGAAGTCGTCGAGAAGATACCGTGGCGGGAGTTACTCAAACATCGGACGATTGTCGGTATCGTTATTTCCAAATTTTTTCAGGACTATATGTATTTTGTGTTCGTTACGTGGCTGCCGGCGTATCTGGTCATGGAACGAGGCTTTACCATCATCAAAATGGGCTGGTACGCATCGATGCCGTGGATCATTACTTTCTGCGCCCTGCCGGTGGTCGGTATACTTTCCGACACGCTGATCAAGCGCGGCATGACGGTAACAAATTCCCGCAAAGGAATGATCATAGGCGGGCACGCGGTTGCGTCCCTGGTTGTGTTTGCCGTGTATACCGACAATGCGTTGGTGGCGATGTGGCTGATGACGATAGCGGTGGTCTTCGAATCGTCGGCCAGCACCATCATGATGGTGACCTGCGCGGAAATTGCCCCGCCTAACGCCGCTGGCGCTGTGGCCGGAATCATGAATACGGCGGCAGGTCTGGCGGGTATCGTTGCTCCGATTATAACCGGTGTTTTGTTGAAGCTCACCGGCAGTTTTCAGCAGGCCTTTGCTCTCGCCAGTGTGTTTATCATTATCGCGGCGCTGACCATGTGGTTTGTTGTCGGCAAGATTGAACAAATTACCTTCGATAAAAAACCGGCTGCCGACACGACAATCAGCGGGTAGGGCGAAGACAAGAGCATCAGGAGGCGTGACGTTCAGCGGGTAGACGGGAGGGAACTCTCGCCTGCCCGCTTGTCTAAATTTGCGGTAAGGAAAAATACAGCCGGAGAATCCGGCAATAGACAGCTGGGATTTTTGGAGGGGAATTACGATGGAGCTGGGATTGAGCGGGAAAGTGGCGGTTATCACCGGCGGTGGGACCGGAATTGGAAAGGCCTGCGCATTAGCCTTTGCCGCTGAGGGCTGTAAACTGGCGATATGCGGTCGGGACCAGGGCAAATTGGCTGCCGCGAAAAAAGAATTTGCGGCTTGTGGCCACGAACTATTCACGCTGGCTGCCGACGCCTCGGTGGAAAAGCAGCTGGGGGCCTTTGCGCAGCAGGTAGTTGAGCAATACGGTAAAATTGATATCTGGGTGAACAATGCCGGTGTTTCACCCAAACGCCGTCTCGTAGAGATGAGTGGCGATGAGTGGGATGACGTGATGCGGATCAATCTCAAATCCGTATTTGCGGGGTCTAAAATAGCTGCCCAATACATGAAGGAGAGCGGTGGCGGGGTGATATTAAATGCATCATCAATCACGGCTGCCATGCCTTTGGCGACAGGCGGGGCGTATGCCGCCACCAAGACAGCGATCGTCAGTCTGACGAAATCGCTGGCGGCGGAACTGGCTCCGTATGGAATTCGGGTAAACGCCTATATGCCTGGTTTTATCAGGACGGAAATGAATAAGGAGCGCGCGGCGCAACAGGAGGCGCACCTTATTTCACAAATTGCTCTTCATAGACTGGGTACGCCGGAAGACGTAGCACCTGCGGTAGTATTCCTGGCTTCCGGTCTTGCCGGATATATAACCGGTGCGGCCTTGGAGATATCTGGCGGCAAATTTGTGATACAAAATCCGGATGTTCCCTGGACCTGGTAACAAGGGACGTTACACAGACGGAAGGTTGCTGGATTTTCCTGTGATGTCGCTTTTTATTCTGTCGGAGATAGAAGAATTAGACTTTCCTGCGAGTATTGTACGTCCTCAGTCGGGCTTTTTTGGTCGCTACAGCGTTTGGACTTTCTCGTGGAGACAGAGAAGAACAAAAGCAGGCAGGGTGAAAACGGGGCTATTCTTTCGGCTCAGCGGAATCTTTTCCAAGTAGCTTTAATCCTTTGTCCGGTTTTTTGCGGGCGAAGAAAACGATATAGCTCCCGGCCCATATAGCAGCCCCGACAAGAAAGAAACTTAATAGCAGTATAGCAGGTGTGAGTTCGAATGGTGCCATGATACGAGATATCCTCCTTTAAAATAGAAATTACATAATATGGATTAAAAAGCGGCTCTAGGCTTGTTTTCAGAACAAAAAAATGCCTAATGTACACAGTTTCATAATATGCTTACAAGAGCTATTAAGTTACCATAAATGCTGGGACATTCCGATAAGCTATTCACGTTGTGGGGACTCCAAAATCGGACAGGGGAAAAAGACGTTTAACGATGGACAACCATTCTGTAAACAGCCCAATGCGAGGTCGTGAGAAAGTCGGGAGTATCCTTCCCGGCTTTTTGTTTTGCCTTTAGCGGTTAGTAGTTATTATGTCACGATGGTCTGGGAGAAGTAACGCGTATCGAATTAACATAACTAATATATCTGCATAAAATACAACAGGGAGTATTTTCTCGAGGTGAGAAATGGTACGAAGCCTGTTGGCGAGTATCCGATTCAATGCCGTTTGGAACAGGGCTACAAGCTGAGTATATTTTTGACAGCCACCTCTATGACGCCCCGGGAGCAGGTCACAATACGAGGACAGGAAGGTTTGGACAATGGCGGATAATGTCAAAGAGGATCTGGCACGAAGAGCTGTAGCGATTGAGATTATAGCTGCTATGATAGGCACGCTCGAAAGCCGGAAACAAAAGAAAAATACGACCCCGGAAGTAATTGCCCGGATTGAAGCCGAGGCGGAAATGCTGCGCCGGGAAAGGGCCGAAATATATAGCGGCAACAAGGAAACTATTGCAAAAGCCCTAACTGTCTATGCTAAAGAAATCAGGGTGCAACGTGAAAGATAAAATTGTGAGAAGAAGTTAAGAGATCTCCGTGCTCTGGGAACGGCACTCGGAGGTGCATAAAGAAATAGATTGACAGGTAATGAGGTACTCTGAATAACCTGGCATGGTTTATCTTTGGTCGGGGCAGCCCTTTGCTTTTGCCGGCAGGCGGCAAGGGCCTTTTTTGTTTGAAAAAAAAGGTTACTGTTGAAATATGTCAAAGATATTTATAAACACTATCCAGGGCGGCAACCCGGTGCAGGGGGAGAGCATATGGCGCGAGCTAGTGCAACAGGCGAACGCAAAGGGACTGATTCTTTTAATCCGGTCCGAACGGTGGTCAACGCCGTCCCAGGAGGAATGCCAGTACTCAGAGACGCTCTGCAGGTTCAGGCACTGGACCTGGAAATTCAATGCCGGACCATGCAGGATATCATCGGTGAGCTGGAGTATTCCCGCAATCGCTATGCGGCGCTTTATGATTTTGCGCCTATCAGCTATGCAACCTTCGACGATAAGGGATGTATAAGTGAGATTAACCTTCATGGTGCATCGCTTTTGGGTATGGAGCGGGCCCAACTGATCGGTCTGCCGATGATCATTTTTGTCGCTGAGAGCAGCAAGAAACATTTTTTGGATCATCTGCGATCCTGCAGGCTTACCGGGGAAACGGTGATTACTGAATTACAACTCTCAACCCAAAAGGCTGTGGAAATTTATGTTCAGCTTATCAGTACGCCTCTGCCGGGCACCGGCAGCGGGCAACCACAATATACAACAGTTATTGCCGATATTACCGCACTGAAAAACTCAGAAGCCGCGCTGAAAAAACTCAACGTCGAACTGGAAAGCAGGGTCCTTGAACGGACGCATGAGCTGCAGAATACGAACAAGATCTTGCAAACAACATACAAGAGAAAAAGACGGAACGATTTGCTAAACGACTTAATCCATACACACGGGCTGTCGAAACAAAAGGTTTACGAAACGGCGCTGCAGGCCGGGCTCAGTTTAACAGGACCCTTGAGCTGTTTTCTGCTTGTCATTGAAGAATGGGAAGATAAATCAAAAGAATATTGGCAAGAACATTTTGGCGAGAGACAATTCTTGCTGGAAACGATGATCAACTTGTTAGAAGACGAAAAAACCTGGCTTGCCTGGGAAAGTTCCGAAGGCATAGGCGTGCTTTACCTGGGGATTGTACCCGGTCAAACGGGAAAAAATGATCAGGTTAAGCTGGCAGAGCAACTGCGGGAGAAGATTGCCAATAAGGCTCCAAATTTGACGATATCGGTAGGCATCGCAGAGCTTGTATCAGATCCGGTCGAGCTAGGGATGCATTATCAGCAGAGTCATATGGCCGTTACTTGCGGTCGCAAAATATGGCCGGAACGAAAGATATATCACTATCTGGATATGGGAGTTCTGCAGATTGTTCCTTTGGGTGAAGGCAGGGAACAGATCACGGCTTATATTGAGCGGACGCTGGGAAAACTGATACACTACGACAGAAAAAAGAATGCAGAATACTTGTTAACCCTGGAATTGATGCTGGAAAACAGCAATCTTAACGATGTAGCGAAAAAGGCATTTATCCATCAAAAGACGGTCCTTCAGCGCAAACGGCGAATTGAACAAATACTTGAAGTATCACTCGACAGTCTGGAAACGCGCATGGCTCTGGCAACGGCACTAAAGATGTTGAAACTCGGTATGGCGAAAACTATTTAGAAACATTGTTGTGAAAATTGGTACCGACGAACTTTTTTGTAGGTAGCTCAATGGTTTTAAAGGCCGGATTATATCCTGCAGGGATAATAATCCGGCCTTATTTTCTTTTGAGAATTGACTAGAAAGAGGCTAGTTTATAATTGGTATTATTTGTTATAATTAACATGTAATTTATTGCCATGATATGTAATAAAACACCATAATAATATATGCATATCTCGCGATTGATTTTACAGCATTCTCGGATGTTTTAATAATGTGTAAATTAAGTCTACGGGGGAGAAGTAGCTTGCATTCATTACCAGAATATGTTGAGACTCTTCGGAGGGGGACTCAACACTTTACAACCCTTGTGCCAAATTCCTGCCTCGGGAGTCTTTCCTCAACCTGTCTCGAAAGTATTTACGTGTTTGATAAAGACCTTCGCTGTCTTTATTCCACGGAACAGGAAGTTTCCACTTTGGCAGGCGTCAACCTTTTCGACTTTGATATCACCGCAGAAAATTCAGAATACCTCAAAAACGGTATGAACAAGGTCCTGATTACCGGTGAAATTTCAAGAGGTCGCCTGGTGAAAGCAAGTAACCACAGCAATAAGTATTATGAGTATAGCCTGATTCCCCTCGCTATAAATAATAGTATTGAGGGAATCCAGTGCGTAATCAGGGATACAACAAAAACGCAAACCGACGAGCATATTCAAACTGAGTTAAATCGGCTGGACCGCTTTGATTTGATCGGAAAGATGGCGGCAGGAGTTGCTCATGAAATAAGAAATCCCATTACCGTAATACGCGGCTATCTGCAGCGCTTTCTCGGAAATCCCGCCAAATGCACACAGGAAAGCCTTAAAATACTTTTAACCGAACTCGACAGGGTTAATAGTATCGTATCCGAGTTTTTGACCCTTGCCAGCAACAAAGTGTCCCTGAAGGCTCCATGTGATTTAAACGGCCTTTTGGAAGAGATACATCCTCTCATCTACGAAGACGCTGCCGGCCGGGGGATCGAAGTGGACTTGTTGTTCGCAAGCAATCTGCCTGTTCTCTGTTTGGACAGCAAAGAAATCAAGCAATTGATCCTAAATCTGTCCAGAAACTCGTTAGACGTCATGAAGGCCGGCGGCAGGCTGACAATTCAAACAAAAAAACTCCCGCACGCGGTAGGGTTGAGCGTCGCCGATACCGGAAACGGCATTCCCGAAGAGGTGCTCCTGAAGATGTTTGATCCGTTTTTTACGACGAAGGGCTCCGGTACAGGACTGGGCTTATCGGTCTGCATGAGTATCGTGGCTCGTCATAAAGGGGCAATTGAAGTTCGGTCTGAGGAAGGAAAGGGTGCGGAGTTTATTGTCACATTTCCACCGGTGAATTGCAGCTGATTGTAATTGAATACCAGAGCATAGAAGCTTTGGCGCCCCAGCGTGTAACATGAAGGGGGTCGTCTCTTGAATCAAGAAGACAATAAGCCCAAAGCGGAAGAACCGTTGAAGACGTATGAGTTGTATTTTGATGCTTATAACCATCCGACATCAAAAGAAAATGCCTACAAAATCCTTGTCAGGGAAGTCGACGCCGAAAACAAAGTTCGGAGACTGAGGCTGCTTATTGACCTGTCTAAAAGCTGATTTGAACCAAGAAAACCCCAGGCCGTCTTGTATACGGCATGGGGTTCTTCTTCATCCTGATTATTGGACAATCACTGTCTATCGAATAATCTTTGGCGGATTATGCATTAATGACATTTGTCGGCCTGGGCTTTGCCACTAAGGCGCGGTTATCATTCTGTAGACAGGCACCCCCAATGAAAGCGTGATTAAAAACAAAACAAATATTGCACCTGCTTTATTCCCGTTGTGTCCAAGCCAGCGGGCGAACGAATAGGCGTGGACAGCGGCCGCTATGGATGCGAGCAAAAGGATGTATTCCATTATTTTCCCTCCGGGCGAATGGGTGACGTCTTACGCATTAGGGCGTTTCGCCGTAATTGTGTTGCCACGACCACATTGAACTCGGCATGTGGATACAAGACATCCCAGTGCAGGTCTTTGAATTCCTGGGCGGTAGTAAATTGGGGGCGAACATAGTAACCAAAATCAACGACATCCGTACCCCATTCCTGGGTGTGCTGCAGCATTTGCAGCATTTTTTGGCGAACTACCCCTGAAATTTGCTGTTCCAATAGTGCCTTGTATTCATCCGACTCGTAATTAATGCCGCTGGGAATGCTCGTAATATAACCTTCCAGAAAAACATCGACATTGATGATCGCCTGTTCTCCCGCAATAGCGACGTTGATTTTGGGGTTGCGGCCGAGCCGGGTATTCACGTTAATGGCATGCCGGGGAGCCAGCGGATCGTCTACTGACAGGAAGCCGTGCGGATATTTCCCCAGCAGCATCGCCAGCGTGCGCGTTTCTTCGCTGGAAAGCATTCCTGCCAGCTTGTCTTCCTTAAATACGGCTGTCCCTATTACGGTTGCCGGGTTTCCGCTCTCGCGCGGCACCTCTTTAGGCAGGTACTCGCGTGTTTTGTCGCCCGGAACGACCGGACCGCTTGGCTGCCCTTCGCCTTTAAGCGGGTTGATGGCCATGAGTGTGGCGTAGGGCGAACCACTGTCGCTTTTCAGCCGGACATAAAATTCGTGCAAAGAAGCCCTGAGATAATATCCGGTCTCATCTCCTGTTGACAACATGGATTGATACCACCGGGCAGCCAGTACTTCCTCCGAGCTATTTTGCATCATAAAATCTTTGGCTTTGCCATTTACCACCACAATGTCAATCGAACCGCGAAATTCACGGAATCGCATTGCCGGGCCCAAAAAATCCGCAGTTCCTTTGCGGGCTAAAGCTTCTCCAATGACGAATGTGGTAACATGGGACAAGTTGGGAGCGCGGGCAATCGCGGAATTCAGCAAATTTCGTCCTTCGGCCAGGGTCGGAGCCGTGACGGTGATAAAAGTGACGGCCTTTTTTGCGTCGGCTTTGCCTCCAACGTCGCCTGCCAAGACACGTGGAACGGCTATTTCATAGGTAAAATCGAGTTGGTCTCCTTCGGTGACATCCACGCCTAAAGTAAGCACGTACGCTACCTCGTCAAGTTCCCGTGACCCGTTACAGCCTGTGGTCAATAAGGATGCCAAAAGGAGCACGACTGTCGCTACTGCCCGGAAGCGCATTTCTTTCCCCTCTTTTCCTTGAGCAAGGTTGCGGCAAATAACAAGAGCGGGATGACATATATGCCGATAAGGTAGTAGCCGCGCACCATGAAACCTTCAAAGGCCAGGACACTGCTGACATCAGAGGGAATCATCGCTACATGGGCAAGAAGAAGGGTCACGACAGGAATAAGCGGTTTCATCGTCGGCAGATTTACCAGCCTTGTCATAAGATATAGACTCATATAGATGCTTATCGCGATCCCCAAGATTCCGGTTATCACCCACAGAATAACAAATATGGACTCAATGCGCTGGATGTACCGGTTCAGGGAAACAAGCCGGGACATCTCAAAAAACGGCAATGCTCTTTCCATAGCCACCGCTGTTCCATATACCATGGTAAAGATAAGAATGGATATGGTTTTAACCAGAACACTGCCGCCCAGGCCAAATACGGCAGCTGCCTTGAGTACCCTGGGGCTTTGAAATGATTTGGCGATGACGGCCAACAGCAGGGCGCCTGCGTTGGACCCGACAAGTACACCGCCCTTGATCAGGGCGCTGGCCATGCCGGTACCCTGCCACGGCAGCAGGTAATTGAATTTCCAAAGAGGCGAAAGCAGCGCCAGGACCAGGATTGTGCCGCCGATGCCGAACGGTAAAATGACGTAGTTAGCCCGGGCAATAGCCTCTATGCCGAAGAATAGAAGGAAGGCGGCGCCAAGAGCATACCAACCCACTGCTATTGAGAAATCAAGCAACGGCATCGCGGTGATCAGGGTATTATCGGCAAATTGCCTGATCCACAGCGTGGCCATAGACAAGAACATGATGATGTAAAACATGCTGATCAGGTATGCGCCCGGTTTTCCGAACAAGGATGTTGCTACAAAAAATAAGTCGCCTGGAATGCGTTCAAACACATAGATAAGCAAAAAGAGCATGGCCATCGTACTTAAGCCTGCGACAATGACAGACAACCATCCCAATTCCCCTGAAGTATCTATCGCTTCAGCCGGAAGGGTCAGAAACGCCGTGGTAAAGGTTATGGTAAAAGTGAGCGCGATGCCCTCGGCAACGCCCATACGTCCGCTTTGATAACTCACTCTTCCTCCTCATTTCCGACCGGCCCTTTTTTCTTCCAGGTTCGGCTGATAGGGGGTTGCCGGTTTCTATCCTGGGTGTTTAAGGCATCAGGGCGGTTTTCCTGGCGATAAACCGGGCCTCTGACGACCACGTCAAAGCCCGCTCCGGTCTTCGGTGCGATCGGCGTCATGTACGGCATACCGAAAGATTTCATACTGCACAATATCACAGTCAGCCATAATAGGATGGTAGCCAAACCTACAAGACCCATAAATACTGAAAACAGCAGCAACAAAAAGCGCAGCAGGCGAATGGCGGCTGCCATTAGGTAATCGGGAATCGTAAACGAAGCCAGACCGGTAATGGCGATGACGACAACCACGGCAGGGCTTACTATATGTGCGGTTACAGCGGCCTGCCCCAGTATGATTGCGCCAACAATACCGATGGTTGTGCCCAGTATTCCGGGAACCCTCACCCCGGCTTCGCGGATTAACTCAAACGATATTTCCATTACCAGCACTTCAAACCAGGCGGGAAAGGGAACTTCTTCCCGCGAACCGGCAATAGCCAGCAGCAGCTGGGTCGGCAATGCTTCGACATGAAAATAGCTGATTGCAATATAAAGTGGGGGAAGAATGGTGGCTATCAGCGCTCCGAAAAGACGTAAAAACCTCTGGAAATTTGCTACTGGGAGCGGCAGGCTGAAATCTTCCGAGGCATGAAAAAAAGTGAAGAAACTTACCGGCAAAACATGTACGTACGGATTGCCGTCCACAATAAGAGCTACCCGGCCTTCAGACAAGTGAGGCCCGACACGGTCGGGACGTTCGGTGGACAGGCTTTGCGGAAAAGGAAGGCCGGGATGGTCTTCGATGAATTGGATTAAAGTACCTGAGCTGTCCAGATTATCGGTGCGAATTCCATGAATACGCCGTTTGACTTCGGCCACCAGCTGGGGATTAGCCACACTCTTCATATATAGCAGGGCGACGGTTGTTTTGCTGCGTTCACCTACTTTAAGCATTTCTGTGACAAGATCGCTGTTTCGCATGATGGTTCGGATCAGCGTGGTATTCGTCCGTAAGTTTTCCGTAAAACCAGCCTGGGAACCGCGCACTGTCGGCTCTGTGCTCGGCTTTTCAATGCTGCGGTGCTCCCAGCCTTTTGTATTGACTAAGATTGCTTCCGTTATGCCGTCGAAAATGAGCGCAGTATTTCCGCTGTTGATGCCCTCCTGCAGTTCGGTGAAATTGCTCGCCCGGTTGACTTGGTTGGTGGGCAGATACTTCCTTATGATGCTGTCCACCAAATCACCGTCATATAACCTGCGCTGATCCGGACCCAGCAGCATGAGAGGCTGGAAGATCGCGAGGTTTTGATTTTTGGTATCGACCATACCGTCAATAAAAATAGCCATAGCTTTAATTGGTGGGTCTGACGGTATGTCTATTTCCCGAATAATAATATCTTTGTTAAGGGGCAGGGAGTATAGAGTTTCAATCATCTTCCGGTTTTCTTCCAGGCTGGTTGTGATAGGACGATCACTGGTCACGCCCAGGCCGCTTTGATATGCCGACAAAATAGGTTCCAGTTCAGATTGTTGCTTTTCTAGAGCCTGATATTCAGCTTTCAAATCGGTGAGTTTATCCGGGTATTGACCCTGGTGTAAGACCATATTTGCCTTGGTCAAAAACGCGGTGACACGATGGGCATAGCGTTGTAATGCTTCAAGATTATGCAGGGAATTTGCCAGGTTATCCTGGGCCTGAGCCGGCTCGGACTGCCTGTTATCCGATGCCTCTTCCAGAACAAACGGGCTCGGATCCAGCGGAGGCTGGTACAGCAGCAATTTTTTGATAGCATTATAACTCTTGGTGATTACATTATTGGTTATCATATCGGCCCCTGTAACAGAGTAGTACCGTCCAAGGAAATTGTAATTTTATCTATTATTAACGAATTAAGGTAATTATAGACGTGCGTTCGCTCAGTATTCGGTAACGGCAGTGCGGCAATTGACTTGCCGAGAATTGTCCGGTGAAGATTGGCTGAGAGAAAGACAATTTTAGGCGGCGCATGAGGTAGGATACGGCGTGCCTGTGGCCGAAGTGGATAGTAGACAATGAATTCAAAAGGCTTCGAAAAATTGGCGGGAGGCGGTTATCATGAAAAAATGCGGACTGGTTGGCGGAATCGGCCCGGAATCCACACTGGATTACTACAAGGGGATCATCGAGGGTCACCGCCGGAGGACCGCCGGTGACAACAATCCGCTGCTAATCATCGATAGCTTGAATCTTGCCGAGTTGTATTCCTATGCCTCGAATAAACAATGGGATGAATTCACCGGGCGGCTGGTCGGCTCGATCAACAGCCTGGCGGCCGGTGGGGCCGAGTTCGCGGCTATGACGGCCAACACCGCGCACATCGTTTTCGATGAGGTTCAGCGCCAATCCCCCCTGCCCCTGATCAGCATCGTCGACGAAACCTGCCGATATGCCCAGGCCAAGAAATGCAAAAAAGTCGTGATTTTCGGCACGGCTTTTACCATGAGCAGCGGACTATATTCCGCGGCGTTCGCGAAATATGGTATTGACGCCTTTGTCCCGGTGGAAGATGAGCAACAGGCCATCCATAATATTATCTTTCCAAACCTGCAGGAGGGTATTGTTCTGCCGGAAGATAAAAAAACGGTGCTCGAGATCGCCACGCGGATGCTGGCTGAAAACAAGGCTGATGCGCTGGTTCTCGGCTGCACTGAACTGCCGCTCATCATCAAGGAGAATGATCTGGACACTGTGCTTTTGGACACGACCCGCATTCATATTGACGCCATTGTAAGCTACCTGCTGGCATAAAGAATAACCAAACCGAAGTGGAGCGCCAGCGGCGCTCTTTTTTTCGGCAATCAGGTCCGCGGGCATCAGCCTGGACGGCTTTTTCCGCCGCCAGGTTGTCCAAAACAGGCCGGCTATAGCTATTTTAGTTCGAAAATACAAAAATTCTCACGTTTTCACGTCAATTATTGGAATTTAATGTAGGAATGTGTTGATTTATGTAGAACGAATAATAGGGAAATTATACTAAATCTTGTGTCGGATAGAACGCAGTAGAAGAGGGGAATGTCATGCTGGAGTGTAAAACGAAGGAGTACCTCAAGAATCTCAAGGTAAAAATCGATCTTGAGGAAAAATACTGTTTCAATCTGGAAGAAGAGAGCTTTCACCGGGGTTATAAGAATGGCCAGATCGATACCTTGCGGGAAGTCATTCAGTGCCTTCAGGCGATTTTAGCCAACGGTGCGCAGGAAGAAGAAAATAGAGTTGACAGTTTATAGGCAATTATCTTCGGCCGGCAGGTTCTTTTGCACTCATAATCAGCCTTTACGGTTACGGTAGAGGCTTTTTTTATTCTTCACGCCAAATTCGCCGAATAACTATTGACTAATTTACCCGAAGCGTTACTATGGAACTGTGCATTGAAAAAGGAGGAACGGTAATGAACAATTTTGAGTTTTATTCACCAACTAAGGTTATCTTCGGCAAAGATGTCGAAAAGAACGTCGGAAACGAAATCAAGGCGTGGGGCGGCACCAAGGTGATGCTTCATTTCGGCGGAAAAAGCGCCAGAGCTTCTGGGTTGCTTGATCGTATAGAGGGCAGCCTCCGTGAAGCCGGTATCAACTATATATCCTTCGGCGGCGTCGTACCGAATCCCAGGCTGGGCCTTGTGCTCGAAGGGGTGGAACTCTGCCGCAGGGAGAAGGTCGACTTTGTTCTCGCGGTCGGCGGCGGCAGCGTCATCGATTCCGGCAAGGCCATCGCGATGGCTCTTGCCAACCCCGGTCTCGATATATGGGATATCTACGACGGCAAAGTGCTCCCGACGGCCTGCCTGCCGGTAGGGGTGGTCCTGACTATCGCCGCGGCGGGAAGCGAAACCAGCCAGTCCAGCGTTATCACCAAGGAAGACGGTTTGCTGAAAAAAGGTTTCAACAACAATATCATCCGCCCGAAATTTGCTTTTATGAACCCCGAACTTACATACAATCTTCCGCCTTACCAGACTGGGTGCGGTGTCGTGGATATCATGATGCACACCATCGAGCGCTATTTCTGCGCCCAACGGGGCAACGAGCTCACCGACCGCATCGCCGAACAAGTATTGCGCAACACCATCAAATACGGAAAACTCTGTATGGAAGATCCCCGGGACTACAAAGCCCGCTCCGAAGTCATGTGGTCAGGCAGCCTGTCCCATAATCAGCTGACCGGACTCGGCAGCCAGGGCAATTTTTCCGGTCATCTGATTGAACATGAACTGAGCGCGCTGTTCGATGTGGCGCACGGCGCCGGTCTGGCGGCCATCTGGTGCTGGTGGGCCCGCTACGTGGTGGAGGCTGACGTCAACCGTTTCGTGCAGTATGCGATCAACGTATGGGACTGTGTCCTGGATCCCATCGATCCCAAGGTCACCGCGCTGGAGGGCATCAAGAAAACCGAGGAATTCTTCACCGCCATCGACATGCCGATCAACCTTTCCCAGCTTGGGGTCGGTACTTTGACAGAGGCTCAGATCGAAGAAATGGCCCAAAAATGCTGCCTCTTCGGCAAGCGCCTCGTCGGCCCGGTCAAACCGCTGCAGGTTGAGGATGTCAAAGCCATTTATCGTATGGCCAATGTCTAAACCGGCGATCTCTTGTCCCTAGCAAGCTAACAGCCTTCCAGGCTTCTGCCTGGAAGGCTGTTTTATGCTGCTCACCGAACGACGTCGCGCTGTCTGAAGATCAACGGACCGTGCGACAGGACCAAAAAAATATTGACAATATCAACATCTCTGAATAAACTGAAATCAGGAAATGTATATACATATATACATTATGCGCCTAAAGAAGAAAAATCATGCCTCAAGGCGGACGATGCGGGGCTTCATCCCAATAGACCGGGCCCGGTTGCGGGACTGGCACCTGACAGATTCGCCGCCGCCGCGGCTTGGGTGGTTGTTTTGTTATCCGTAAGGGGGGAGAGTATGGCCAGGATCGACATTATTACCGGTATGGCGGAGCTTGATGAAGATTTAGTGGTTGAGGGAGTCAAGGAGCGGCTGGCTGCCGGTGTCCCGGCGGGCGAAATCCTGGGTGAGCTCCAGCAGGGAATGGAGCAGGTCGGAAAACTGTATGAAGCAGGGGAATACTATTTGTCGGAACTGATCTTGTCCGGCGATGTATTTTCCACTGCCGCCAGTCTGCTTGAAGCAGCCCTCACGGCCGGCGGCCACTCGAAAAATTTTGGGATCGTGGTTCTGGGAACAGTTAAGGATGATATCCATGATATCGGCAAAAATATCGTTGCCACCATCCTCAGTTGTAACGGGTTCAAGGTTGTGGATGTGGGTGTGGATGCGTCCATCTCCACCTTTGTGGAGGCTGTTAAGGCCCATGGGCCAAAAGTTGTCGGTCTGTGCTGCCTCCTCACCACCGCCCTGGACAGCATGAAAAAAACCGTGACCGCCATCAAAGAAACCGATGCTTCGATAAAGGTCCTGGTCGGCGGCAGTCCGGTCGATGAGAAAGTAGCCAGATACTGCGGTGCTGACGGGTACTGCAAAAATGCCTACGATGCCGTGAAACATACGCGGAAGTTTGTTGGCGTCAACTGACCCGCAAGTTGCTAATTTGGCTTTTCCTGAGGTGAACAGATGAAGAACGGGCAAGATCTAATACCAATTTATTATCGTTTGGCTGAAGATATCAAGCGTGATATGGAGTCAGGCATACTGAAGCCAGGAGAAATGCTCCCCACAGAAGGACAGTTGGGCGAAATTTACAAGATCAGCCGCATGACTGTCCGGCAGGGTATGGCCCTTTTGGCGGAGGCGGGTCTGATTGAGACGATGAAAGGCAAAGGAACTTTTGTCGCCCGCCCGCGGCTGAGCCAACTGGTTATCGATCTGCACCGTGATTCCGACGGTAAGCCTTTCCGTTACCGGCTTTTAGGCGTGAAGCTTGCCCGCGACGATCATGAGCCTGCCAAACAATTGGGCTTGGCGCCGGGGGCCAAAGTGATTCAGTTGAAACGGATGTTATATCAAGGTGAGCGGCCGGTGGCCATTGAAGAAAAATGGCTGCCCTATCTGAAAGGCAAACCTCTGCTGGAAACGCAGCTGGAGTATGCCGACTTTCCCGAAGTGGTGGCCAAGCATCAGGATAGTGTGCCGGTACGCAACGATATGCTGATTTCTGTCGGTATCATGACACCGGAGCAGGCCGAGCTGCTGGCGGAAGAACCCGATAGTCCGGCTCTGGTGATAAAACAGGTCATCTATTCGAAAGACGACAAGCCGCTCGGGATTTCCCGGATCGTTTGCCATAAGGACCGTTTCCAGTTAAAGGCGACTTCGTACCCTTATTCAGGAAGGCTGTAAGCTTTCCGGCCAGGGACGATTTGGCTTTTTGGCGTTTCTACGGCACTGCTTGCTAAAGGCAGGAAAAGAGAGCCACAATTTATTTCCTAATGTATATACATATATACATATTTTGTTCCGAACAAAAGGATCATGGCGGTGCCTGGCGGCGGGTAAAGCCGCGTGTGGCCGAACCTGCCGCCGCTTTACCCGGTGCGGCCCGACTAAAAAAATGGAGGGAACTGCAATGTGTGACATCAACGCCTATTTTTACGAGAATGGCCAGGAAGAACTGCTGATGGAGAGTGTGGATAAGGTGATTCCCGCAGAATTCGAGGTCTGTTTGGAGAATATCTACGGCCACCGCCTGACGGTTGAGGGACGGATCAAGGAGTTGTCGCTGTTCGACCACCGGATCATTCTTGAGCAGGTGCTTCCGCAGGCAATGAACAAGCGGCCTGCCGCCGACCTTTCGGCTGACGCCGGGAATGTTGAGCATGAGGATGAATTCCGCGCTGATCCTTTTCGCGCGTTCCGCTGACCGCCAAGACGGGATAGAAAGGACGGAGTACCTTGCCAGCAGCTGATTTGCAACCCGACAATCTCAAGAAGGCCTATGAACTGGCGTATCGGAAGGCCTGCGAGGAGTTTCGCCGCTGGGATCCTGCCGATATGGCCGCAAGTAGCGGCAGCAGCTTTGATGCGGCCACAAAAACCATCTCCCTCCGGTATGTCAGCGACCAGTACAAAGTCGCCTTCCCTTCCGGCGAGGTGGCGTTCGCGCACAAAAACGAAGCCGTGCCGACTACGGTCAAAGTAGTGCTGCTTCACTATTTGGTCCGGGCCGGCGGCCAGCCGCTGAAAAATGAGGTCATTTCCTTCAAGGAAATTCCTCAGGGCGGTATGTTGTACATCGACGCATTCAACAAGAGGATCATCAATTACCTGACCGCCGTATTTGCCGGTCAGCCCGCGATGCTCGTCCAAGCCGGCGTAAAGCTGGGCGGCGGCGAGGCCGGACGCGGCGATTTCGCGGTCCGGCTCGATATCCTGCCCCGACTGCCGGTTACTTTTGTGCTCTGGTCCGGCGACGAGGAGTTTCCCCCGGCGGCCACCGTGCTGTTTGACGCCACCGCCCCGTTTTATCTTCCGACCGAAGATCTGGTGGTTGCCACCGGGTTCTGTGTCGGACAGCTGGCCAGGGCGGCCAGGCAACTGAAGGAAGCAGGTTGTGATAATGTACCGGCAGATAAGGTGTTGGCGATGCGCAAGAAGGAGGTAAGGGTTTGAAGATTGCAGTGTCCGGAAAAGGCGGTGTCGGCAAGACGACCGTTTCGGCGAACCTGGCCCGGTTGTTTGCCAGTCACGGCTATAAAGTGTACGCGGTTGACGCCGATCCTGATTCCAGTCTTGGCAGCGCCCTCGGGATTGCCGACGACGTTTTGGCCAAGGTCAATCCGGTGATAGAAATGAAAGAGGTCATCGCCGCCCGCAGCGGCGGCGGAGCCTTCTATACCCTGAATCCGGAGGTTGACGATATTCTTGACGATTATAGCATCGAGCAGGGTAATATCCGCTTTTTCCGCATGGGCGGGATCAAACAGGGCGGTTCTTCGTGTTACTGCCGCGAAAACACATTTTTGCACGCCCTTGTCGACACCCTGCTGCTGGGCAAGCAGGATGTGGTGGTGCTGGACATGGGCGCCGGAATCGAGCATCTGACCCGCGGCACCTCCAAAGGGGTGGATGTGATGCTGGTTGTCACCGAGCCTACCAAAAACAGCGTGGCCACAGCGAAGGTTGTCAGACAGCTGGCGGCGGACCTAGGCGTAAAAAATGTGAAGATTATCGGCAATAAAATACGCGGCGACAGGGATAAGGAGTTTTTGCTTTGCCAATTCGCAGCCGGCGAGATTGTCGGCATGTTGCCGTTTGATGAAGCTATCCTGGCGGCGGCAATGGGCGGTCCGGTGGATGTCAGCGAGGACGACGGACCGGTGGGCCTGGAAATGAGGGCCATCTACCAGCGTATTGTCAGCGGCCGAACCAACTAACTGACGAAAACAGGGAGGCAGAAGCATGTCAGAAATGGAGCTTGAAAAAGTCACAGTCGACCCCGCTGCGCGGCAAATGCTGGTCAAAGCCAAGAAAATCGGCTATTTGACGGCCTTTGACCGCGCCAAAGCGCAGGAACCCCGCTGTAAATTCGGCAACACCGGCATTTGCTGCCGGATTTGTCTGCAGGGACCATGCCGGCTCATTCCCCAAAAACCGGGAGCCAACAAAGGAATCTGCGGGGCGCAGGACTATACCATCGTAGCCCGCAATACCGTTCGCTACATCGCCGGCGGTGCGTCCGCCCACTCCGACCATGGACGGCATATCGCCAATACGGTGCTTCACGTGGCTGAAGGCGGAGCCAAGGACTACCGGATCACCGACCCCGCCAAACTGCTGAAAGTGGCTGAGCGTATCGGCGTGGCCACTGCAGGAAGAACGATAGAAGCGGTGGCCAAGGATGTGGCGACAGAGGCTTTGCAGGATTTCAGCCGGCAGGACGGCGCGGCCTGTACCTGGATCGAAACCACCGTTACCGAGGGACGCAAAAAGAAGTTCAAGGATACGACAATCATGCCTTCCAGCATCAACGGCTCGATCGCCGAACTGTTGCACCAAACCCATATCGGCAATGACAGCGACCCGGTCAACATCATTTTCGGAGGCCTAAAGGTTGCGCTGGGAGATTATGACGGCATGCATCTGGCCACCGATCTTTCGGACATTTTGTTTGGCACGCCGGAGCCCTCGGTGACAGACGCGAATCTCGGGGTTCTCGATCCCGAGATGGTCAACATCTGCGTCCACGGCCATAATCCGCTGCTCAGCCAGATGGTTGTGAATGTGGCCCGGGAAATGCAGGATGAAGCCAAAGCCGCCGGAGCGAAGGGGATCAAATTATCCGGCATCTGCTGCACAGGCAACGAAGTTTTGGGCCGCTCAGGCGTGGCTATCGCCACCAACTTCGCCACCCAGGAGCTGGCGATCATGACCGGCCTGGTGGACGCCATTGTCGTTGACGTGCAGTGCATCATGCCCAGTTTGCGCAGCTTATCGGAGTGCTTCCACACCAAAGTCATCACCACGATGCCGATCAGCAAAATCCCCGGGTCCTATCATTTCGAGTTTGACGAGGAACACGCCGCCGACAGCGCCCGGGGGATCATCCGCCTGGCGATTGAGACCTATAAACGGCGCGACCCGGCGAAAGTCACCCGGGCCGAGCTGAAGAACAAAGTTGTTGCCGGCTTCAGCCTGGAAGCGATCCTCGCTATTTTCGCCTCGGTCAACCCTGCCAATCCGGTCAGTGTGCTGACCGACGCCGTTAAAGCCGGCGAAATAAAGGGCGTGGCGCTGTTCGCCGGGTGCAACAATCTCAAGGGCGTGCACAACCAGAATCATCTGGAAATCGCCAAACAACTGGCAGCCAACGATGTGTTCATGATATCCACCGGCTGCGCCGGCCAGGCGTACGCCATGGACGGGTTTTTGACCGGTGAAGCGGTCGAGGCCTATGCCGGCCCCGGCCTGAAAGCATTCTTAAAGCGCATCGGCGAAAAAGCCGACCTGAAAGTCGAGTTGCCGCTGATCTTCCATATGGGCTCCTGCGTGGACAACTCCCGCGCCACCGACCTGCTCACCCTGATGGCCAATGAATTGGGGGTAGATACGCCGGCGGTTCCCTTCGTGGCGTCCGCTCCCGAACCGATGTCCGAAAAAGCGGTGGCGATCGGCGCCTGGAATGTCGCCATGGGTATCCCGGTTCATATCGGCGTTATCGCCCCGGTTACCGGCAGTGATCTTGTGCATGGCGTTGTGACCCAAATCGCCAAAGACGTTTTCGGCGGCTATTTCATCATGGAAACAGACCACGAAAAAGCGGCGGAAAAACTGCTGGCGGCCCTTGCTGAACGGTCCTGGAAACTGCGGGTCCGCAGCGAAGCGACAGCAAAATATGCCGAAAGTGAAATAATCGTCTAGACTGGCGACAGACCAGACTGGGGAGGAGAAATACAGATGTCAAACACGTTGTTCAAGGCGACTTACGAAGGAGCGGTAATTGCCACCAGCTACGCGCAGATACTGCTGGAAAAAGCCATCAAAGACCATGGCGCCGACACTCCGGTAAAATATCCCGACACCGCCTATCGCCTGCCGGTCATCACCGCACTGAGCGGTGAGGAGGTCAATGTACTGGGCGATCTGCCGCCGATTTTAAACCGGATCCGCACCAGCCATATCCGGGAAGAGCTGACTTTTGAAAACGCGAAACTAAACGGCGAAGCTACCCATTATGCCGCTGAAATCATTGAGGCCCTGCGCTATCTGAAAGGCGCCAAGCCCGAGTCGGCCCCCTGGACAGGGTTTTTATCCGACCCGATCCTGCGGAAATTCGGCGTGCCGCTGGTCGACAACACCATTCCCGGCGTGGCGGTTATTATCGGTAAAGCCCGCAGCCCGAAAGAAGCCGCAAAGCTGATCAAAAACCTCCAGTCCAAAGGGCTGATGATTTTTCTGGTCAACGAAATCATCGAACAGTTGCTGGAAGAGAACGTCAAGCTGGGCGTGGATTATATCGCCTTTCCTCTGGGCAACTTTACCCAGGCCATTCACGCCGTCAATTTCGCCTACCGGGCCGGACTGGCCTTCGGCGGCATCAAACCCGGCGCGCGCCAGCAGGCGCTGGAATATCAGTCTCGCCGGGTATTTGCCTTTGTGTTGGCGCTGGGTGAGCCGGACGAGGTCAAGATCGCGGCGGAAATGGGCGCTGTCGGCATGGGGTTCCCGGTGGTCACCGACCAGCCTCTCGCCGAAGAAATCCCGGAATGGTTTGTTTCGGAACCGGATTACGACAAAATGGTGAAACTGGCTCTTGAGCTGCGGGGCATCAAACTCAAAATCGTCGATATCCCGATTCCGATCACTGTCGGCCCTGCTTTTGAAGGCGAGACCATTCGCCGCGCCGACTCCTATCTTGAGTTCGGCGGCGGCAAGACCACGGCCTTTG
Organism: Negativicutes bacterium; assembly: GCA_031292015.1. The sequence goes on along the minus strand of JARLHY010000005.1, from coordinate 52,675 downwards.
AGCTTGTGCGCATGGTGGGCGCCGAGGAAATCGAAGACGGCAAGATTACGGTGATCGGTCCGGAAATCACCGATGTCAACGCGGGTGACCGCCTGCCGCTGGGCATCATGGTCGATATCTACGGCCGTAAGATGCAGGACGATTTCGAGGGCGTGCTGGAACGGCGCATCCACTATTTTGTCAACTACGGCGAAGGCCTGTGGCATGTGGCCCAAAGGGACCTGGCCTGGCTCAGGATCAGCAAGGGCGCGGCGGAAGCCGGCTTTAAGATTCGCGATTATGGCGAACTGCTGATCGCCAAATTCAAGTCCGACTATCCGGCGATTGTCGACAGGGTCCAGGTGACCCTTATCACCGATCAGGCCGTTGTCGAGGAAAAGATCAAAATCGCCCGCGCCAGATATTCCGCCCGCGACGACCGCCTGAGAGGCCTCACCGACGAATCGGTGGAAACGTTTTATTCCTGCATTCTCTGCCAGTCCTTCGCTCCGAACCATGTATGCATCGTGACCCCGGAACGGGTCGGCCTGTGCGGAGCGGTCAGCTGGCTGGACGCCAAAGCCTCGAACGAAATCATGCCCACCGGACCGAATCAGCCGATCGATAAAGGGGAATGCCTCGACCCCGCAAGAGGGATGTGGCGGAATGTCAATGAGTATCTCTATGGCGCTTCCAACCGCACCCTGGAAGAGGTCAATCTTTACACCCTGATGGACCGGCCGATGACGTCCTGCGGCTGCTTTGAGGCCATCATCGCTCTGGCGCCGGAAGCGAACGGCATCATGATCACCACCCGGGAATTTGCCGGGGACACCCCCTGCGGCATGTCTTTCTCGACCCTGGCCGGCTCTGTCGGCGGCGGTCTTCAGTCGCCTGGGTTCATGGGCATCGGTCGCCGCTATATTGTCAGCAATAAATTCATCCCGGCTGACGGCGGGATCGCCAGAATCGTCTGGATGCCCAAGGAATTAAAAGAGTTTCTCCGGGCCGACCTGATGGCGCAAGCCCAAAACGCCGGTCTGGGCGAAGATTTCATTGATAAGATCGCTGATGAAACCGTCGGCTGCACCATGGATGAAGTTCTGCCCTTCCTGGAGGAAAAACAGCATCCGGCTCTCACCATGGAGTCGATCATGTGATTGGGTCCGGGCGGCGGAGAACCGAACTTATTACAGACGAAACGGGAGGAGAAAGACGATGGCTTTAACAGGTTTGGATATTTTCAAACAACTGCCGAAAAAGAACTGCAAGGAATGCGGGGCACCTACCTGCCTGGCTTTTGCGATGTCCATCGCCGCAGGCAAGGCTGCGCTGGAGCTGTGTCCCCATGTGTCGGAGGAGGCCAAGGAGAATCTGGGAGCGGCGGCGGCGCCTCCCATGCGGCTGGTGACCGTCGGTACCGGCGAAAACGCCCTGGCGCTCGGCGACGAAACCGTAATCTACCGGCACGATAAAACCTTTTACCACCCCACCGGTTTGGCGATCGAAGTAAACGATACGCTGTCGGCGGATGCGCTGGCGGCCAAGGTTGCCAGGATCAACGACCTGAAAGTCGAGCGGGTCGGGCAGCAGTTGAGCGTGAATTTCATCGCCGTCAACAATGCCTCAAACGATCCCGCCGTTTACAAAGCCGCGGTGGAAACTATCGCTTCCCGGACCGAACTGCCCCTGATCCTCGTCAGCGGCAACACGGCGGCTTTTGAGGCGGCATTGCCGTCGGTCGCCGCCAAGAAACCCCTGCTTCACGCCGCCACCGCCGACAATTATCAAAAAGTGGTGGAGCTGGCGAAAGCCCATGCCTGCCCGGTGGTGGTCAAAGGGAAGAACCTGGCCGACACCGCCGAGCTGGTGGAAAAGATCGCCCCGCTCTATAAGGAACTGGTGCTGGACACCGGTAGCAGGGAAACTTCCCAGGTGTTGGCCGATCAGACCCAGATCCGCCGGCTGGCGATCAAAAAGAAATTCCGCCCCTTCGGTTATCCCACTATCGCTTTTACCACTTCGGCCGACCCCTGTGCGGAAATGCTCCAGGCCAGTGTGTATGTAGCCAAGTTTGCCGGCATCATTGTAACCAAGGCTGACGAGAAATCGCAGATTCTGCCGCTGCTGGCCTGGCGGCAAAACGTATACACCGACCCGCAGAAGCCGATCGCGGTCGAGTCGAAGGTCTACGAGATCGGTGCGGTGACCCCGGAATCCCCTGTCTATGTCTGCACCAACTTTGCCCTGACCTACTTTGCGGTTGAGGGGGAAGTCGCGGCAAGTAAAATCCCGGCTTACATCCTGCCTGTGGATACCGACGGCACCTCGGTGCTCACTTCCTGGGCCTCCGGCAAGTTCAGCGCCGATTCCATCAGCGCATTCCTGGAGAGTTCCGGTATCAAAGACAAGGTAACGCATACGACCTGCGTGATTCCCGGCTACACCGCCGTACTCAGCGGCAAGTTGAAGGAAAAATCCGGCTGGAACGTACTGGTGGGACCGCAGGAGGCGGCAGGCATCCCGGCCTTCGCCAAAGCCCGTTTTGTGTAGAAAAGAGAAGCCGGACAGGTTTCAAAGACTAGGAAGGCGAGGTAACCGCGCTTGTCAAGACACACCGTACTGTTTCAACCGGACAATGTACTGATCGAAGTTGACGACGATATCGATTTGGCGACAGCGGCCCGCCAGGCGGACATCGAAATCCGCTGCGGCTGCGGCGGTGAAGGTGCGTGCGGCGATTGCCTGATGCGGGTGGTAAGCGGTCCTGTCAGAACGGAAGTACCGCCGGCCTGCGATGGATTCACCCTCGCCTGTCAGACCCGGGTTGCCGGGGATGTCGTGGTCGAAATCCCGCCCTCCTCGCGGCTGGTGGAACATCAGGTGCTGGTGGACAGCCAGGACGACGGCCTGGCAACTGATGTTCTTATGCTGCCGGCCGGCTTCCGCTTTGATCCGATAGGCAAAAAGATCAGCCTTCAACTGACGCCCCCGAGTCTGATGGACCCCGGCAGTGATGTGAGCCGGTTGACGATGGCTCTGGAGCAGGCCGCCGGCTTGCGGAATGTCGAGCTGGAACTGAGCCAGGTGCGGGCGGTAACGCAAATATTGCGCAGCAGCGACTGGCAGGTAGATGTGACATATATCAAAATCGGCGAAAAAGCCAAGGTGATCGGTATCGAACCCCGCGGCAGCGCGAACCGTCTCTTGGGACTCGCCGTCGATGTGGGAACAACAACGGTGGCGGTTTTTTTGGTGGACCTGCTTTCCGGCACGGTTGTCGGCAAAGAGGGAACCCACAACAAGCAGGCTAAATTTGGCGACGACGTGATAACCCGCATCATTCACGCCAGCGAAGAGGACGAAGGACTGGAAGATTTGCAGCAAGCCATCGCGGAGACGGTGAATGACCTGACGGCGGCCCTGGTGGCGAAGCATGGCATCTGTGCCGGCGATATCCGCGCCGTTGTCACGGCGGGAAATACCACCATGGCCCATCTGCTGCTTGGGCTTCAGCCCCGCTATATTCGCCTGGAACCCTTTGTGCCGGTAGCAAGCCGGTTTCCTTGCGTCAAAGCCGGGGAACTGGGACTGAGGGTTCACCCTGATGCCCCTGTCTTCAGCTTTCCCGCGGTTGCCAGCTTCGTCGGAGGCGACATTGTCGCCGGCGTACTGGCCAATGGCATGGCTGAAGAGGAGCCGCTGACGCTGTTTATCGACATCGGTACCAACGGGGAGATGGTCCTGGGCAACAGGGACTGGCTGGTGGGTTGCGCCTGTTCCGCCGGGCCCGCCTTTGAGGGGGCGGGTATCAGCCACGGCGTGCGGGCGATGCAAGGTGCCATCGAACGCCTGGCGATCGATAGGGCGACCTTCGAGGTAACCTATTCAACCATTGGCGGAACAAAGCCGCTCGGGATCTGCGGTTCGGGACTTATCGACGCTTTGGCGAAAATGCGCCGGGCCGGAGTGATCGACAGGGCGGGGAAAATGCAGGACCTGGCCACTCCGCGGATTCGTAAGGCCGAGACCGGGATCGAATTTGTCCTGGCGTGGGCTGACGAAACCGCCGGCGGTCGCGACCTGGTGATTACCGAGGCCGATGTGAAAAATCTGCTGCGGGCCAAAGGCGCGGTATACGCAGGCCTGCGCAGTCTTTTGAAGACCGTCGATATGGAGATGGCCAGCATCGAACGTGTTTATATCGCCGGCGGCTTCGGCAGCTATCTGAACATCGCGGACGCTGTCGAGATCGGTTTGTTGCCGGACATCGGGTCCGCCAAGTACCACTTTATCGGCAACACCTCGGTAAAAGGCGCCTATGCCGGTCTTGTGGCTTCGGCGGTGCTGCCTGCGGCCGAGGCCCTGGCGGAACGCATCACCTATCTGGAACTGGCGGCAGGGAATTTGTTCATGGAGGAATTTATCGCCGCGCTCTTCCTGCCGCACACCGATCTTGGCTTATTCCCGTCGCTGCAATAGCTGGCAGACCATATTTCAGGAGGAATGGACCGTGGCTAAACATATTGCCGTGGCCGGCAAGGGCGGAACAGGCAAGACGACCTTTGTTTCGCTGCTGATCCGCTATCTGATCGAACACCAAAAACGCCCCATCCTGGCCGTAGACGCCGACCCTAACGCCAACCTGAACGAAGCCCTGGGGCTGAACCTGGGTGAAACCATCTCCGAAGTCATCGCCCAGACGAAAGGTTCCCAGGGACTGCCGGCCGGGATGACCCAGGAAACCTTTATCGAATATAAGCTTCAATCGGCGCTGGTAGAAACGAAAGATGTCGATCTTTTGGTGATGGGCGGTCCGGACGGACCGGGCTGTTATTGTTTTCCCAACAATATCTTGCGCAAGCATCTGGAGCTGTTGGCAGCCGGCTATGCGTATGTGGTCATGGACAATGAAGCCGGCATGGAGCATATCAGCCGGAGAGTGGCCACCGATATCGACGTATTGTTTATCGTGAGCGACGCTTCCGCCCGGGCCATCCGTTCGGCGGGCCGGGTCCTCAGCCTAGTGCGGACCTTGAAGTCCCGTGTCAAGGAGATCTATCTGGTTGTGACCAAAGATCAGCCTGGCGACATCGAGGTATTGCAGAAGGAGATTGTCGCCGCCGGCCTGACGTTGACCGGGACGGTGCCTTATGACGCCGAGGTGGCCCGCTACGATTTGGCGGGCACGCCTCTGTTCGAGCTGCCGGCCGGTTCGCCGGCGGTGCGAGCCGTGAATGAAATCTGCGCTAAAGTAAACTTGTAGGGATAGAAAGGAGCACGATTATGGCCTTGCAAATTCTGAAAGAAAGAAACAGCGGAAAAATTAATACAGTGACCATCGGGGCGATGAAAGATGCCGGGGGGACCCGGACCAGCGTTGTAACCGTCGGAGGGGACAGCAGTCTGCCGTTTCTCCATTTTGAAGGTGAGCTTCCCTATAAACCGGTTATGGCGATGGAAGTTCACAGTCGCAATCCCGAGCAATGGAACGAAGTAGTCAAAGGACCGTTTGCCGACGTACTGTCGAACCCTGCCGCCTGGGCCAAAAAATGCGTCGAGCAGTTCGGCGCCGAAATGATTTATCTGAAGCTCAGCGGCGCCGATCCCGACCTGGAGAACCACACACCGGAGGAATGTGCGAAGATCGTCAGGGACGTGCTGGCCGCGGTGGGAGTGCCGCTGATCGTCGTCGGCTGTGGTGATGAAGAAAAAGACAATCAGGTGTTGCCGGTGGTTGCGGAGGCGGCAGCCGGCGAGAACCTGCTGCTGGGAGTGGCTGAACAGGAAAACTACAAATCGGTTGTCGCGGCCGCCATGGTCCACAAGCACAATGTCATTGCCTTAAGCCCCTGTGACATCAACATATGCAAACAGCTGAACATCCTGATTACCGAAATGGGGCTTGGTCTGGACCGGATCGTCGTCGACCCCGGCGCCGGCGGTCTGGGCTACGGCATCGAATATACCTATTCCATTCTTGAGCGGGGACGCCTCGGTGCTCTGCAGGGCGATAAAATGCTTTCAACCCCGATCATCGCCACTGTCGGTTATGAAGCCTGGCGTGCCAAAGAAGCCAACGCGCCGGAAAGCGAGTTTCCGGCCTGGGGCAATCAAACCGAGCGCGGCATTCTCTGGGAGGCAATGACCGCGTCCGCCCTGCTGCAGGGCGGTGTCCACATCTTGGTGATGCGGCACCCCGAGGCGGTCGGCCTGGTGCGGCAAAATGTCGCCGAACTGATGGCTCCCCAGGTGGTATGAGAAAACTTACATAATATAAGGAGGCAAGGGTATGATTCTGATCGGTGAAAAAATCAACGGCATGTTCAAGGTTATTGGCAAGGCGGTTTCCGAATGGGATCCCGAGCCGATCCAGGCCATGGCCAAACAGCAGGAGGCAGCCGGCGCCCACTACCTGGATATCAACACCGGTCCCCAGGCCGAGGATCAGGTTAAAACCCTGAAATGGATGGCTGAGGTTGTCCAGGAAGTAACCAACCTGCCGCTTTGCCTCGACTGCACGAATTTCGACGCCATCGAGGCTGCGCTGAAAGTGCTCAAGCGGCCGGGCATGATCAATTCCTGCAAATGCGAACAGGAAGAGATTGACCGCCTGTTCCCGCTGGCGGTAGAATATAATGCATCAGTCATCGGTCTTTGCATGACCAACAAGGGTGTGCCCAAGGGCGCCGAAGACCGCGCGGCTTTTGGCATGGAACTGGTCGCCAACGCCGACGCCTACGGGCTTCCTTTTGAAGATCTGTATCTCGATCCGATCGTTTTGCCTGTCAATGTGGCCCAGGAACATGCCATCGAAGTGCTGGAAACGATTCGCCAGCTCAAAACCCTGTCCAACCCTGCCCCCCGCACCACGGTCGGTCTGAGCAACGTATCCCAGAAAACGCCGCACCGTCCGCTGATCAACCGGACGTTTGCGACCATGGCCATGGCCGCCGGACTGGACTCAGCCATTCTGGACGTATTGGACGAAGCTATGGTTGACGCCATCGCTACCGCCCGCCTGATCCTCAACAAAGATATTTATTGCGATTCTTATCAGAAGGTGTTCCGGCAACACTCCATTTAATACAGCCGCCAAATGTTTTGCAGCGGTCGGAATTTGTGAAAATAGCCTCGCCGGTCTCACCGGAAGGCTATTTTCTGCGCAAGTCCCCCAAATCGGCGGCCGCGGGCTCTGGGCGAAAGGAGGGCATCCGATGCTGATTAGAGCAGGCCTGCTCATTGACGGTGCAGGCAATCCGTCCCGGAAGGAACAGTATCTCGCCATCGAAAACGGCAGAATCGCCGCTGTCGGCCAACAAGCCGACTTTGCCGCTGACCAGATAGCACAGGCGGTCGATTATTCCTCCTGCTCGGTGCTGCCAGGGCTGATCGACACCCATGTGCATCTTTTCCTGGAAGGTGTCTCTGACCTGAAGATACGGGAGCAGCGCTGGAAGGAAGCCAAGGAAATGCGTTGGCTGCGGGCGGAAGAAAACCTGGAGGCGACCCTGAAAAAAGGTGTGACCACCGTCAGGGACCTGGGCGGGCCCGACGGCATCGGTATTGCGCTCAGAGAGGCGGTCAGCCAGAAGAAACTGGCCGGCCCGCGGGTCCTTACCTGCCACCGCGCCATTTCCGTCACCGGTGGCCATTTTCACTACGCCGGCGGCCGGGAAGCCGACGGTCCTGCCGCTATGGCTGAAGCGGTGCGCGAGCAGGTTGGGGCCGGTGCGGACTGCATTAAACTGATGCTGACCGGGATTGTCGACTTTCGTACCGAAACAGCCGGCGCCGTGGAAATGTCCGGCAGGGAATTGCAGGCGGCGGTCGAGGCGGCGCACCGTCTTAACCGGCCAGTGAGTGTTCACGCCAACGGCAGCGACGGCGTCCGGCTGGCAATAGCCGCCGGCGTTCAGACTATCGAGCACGGCGCGCTGCTCGATGAGGCGACCGCCGACCTTGTTGGCGGCGGACCGGCCTACTGGACGCCTACCCTGACTCCGTTCCTGCGGATGTTCGACTACGGCAGGGAACATGTCTGCCGTACGCTGCCGGAGGCCGGCCTTCAGCGGGTGTATACCAGGCACTGCGCTATGGTGCGGCGAGGTATCGCCGCAGGGGCCGGGATCGTGGCCGGAACGGACGCCGGCGCCCTCGGCGTGCACCATGGTGAGGTGTGGCAGGAACTGGCGCTGTTTGTCGAGCTGGGAATGCCGCCGCTTCAGGCTATCGCTTCCGCCACCGGCGAGGCTGCGGCGGCCATCGGGGTGGGGACGGAAACCGGCGTTCTGACCCCGGGAAAGCAGGCCGACTTGCTTGTCGTCCAGGGAAATCCTCTCAAAGACATCAAATCCTTACGCAACATTGTCCAGGTCTACAAAGCGGGAATCAAGGTGCTGGCGCCGGTATAGATCCGCGACCTGAGCGGCAACCGGCCGGAATGCGCAATATTGGCCTGTGAGCTGATTTTGCAGCATTGCAGTTACATAAATTACCTAAAGGATTATGTCGCAGGCGCCGGGAATTATATCCTCACTTGGCGAATAATGTCGAAGGGGATCACAATGCCTGGATACGCTGAGAAGAGAACTTCCTTCTTCCGCATCATGCTTCCGCTCGGTCTGCTGGCGGGTTTGATCTGCCTGGCGTCTTTTTTTACGGCAAATATGCTGTATCAGAGGGAATACAATCTGCGGATGGAGGAAGTAAACGCTTCCAATCGCAACACGGCGCTTTTCGTGGAAGAAAGTGTCCGGCGCATGCTGTCCGAGTCCGACGATATTCTGATCATGATGAAGACAGACATGGAGCTCCTGGGGAGGATCGATCCTGCGCATCAGGATGTGCTCAGAAGATTCATGCACAGGGGCGTTGCGAACCAGATCTCCGTGGCCGACAGGAACGGTGATCTGATTTTCAGCGCCGTGCCTCTTGAAGGGCCGCTCAATATCTCGACGCGGGAACATTTCGCGGCTCAGATCAATCGTGATACGGAACGGCTTACTATCGCCGCGCCTTTGGTCAGTCGCGCCACCGGGACTCCGGCCATCTTCTTGAGCCGGCGCTTGAACGACCGGGATGGAAATTTCGCGGGTATTGTCGCCGTGGGAATCGATCCGGATTACCTGGACAAGGTATTCAGCCGCCTCGAGCTTAGTTACAACTATAGTATTGTGCTGCTTCGCGCCGATGGCAGCTATCTTGGCCGGGTTCCCAATATTGTCACTACCCAGGAAGTTGCCGACCAGTTTCGCTCCCATGTCATTTTTGACCGCATCAGGCATGGCGAAACGTCGGGCGCTTATGAGGCAGTCGCCAAGTCGGACGCGGCTTTACGCATTGGCTGGTTTCGGATGATGCCGGAATATCCTGTCATTGTCTTGGCTGGTGTGGCAAAAGAGAGCGTGCTCAGAAGCCTCCTGCCGCATTTACAGATATATTATTACTGGGCGGCGGCACTCTCGGCCGTACTGGTGCTGTCCTTGTGGATCATCCGGCTGCAAACCCGCAGGCAAGACCGCACTCTGCTAGACCTGGATGCGGCCCAGGACCGTTACCGGGTCTTGCTGAAACAAGCGGCCGGCGCCGTGGCGATTGCCGAATTCGACACCTTGCGGATCGTGGAAGTGAACGAGGCGTTTCTTGACATGTTCGGTTATTCGGAAACCGAAGCGCTGTCGCTGGCGTTGCAAGACATTGTCCTGAAAGATTCGACAGACAGGAATGCTAGGGATATCGCCGATTTGACTGAGCAAGGGGTTACGCCTGTCGCCGTGCGTCTTTACCAGCATAAACTCGGCCGGGTCCTATACGTTCAGCGGGCAGGAACTGTCATCGACTATCGCGGTCAAAGGCTGATCATGGTGTCGTATCATGACATCTCGCTGGAGCAAAAACTGCAGACGCTGATCCAGACCGATGTCCAGAAGGCCGGGGCGGTCCAGCGTTCCTTGCTGCCGAAGGATATTCTGGACAGGCAGCTTCAGGTGAAAACCATCTTTGAACCCGTGCACTTTGTGAGCGGCGACTTGTTTGGATATCGCTGGTCGCGGGATCACAGCCGTTTTTTGGGCTACCTGATCGATGTCACCGGTCACGGCATGGGGACGGCCCTCCACACCGCCACCGTCAGCGGGATGCTCAATGAAATGCTGGTGGAAGAACAGGACTGGACACCAAGAGTTTTCGCCCATATCAACAAAAGACTGTTGGCCTACTTTCCTGATGATTCGTTTGTGGGCATGATGGCTTTTACGGTTGATTTCAGGAAAAAGACGTTGTCGTGCGTGGCGGGAGGAATCAACTATTTCATCGCCTGCAGCGGCAGCAAGGCCGAATGGGTGGGGCTGCCCGGCAACTTTCTGGGAATGTGCGAGCTGGAAGCCTTTGAGATGAAGACCCTTTCCATCAAGCCCGGGGATACTTTCTTCTTCATGACCGATGGCATCCAGGAAGCAACGCCGGAAGAGTTGCCGGCGGATTTCAACAACTTTGCAGCCGCTGTCGGCGCGCTGAGAAAAACCGCCTCCAATCCCAATCGCCGTGATGACTGTTCGGCGGTTTGCCTGAAAGTGAGAAATCTGGATGCTTTTCCGCTTTACTTCGATATGTCCAATCCGGCCGAGCGGGACAATATCCGCCGCCGGATCAGAGTATTGCTGCAGGAGGTCGCCGGGCCGGATGCGGACAAAGTGGAAGTGTCGGCATGGGAAGCAGTCGCCAACGCCCGGCGATACGGAGCCGGGGTCCGGTTAAAGCTCAACCTTATCGGCTCCAGCTTGATCCTGAGGGTAAAAGATGATGGGATCGGGTTCGATGGGAACGGTATTGTCTCTCAGGTCGCGGCGAAGGGCGTCGACCGGTTCCTCGAATCCCTGCAGGACGCGGAGCATGGCCGCGGCATTCCCATCATGATGGCCTGGATGGATCGGGTGGTGTATAACAGGGAGGGTAACGAGCTCATGCTGGTGAAAAATTTGCGGCAGGGAGCAGCCGCACCCTAAAGATACAGATCGAAGAAGCCCTCCCGGCGTTTGCCTGGAGGGTTTTTCCACTGTCGGCGGGTTCTGCGGCTTTTGAAAAAGGCCCATACACCGGGCCAGGTCGGGGCCGGGGCTGTCAAGGCGCGGCTGGCTGTTTTTTAGAAGGCGCTGGCCAAATTTGTCCCGACCCTGGTAGAATAATTTCAGAAGGACTTTGAGGTAGCAGGGATTTAGGGAGAGGGTGGAGAGAAACGATGACTACGGTTAATGGTGAAAAACGCCTGCCGGCGCAAGGCTCTCAAGGAATGGTGGTAAGTCCGCACCGGCTCGCCTCCCGGGCCGGCCTGGCGATCCTGGAGCAGGGCGGCGGGGCTGTGGAAGCCGCCATCGCCACCGCCGCGGCCCTCACGGTGGTCTATCCCCATATGAACTCGTTGGGGGGGGACAACTTTTGGCTGATCTACAACGCTAAAACCGCTGAATTGAAAGCCCTCAACGCCAGCGGACGCTCGGGACAGGCGGCCACCATCGACTTTTATCGGCGGCAGGGCTATCGGCAGATCCCGGCCCGGGGCTATCTGGCGGCAAATACCGTGCCTGGGGCCGCATCCGGCTGGGAAGGCGCCTATGACTATGCCAGGGCCGCCATGGGCGCCCGGCTTTCCTGGGCGGATTTGCTCCAAGCGGCCATTGGCTATGCCCGGGACGGGTTCCCCCTGTCCTATAGCCAGGAACACTGGACAAAGGTGAATATCAACCCGGCGGACGATACCTTTCGCAACCTCCAGCGTTTCCCAGGGTTCCGGAATACTTTTCTCAAAGCCGGCGGTGAGCCCTACCGGGCCGGAGAAACCTTCCGCCAGTTGGAGCTTGCCGATACACTGAGTATTTTCGCCCGGGAGGGGCCCCGCAGTTTTTACACCGGCGCCGTCGCCCAAAAGATCGTGGCCGAGCTGGAGGCCAACGGCGGCCTGCTGACTGCGTCCGACTTCGCCCGCCACACCGCCGACTGGGTGACGCCGCTGACGACCGACTACCGGGGTCTTCAGGCCTGGAACTTCCCCCCCAACACGCAGGGTGTCGCATCCCTGGCCATTTTGAACATCCTGAACAACTTTGACCTTGCCGCCGCAGGCGAGGGAACCGCCGACTACATTCACCTGATCGTCGAGGCCACCAAGCAGGCTTTCGCCGATCGCGACCGGTGGGTGACCGACCCGGAGTTTGTCGACATCCCGCTGAAGCATCTGTTATCGGTGGAGCATGGCCGGGAGCAGGCGAAGCGCATCGCCCTGCGGCAGGCCGCAGCCAAGGTGGAGCCGCTCGATCCCAAGGGAGACACTGTCTGGCTGGGAGCGGTGGACAAAGCCGGCAACGCGGTATCGCTGATTCAGAGCATTTACCACGATTTCGGCTCAGGCATTGTTGTCGACGGCAGCGGGATCATTCTGCAAAACCGGGGCAGCTTCTTTTCTCTCGAACCTGACCACATCAACCGCCTGGAGCCAGGCAAGCGAACCTTCCACACCTTGAATCCGGCGATGCTCTTCAAGCAGGGCCGGCCTTACCTGGTGTACGGCACCATGGGCGGCGAGGGTCAACCCCAGACCCAGGCCGCAGTGGTGACCCGGATCGTCGACTTCGGCCTGGACGTGCAGGCGGCGATCGACGCACCCCGCTGGCTGTTGGGGCGGACCTGGGGCGCCTCGGCCAACGATCTGAAAATCGAAGGGCGGGTGAGTCCGGCGGTCCTCGCGGAACTGGAAAAACGCGGTCATACCGTCAGCGTCATGGACGACTATACCGATGTGATGGGTCACGCCGGTATAGTCCTGATCGACCCTGTCACCGGCGTCAGGTTCGGAGCCGCCGACCCTCGGGGCGACGGAACGGCGGAAGGCTTCTGATCCTTTTTGGTTTACAGATATTTGTCTGAAAAATATTTGACGGCAAATATTTTCCCTGCAATAAAGGCCACAATAATACTGCGCAGGTTTTATCTGGCGGACATGCCAGGCCGCACGGGGTTGCTGCGCAGCCGGAGGGCCCATGTTCTGGTACTGTCTCGTGACTGCAACCGGTTTGGGAATGACGGGTTTCACCATGCTCGTCAGGCGGAACCTTTCCCTCATCGCCCTGGTCTTTTTCTTGATGCTGAGTTTTTTAACTGTGGGCGAATTCCTGGTACTCACTGTTTTTGACGCCTATGCTTATAAACTGGGAATATATACTGATTATTTTGCCGACAATGTCCTGGGGTATGTCCTGGGAAACTGGCTTGTCTGGACGGGGGCGGCTAACCTTGTCGTGAATTTCTCGCTGGGCAATCCGTGGATTTTTTTGCTGGCTGTTCTGTTTATGCTGATAGAAGTGCTGTTTCTTCATCTGGGGATCTATGAAAATCACTGGTGGCGAACCTATCTGACCGGTGGTATCGTTTTTGTCGGCCTGAATGTCATAAAAATCTGGATCGCCAAGCTGGAAAAAAAGACGTATAATTTTCTGCGTTATATGACCTGCTATCTGCTTGCCCTGCTGTTCATCCATGCGCCGACCCACCTGCTGCTGCTGGGGGGGAAGCAGCATTATACTTTCGGTTTTGTTGAAAATTCCTATCGGGACAGCATCCTTTTCGCCTTGCCTTACCATGCGGGAATGTCGCTCATTTTTGTGTTTTTCGGCTGCGCTTTAGAAAACAGGCTCTGGCGTTTTGCCCCGGTACTGCTTTTTTTGTTGAGCGACATCTTGCTGATCAACCTGAACATCCTGGTTTTGCAGGAACAATGGAATTTTTTCTGCCTGGTGGTCTTTCGCTCGATGAGTTTGGTGCTGTTTTATCTGTACAAAAAGTATAACCATACAGGCCTGTTGACAATAAAGAAAGTGGTATAGGGGACGTCTGCCGGATAAATGGAACGGCAAGCTGGTGGTCTTGGGAGCGCCCGGGGTGGGCGACGAACGCTCCACCGACACCATTGTCAGCGATTATGTATTGACCCGCTTTGACGGTAGCGGCAACAGTTACGCCTATGTATGCATCGACAAGGGCACCACCGGAGAACTCATCCCGGCACCGGACGGAAAGATATACCCCTGGTCCAAGGGGCTGACGGCTCTGGTAAGCGAACAGGATACCATAGCCGAGTGGAATGCCAGGCTGCATCAGATGACGGTGGCCGCCAAGCAGCTGCTGAAACGGACCCGCGGCCAGGAACCGGCAAGGACTTATCTTATCGACATGTCAAATGGCGGCTACATAGCCCGCTACGCCATCGAGAATGACGGCGCTCTATACGACGGGGCCGTCGACTGGGAGGGCGTTCTCTGGCGGGCCAGCGAGGCCAACCTTGTGTCCAGTCTGACTGACGCGGTCAACAGCTGGGAGGTCATCAAGAACCCCAATTCCGGCGACCAGGAAAAAGAACGGGCCTACGCCACCTTCGTGGACTACGGGGTGCCTGTCGAGGCACGTTTCCTGGTGGATTATCACGGCAAGGCTATCTATTTGCCGACTCTGAATCAGTTCCGCAACAAACTCTTGTCCAATCCCGAAGACTATAAAAACTACAACTGTTTTGCCCGCCCGGACAGCGTAAAGGCCGGGATCGCCAAATTCCAGAACAGCGGCAACATCAAAAAGCCGGTGATAACCGTGCACGGAACCTGGGACGCGCTGCTCTTCCCCACCGTCCATGCTTTGGCTTACGAAGCCCTGGTGCAGAAGGCCGGCAAAAGCGGGCTGTACCGCATCTATATGATTGAGCACGGCAACCATTTTGACGGGCTTGTCGGCAATCCGGCGTTGGACAAAGGCAATAACCTTCAGGCTCGGCTCCCCTATGTCCTTCGACCTTCTGGTGGAATGGGTGGAAAAAGGTGCCGCCCCGCCGGACAGCAAAACCATCGGCCTGCCGGCCGGCCCGGATAACGCCATCGACATCGGCACAGGCAGCGAAGTGAAAAAGTACTGAACCTAAAGAGGCCTTTCGGCGTACAGCCGGAAGGCTTTTTCTTTTTTTGCGCCTAAGCCCGGCTCTTTCCGAATAATATGTAGCGATAGCCGGGCCAGCCACGCCTGGGCGAAAGCCCGGCTATCGTTCAGAATTTGGTAAGAGGTGGCTATTATACTGTACGTGGCATCCTTTCTACAGCGGTAATACAGGCGGCGGCACAAGAAAACCGGTTGTCGGGCGGAAGTGGGCCTGCGGGAACAAAAAGGTAAGGAGTGGTGAAATGAACGGTTTTGAAGGGAGCATAGTCAGATTTGTCAACAAGATACTGCCTCAGGCCAAGGACAGGGAACCCATCCTGAAGTTTCTGCCGTGGTGGCTGATTGTCATGAATATCCTGCTCATCCTGCTGGCGATTACCCAGGCGCTGAACGATTTTGAGGTTTACGCGGCGGTGTACGTCATCGGCATCGCTCTGTCGGTCCTGATGATTATCGGCGGGCTCAGGATGAAAAAGGGCGAACTGGCGGGATGGCGCCTGGCTTTTTATCCGCTGCTGATTACCCTGGTCCTCAAAATCGTTTCGCTGAATATTCTGGGTGTCGTTTTTCACTGCTTTTTTCTGTACTGTTTCATTCAGGTCAGGGAATGCTTCGGGGATATCTCCTGATGAACGCAAGCCTTCCGGCATCGCTCCGGAAGGCTTGCATTCATCAGGAGGCTGGTTTTAACGCCGTGTGGAATCCCCAGGCAGGGCTTGCCTGGTCCTTTTTTCTTTCGCCGGAAAATATGGTAGACTGTTAGCAGGGGCGGCGCGCTCCGCCAGAAGCCGGCGTATATCTGACCGTCGGCGAAAAAGCATGATCAGGAGGAAACGCTGTATTTATATGATTCAGAATCAGGAGGTCATCATGCGGTTTTTTGTAACGGCTCTCATCCTGCTGGCGATAACCGCCTTCGTCAGCTGGCTGAACTATAGGCTGCTGACGCGTATTTTCGCCCCTTACCGCACCCGGGCGGTGAAGTATGCCTACCTGTTTTTCACGCTGGCAACCATTGCGGTGATGGGGTACGGCTGGCCGCGGCGGCCGCCGCTCGTGGTCCAGGAAATCGAAGTATTCCATATTTTTGTGTACGGTGCCTTGGCCTGGTCTTTCGGCCAGTTCATCCTGCTCATTTTCCAGCCGCTGCTGTACGTCGCCCACAGGCTGATCAGGGGCCGGCAGGCGGCCCAGGTTCCAGCGGATACTGCCGCGGCACCGGCGATGACCCGCCGGGAGTTTTTCCACCGCACCCTGGCTGTGGCGCCGCTGATCGCTTTCGGCGTCAGCAGCCAGGGCGTCTATGGCGCCCAAAACCAGATGGCGGTCCAGCGTTACTCCCTCGCCCTGCCGGATCTGCCGCCAGACTTGAGCGGCTTCAAAATCGCCCAGGTCAGCGATATCCATCTCGGTCCGTATTTTGATCTCGCCAGACTCGACACCGTCATCCGGATGCTGGCTGAGGAAAAGCCCGACCTTGTGGCCATCACCGGCGACTTCAGCGACGATCTGACGCTGCTGGGCCCGGCCATTGACCGCTTCGACCGGCTCCAGCCGTCGGTCCCGCACGGGATCTATTTCTGCATGGGCAACCACGACTATTTCCGCAGCGCCGAGCGGGTCCGCTCCGCGCTGAATAACAGTCGGGTCGTTCTTCTGGACAATGCCAGCCGACCGATCACAGCGGCAGAGAAACCATTTTATCTCATGGGGGTGGATTATCCGTGGGAGGACGTTAACCGCAGCGGCATCAACGTGAGCACAGGCAAACGGATGCAATGCTTCGCGGCCGCTGCCCGGGATGTTCCGCCCGACGCCTTCAGGGTATTGATCGGCCATCACCCTGACGTCCTTTTCGACGGCTTTGCCGCCAAGGTACCGCTGACCCTGACCGGTCACACCCACGGCGGGCAGGTGGTCATAGGCGGCAAGTCCTTGCTATCTTCCTATCGCTATATGCGCGGCCTGTACCATGAAAATGGGGTCTACGGCTATGTCTCCAGCGGCACCGGTCACTGGTTCCCTTTCCGCCTCGGCTGTCCGGCCGAGATCGGCGTGTTTACCCTGCAGGCCTGAACGATAGGTGTCTAAAAAAAAGACTCTCCACTCGGTGGAGAGTCTTTTTGCATCAATCGGTTAGGCGCTTTGCGACGCCTTTTTGCCCTTCAGTTTTTGTTGCAGCTGGTCGAACCATACATAGAACACCGGGGTGACATAGAGGGTGAGAAACTGGGAGAAGATCAGGCCGCCGACCACCGCTATCCCCATCGGCTGCCGCGCCTCGCCGCCTGTGCCGTACCCCAGCGCGATCGGCAGGGCGCCGAAGACGGCCGCCATCGTGGTCATCATGATGGGGCGGAACCGGATCTGGCAGGCCTGGTGGATGGCTTCCTTGGAGGAAAGGCCCTGCTTTTCCGTCAGTTCCACCGCGAAGTCGATCATCATGATGCCGTTCTTCTTGACGATACCGACCAGCATGATGATGCCCACATAGGAATAGATGTCCAGTTCCATATGGAACAGCATCAGGAAGATCAGCGCCCCGGCTCCCGCCAGAGGCAGCGCCGTGAGAATGGTGATCGGATGGATGAAGCTTTCATACAGAATTCCCAGCACCACATAGATGATGAACACAGTGACGAACAGCAGGAAACCCATATTGGCGAAGGAACTGGCGTAAGCCGAGGCATTGCCCTCGAAAAATCCGGCTACGCCTGATGGGAGGGTTTTCTGGGCTACTGCCTGGATCTGGGCCGCTGTCGTGCCCAGAGCATAACCGGGTTTCAGGTTGTAGGAGATGGTCGCCGCCGGCATCTGGCCGCTGTGGTTCACCGACAACGACGACAGTTTCTCGTTCAGCTTGCCGAGTGTAGCCAGCGGTACCAGCGCCGGCGTCGTCACCGTAGGCCCGAGGCTCGATCCTGTCTTGATATACAGCTTGTTGAGCACCGACGGATCGGTCTGGAAGCTTTTCCCGAGGTCCAGGTACACATCGTACTCGTTGCTGGGGGTATAAATAGTTGTCACCAGCCGGTCGGCGAAAGCCGAATACAGCGCATCCTGGATCTGGTTGGCGGAAAGACCGAGGGAGGACGCTTTCTCCCGGTCGATATCGAAGAATATCTTGGGAGCCTTGATCTGCAGGCTGGAATTCACATCAGTAAGTCCGGGGATCGCCCGCATCTGGTTTTCCATATCGGTGGCTGCTTTGGCCAGCAGGTCAAGGTCGGGACTCGTTATAGTGAACTGGCCGATGCCGGCGGTCTGGCGGCTTCCCAGGGTGATGGGCGGCGGGTTGTACGGATACACCCGAAGCCCGGGGACGGTGCTGAATTCCGGCCGCAGCCTGTTGATAAGCTGATCGACCGACTCGGTCCGGTCCTTACGGTCCTTCAGGCTGACCATGATGAAGCCGGTGTTGTAGGTTGGGGATCCGACCACCGACAGGGCGCCCCGCAGTCCCGGTTCCTTCTCCAGAATCCGGTTGATCTGATCCTGGTGCTGGGCCAGATAGTCGAAGGAGGCCCGGTCATCGGCCTGGGTGCTGATCCGGAACAGGTTCATGTCCTGGCCGGGGATAAAGCCTTTGTCGATTTTGGTGTAGAGAAAGCCGGACAGAAGAACGATGCCCAGCGTGAACGCCAGGACTTGCCGGGGGTGGGCCAAAACCTTGGACAAGGTCCGCCCGTAGAAGTTCTTGGCTCTATCAAAGACGCGCTCGGTGGTCTGGGCGAAACGGCTTTTCTTGTCATCGCCGTTTTTATGTTTGAGGATATAGGCGCACATCATCGGCGTCAGGGTCAGGGCGATAAAGCCGGAGAAGAGTATCGCCGCCGCGATGCTGACCGCAAACTCCCGGAACAGCCGGCCGATGATCCCGCCCATGAACAGAATCGGGACAAAGACCACGATGAGCGATATGGTCATCGACAGCACGGTAAAACAGATTTCCCGCGAGCCGGCGAAGGCTGCCTCCATCGGTGTTTCGCCCTCTTCCACCCGCCGCACCACGTTTTCCATCACCACCACGGCGTCGTCGACAACAAAGCCGGCTGCCAGGGACAGGGCCATCAGCGAGATATTGTTCAGGCTGAAGCCCGAGGCCTTCATGATCGCGAAGGTGCCAATCAATGACAGAGGTACCGTGATGCCGGGGATCAGCGTGGCCCGAATGCTGCCAAGGAAGATGAAAACAACGAGGACCACCAGGAGGATGGTCAGGGCCAGGGTCGATTCGACGTCCTCGACCGATGATTTGATGAAATCCGACTTGTCGTAAAGCAGCGATACCTCGATCCCTTGCGGCAGGGTACCCCGCACCAGCTCCATTTTCTTGCGAACGTCGGTGGCGATCTGGACCGCGTTGGATCCCGGCTGCTTGAAGATTGCCACAAACACGCCGTCGCTCTCGTCGCCGGGGGTGATGAAGCTGCGCTTGGTTTGTTCGTTGGCGTTGCTGTCGGTGGCCCGACCGATATCCTGAATGCGGATCGGGTTGCCGTTGTGGTAGGCCACGATCAGGTTGTCGAATTCCTTGCCGTTCAAGAGCTGGCCGGAGGAATCAACGCTATAGGTGACATTTGGCCCGTTCAGCGTGCCGCCCGGCAGGTTGACGTTGCCGTTGATCAGCGCGCTGGTGACTTCGTTGAGGCCGACTCCCCGGACCGCCATTTTGTCAGGGTCCATCCGCAGCCGCACCGCGTACTGCTGGGTGCCGAAGATCTGGGCCTGGGACACGCCGTTGACCGAAGACACGGCCGGCAGGAGCGACGTTTCCACATAGTCCTGCACATCCGACATTTTCATCGTTTTTGAGGTGATGACATAGAACATGATCGGCTGCTCAGCCGGATTGGTCTTGGTGTAGGATGGCGGGGACGGCATATTTGACGGCAGCCGCTTCGCCGCCGCCGAAATGGCTGCGCTGACGTCCTGGGCGGCGGCGTCGATGGTGCGGTTCAGGGAAAATGTGATATTGATGGTCGTTTTACCGGTGGTATTGGAAGACGACATGGAGTCCACACCGTCAATTGTCGACAGCTGTTTTTCCAGCGGCAGCGCCACCGACGACGCCATCGTCTCCGGGCTTGCTCCCGGCAGGGACGCCTGAATCTGAATGGCCGGATAGTCGACGTTGGGCAGGTCGTTCACCGGCAGCTGCAGATAGCTGATCACCCCGAAGAACAGGAGGGTGATCATAATCAGGATGGTCATTACCGGGCGGCGAATCCATATGGCGGAAACGTTCACTGCTTACCACCGCCTTGGGGATTCGACTGGGGGCTGGCGCCGGCCGCTTCTTTGATGTTGATGGTCGAGCCGGGGCGCAGGTTGACCTGTCCGTCGGTGACGACCGTCTCGCCGGCGCTCAGGCCTTTGGTAATGACCGCCACTTTGCCGATGACCCGGTCTTGGGTTACCTGTCGCGTTTCCACCGTCATATCATCCTTGACGACAAATACATAGGTACCTTTCTGGCCGTTCATCACGGACTCACTGGGTACAACCACCGCGTCCGGCTGTTCGCCCAGCTTAAGGATGACTCGGATAAACTGCCCGGGCCAAAGCTGACGGGCAGTGTTGGGGAACTGGGCCTTCATCTGCACCACGCCGGACGCAGTGTCCACCGTATTGTCGATGAAGGTAAGTACGCCGTCGCCCACGCTCAGCCCCGAGTCGGCGATAGTCGCGGTGACCTGGAGCGGGACGGTTTTCTGAGCGGCGGTAATGGCAGCCAGATATTTCTCCGGCACGGTAAATTTAACGAATATCGGCTCAATCTGGTTGACCACCACCAACTGGGTCGCGTTCATTGTCGCCAGTGCGCCGAGATTGGCCAGGAAAGCGCCGGTCCGCCCGTTGATAGGTGAGCGGATATAGCAGTTGTTCAGATCGATGCGGGCACTCTCCACCGCCGCCTGCGACTGCTGCACCGTGGCCGCCTGGGCTGACGAAGATGTGTTCATTTGTTCGAAATCCTGACGGGAGACGGCTCCACGCCGGTATAATTCGTCGTAGCGTCTGGCCGAGGATGTCGCGAAAGAGCCCTGTTCCGTGTCCCGGGACAGTTGAGCCTGAGCCTGGGCCAGCTTCTGTTCGAACGGAGTCGGGTCGATGGTAACCAGAAGATCGCCGGTTTTCACATCCTGCCCTTGCTGGAAGTGCAGATTGAGCACCCGCCCGGTGACCTGCGGCAGGATAATCACCGAATTGAAGGCCTCCACATTGCCCACCGCTTCGACCTGTATCGGCATATTGCGCGATTCGGCCTTGCCCACCGTGACAGCCACGGCGTTCTGGGCGGGCGCCTGGGTCCGCCCGCAGCCGGCGGCAAGACCGGCAACAATAAGTAATGCCAAAGAGAAACGGATAAGACCATGATTGTGCCAGATATTTCCCATGAATTGCAACACACCCTTCGCCACGAATAATTCGTCAAATATCGCTAGAATTCGCTTTGGCTGGTCCACTTACCCTTCAAGGTTTTGAGGTACTCGTCCAGATCATCTCTGTCAACGCGCCACTGGGACGCGATGCCTTCCTTCAGCCTGATACCCGGCAGTTTACCCTGCTGAATCCAGCGGAGAACGGTTCGGCGTTTGACCTTTAACATAGCAGCTACCTCATCCGGTGTCAACAGATTCACTGGCCGCCCCCCTTATTCAGCTTATGATCCAATAAGTACCTATCCAGATCCCGCCGGTCGGTCCGCCACTGGCCGGCCGCGTTCTCGCCCAGTTTAAAACCCGGGATCTGCTTTTTTTGCAGCCAGGATATAACAGTTCGGCGATGCACTTTTAGTATGGCGGCCACTTCAGCCGGGGTCAGCAGATCCATAATAGCCTCCTATTTTCAGGCAGCCGGTGCTGTCAACATAGTGCGATTCTTCCGTTATTTCAGAACATTTTTCAAACAGATGATTTATTATAGTGAAAAAATGTGACAAGACTGTGACAGTCCCCTGACGGACGCAGCTGAACGGGATATTGTTTTGACAGGAAAAGGATGGTATAATCTCTCAAAAGGTGAAGGTTTGGGATGGCAAATCGCCGGGACTGTCTTAGTGCAGATTGTTTAAAGAAGGAAGGCCGATCTGATGAATAGTGAACTGCCGGGGAAAACCGCCCTTGTAACCGGGGCCAGCCGGGGCATCGGCAAAGCCGTCGCCATCGCTTTGGCTCAGGCCGGGGTGAAGGTGGCTGTCAATTATCTGGTCAATAACGACCTGGCTGAGGAAGTATGCCGCCAGATTGAGGCCTGCGGCGGTCGGAGTCTCGCTGTCCGGGCCGACGTTTCCTCGGCCGGGGCGGTTTCGCTTTTGCTGGGCACTGTTGAAAAAGAGCTGGGAACCGTCGATATTCTTGTCAACAACGCCGGTATCGGCCGCCCGTCTAGCATTGAGACCATCAGCGAGCAGGATTGGGATGACACCCTCTGCGCCAATCTGAAGTCGGCATTTCTCCTGACCCAGGCGGTGCTGCCGGCGATGCGCCGCAAGGCGTGGGGGCGGATCATCAATCTGTCGTCCACCGCCGCTCATATCGGGGGTATCATCGGTCCGCACTACGCCGCTTCCAAGGCCGGGATCCTCGGGCTTACCCATTACTACGCCGCCGCTCTGGCCAAAGAGGGTATTACCGTCAATTCCATCGCACCGGCGCTGGTCGAAACCGAAATGATCACAAGCAACCCGCGAGCCAGCACCCGCGCGATCCCGGTGGGCCGGTTCGGGGCTGTCGAGGAAGTGGCCCGGGCCGCGGTGATGCTGGCCGATAACGGCTACATTACCGGCCAGACCGTCAGCGTCAACGGTGGCCTGTACATGACCTGATACGGCTTGCAGGAAAATAGCCATAAAAAGGGAAAGTAATTTGAAGATGTGACGTGCCGATTTTGCAATAAAGAGGCGTCAAAGTCCGTCTGGCGGGCTTTGGCCAAGCCTGATGGAAAGAACCCGGGCTGAAGGTGGTCCGGCAGTAAGAACCTGAATAGTATTATTAGGAGGAGATTGCTTTGTTCAACGATGTGCGGCGTCAGGACAGAATGCTCAGTGAGCAGGAAACAGCGGATGTTTTAATGAATGGCGGCTACGGGGTTTTGTCGATGGTCGGCACCAATGATTACGGCTATGGCGTGCCCTTGAGCTATGTTTACCGGGACAACAGCATTTACGTCCACTGCGCTCTGGAGGGGCAAAAACTGGCCTTTCTGCAAAACAACAACAAGGTTTCCTTCTGCATCGTAACCGAAGCGAGTCCCCTGCCGGATGCCTTCAGCATGAAATACAAAAGCGTGATCGCTTTCGGAAAGGCGGTTGACGTCACCGGTGAAGAAAAAATGACGGCGCTGGTCGCGCTTATCGAAAAATACGCCAGCAGCGACGACTATATCGTAAAAGGAAAAGAATACGCCGCCCAGTCCTTCGACAAAACCGCGGTACTGCGCCTGGACATCGAGCACGTCACCGGCAAGGCCCGGCGGTAAAGATTTTGGCTGTTCGTTGACCGCAACCTCGTTGAGATAGGTTTATAAACCCTTTTCAGCGAGGTTTTTATTTGCCATACACCTTTGCAGCCTAACGCTAAGACTTGGAGTGGAGGGAAAATTGGGCCTGTTCACCCGTAACTGCGCTCCCACACTGAATTTTTCTTCTGCGGCCGGTGGGATAGTTCCATATTCCCGCCACCCCCTGCGCTGTTATTTCACCCGGATGCCTTGCAGCCCAAAAATGATGATGTAAAATATAGGTAAGAAATTGGGCGGGTTACCATAAAAATTGGCCGGGAATAAAATAAGCCGCGATCTTTAGTCGGCCAGCTTCAAAACGGTAGGAAATAACAGCTCAGGCCAGTGCGCGGATAGTTGGCCCGGTCCATGGAAGAAAAGGAGGGACGCAATATGGAGGAGATCAGGGAGGGTGATTGGAAGGCATCAGCCGGGGAAGCCCGGTTTGTGGACAAGCTTGGCGAAGACCAGATCGACGGCCTGGTGGCCTTGTTCCGGCGTGAAACCTGGTCCCGCAGCCGGACCGGCGAAAGTGTCAGGCAATTGCTGGCCAACAGCCGCATTGTCGCACTCATCGCCACCGACGGCGAGATCCTCGCCTTTGCCAGATACTTGTCGGACGGCGTGTGCCGGGCTATGATCTACGACGTAATCGTGGCGGAAAAATGCCGGGGTCAGGGCAACGGGAAACGGCTGCTGGAACATCTTCTCAAACAGCCTTTGCTGAGGAATGTTGAAAGGGTCGAGCTATACTGCCGGGAACAGAACATTTCTTTTTACGAGAAGTGGGGCTTCAGCAAGGTTGCCGCCGAGACCAATCTCCTGCGGCGGAGCGGCAGTCCCGGCTAGACTGGCGGGAAAGGCGGTCCCGTGCGAAAAATAGCCCTGCAGGCGGCAGGGCTATTTTAGTTTGGGTTTCGACTGCTAAGAAGCTTAAGCCGGCGTGGTCAGAGGACCTATCGAGATGATCAATGTGACGTTGATTGCCACCACATCTCCAACACTGTAAGGGCTTGAGGCACTCGTCAGCCGGAGAAACAGGAACTGTACCTCCGGCCGGGCGTCGTCCTGGTGACGGAGCCCCAGAATGTGTCCCACAAACTCCGCGCCGGAATCGGCCAGGACATACACGGTCGCTCCCGGGGCGAACTGAAACAGGTCAGCCATGGCACTTCTCCTTTACAACAGGCTGGATAATAACTATCCGCATTCTATATTATGTAAAATAGCCGATGGAGGTTACTTGATCATCCTTCCCCGAAATCAGGATTGACAAAAAGGCTGGAAATTGTTAGAATTTTAATATAATATATAATATATAATATATTAAAAGTAAGCCGGGCCGACTTTTCCGAGTCTATCGCTGAAATTGGGGCCGGGAGGAAAGGAGCGGGTCAATATGGCAAGGGTCCCTGGAAGGACTGGGGCGATTACCAAGAAGGAGGAGTATCGGTGCTGAAATTGGTAGGGCAATATTCAACCAAAGCCGAGCTTGTCTATCAGGCTCTGTTTGATGCCATCATCGCCAACAAATTGACGCCGGGAACAAGGCTGATTGTCAAAGACATCGCTGAGCAACTGTCAGTCAGCGATATCCCGGTAAGAGAAGCGCTGAAAATGCTGGAGGCCACGGGTCTGATCGAGACAAAGCCGCACGCCGGAGCGGTGGTCGCGACCCCTTCGCCGGAATGGATCGAAGAGGTTTTCGTCATGCGGGCTGCGCTGGAGAGTATGGCAATCCGTACGGCGATACCCTTTATGCAGGACGCGGATATTGGAGCGATCGTCGCTTTGGAGGCAACCATGAAGAAGGTGGCCGCGCAAGGTGACTCGGTCGAGTACGCGCGGCTGAACCGCCAGTTTCACCAGGCTATAATCGGTAAATCGCCGTACCCGAATCTGCTGTCGATGGTGGATGACCTTCTTGTCAAATCCCAATACGGCCGGGCGATTTTCGGCCTCAAACCGGCGGCGGTGAAAACATCGGACCTGGAGCATGATCTTTTAATCGAAGCCATCAAAACGCGGGATGCCGACAGGGCCGAGGCGATAACCCGGGATCACCGCCTGCGGGTCGGCCGGGAACTGGCGGACGCCATCAGGAAAGTGCTGCTTATTCAAAAAAACGTTATCAAGGAGGCTGACAAGAAAGATGTATAAGTTTATTGATTTGAGCGTCTCCCACCACAATGGAGCGACTGAACCCTTCGGCCCGAAAATCGAGCATTCCGACCATTCGGCCGGCGCTTACCGCCTGGCTAAGATGGCCGGCATCGAACCCACCGATTTTCCTGATACCATGGCCCTCGCCACCGACTTTATTTCCGGATCGGCCCATGCCGGAACCCATATCGACGCCCCTTTTCACTACGGACCCCTCAGCGAGGGAAAACCGTCCAGGACCGTTGACCAGATCCCGCTGGAATGGTGTTTTGGTCCCGGCGTCGTACTGGATATGCGGCACAAGGAACCGGGGGCGGAAATCACCATCGGCGATATGAAGGAAGCTCTGGCCAAGATCGGCTATGTACTGAAAGCAGGGGATATCGTTCTTTTACATACCGGCTGCGACAAGTACTGGGGCACCGATACGCAAACCTACCTGAAGATGCAGTCCGGCTTGGGCATCACCGGCCTGGACTGGCTGCTGGACCAGGGAATCCGCTGCATCGGCATCGACGCCTGGACGCTGGACAGGCCGGTGCAGGCCATGGTGGCGTCATTCAAGAAAACCGGTGACAAGAAGGAACTGTGGCCGACTCACATGCATGGCCGCAAACGCGAATACCTGCAGATCGAGAAGTTGGCCCATCTGGAAGATCTGCCAAAAGCGCACGGCTTTTTAGTGTCGGCGCTGCCGGTGAAGTTCGAGGGCTGTACCGCCGGCTGGTGCCGGGCGGTCGCTATGATCGAAGCGTAGCGTGCCACCAAAGAGCAAAGGATGAGGTTAGATGGATACAGCGGTTCTACCACAAAAGATCGATTCTCAGTATAAGAAGCAACTGCATTTTGTCATCGGTGTTGCCATCCTTGTCGCGGCCTACCTTATGCCGCCGTTCTGGGGGCTGAAGCTGGCGGCGGTTCGGACGCTGGGGGTGATGGCAACCACCATCTTCTGGTGGGTTACCGAGGCGCTGCCTATTCCTGTGTCGGGATTGCTTGTACTGCCGCTGCTGCATATTGTGGGAGCCGCTCCCTTCAACAAAGTGGCTGCCCAGAGTTTTGGCGATCCTTTCGTACCGTTTATGGTAGGCTGTTTGGCATTATCGGTAGCTTTTACCCAATCCGGCCTCGGCAAGCGGATTACCTATATGATGCTCAGCGTAGCCGGCACCAAAGTCAACCGGATACTGAATATCTTTTTCTGGGTATCGTTCTGTCATTTTATCACCGATGTGGCCCAGGTCGCCCTGATGTACCCCCTTGGCCTGAGTATAGCCAGGTCGGCGGGAGCTAAGCCCGGCAAAAGCAACTTCGGCACTTGTATGATGTTTGCCATTACTTTTGGGGCAGTTATCGGTGGCCTGTGCACTCCGTCCGGAACACCCTCCAACATCATTACCATCAGTTTTCTGGAGAAAAACGCAGGGCTGACGATTTCCTTCCTCCAATGGCTGATAATAGCAACCCCCATCGCTGTTGTTCTTGGGATAATAGCCTTGTGGCTGATCAAGAGAATGTATCCTCCCGAGATGGAATATCTGCCGTTCGGACCTGAGGTGATCCGCAAAGAGCTGGCGGACATGGGGCCTTGGTCGAAGAAGGAAAAAATTACCCTTGTCGTATTTGCGATTGCCGTAATCCTCTGGCTGACAGGCGATGTCACAAAAATGCCGATCGCGGTAGTCTCGCTTCTCATTGTCGGCTTGCTGACCATACCCGGCATCAGTGCTTTCGGTAGCTGGAAAGAGGTCGAGACCAACCTTGCCTGGGGGTCTCTGATGCTGATGATCGGCGGCTTTGCGATGGGGGTGGCTGCGTTCGACAGCGGACTGGCCAGCTGGATAGCCCAGTATGCCGTAAAACCGCTGGCCGTGCTGCCTCTGGCAATGCAGCCCTTTGCCGTCACGTTGCTCGTCGCCGTCGACTCGCTGGGCTTCTCCAGTTTTACCGCCGCGGCTGCGGTCAACGTTCCGCTGGTTATCGCCTATTCCCAGCAGAGCGGATTTCCCATACAGGCAATGGCTATGACCGCGGGTTTGGCGTCATCGACCCATTTTATCCTGGTCACGGAGAGCCTGTGTTTCGTATTGACCTACGCGGCAGGCTACTATACATTTAAAGATCTGTTCAAAATCGGCATGATTCTGACGATAGTGGGAGCAATTGTCATTTCTCTGGGTCTGCTGTTTGCCGGAATGCCCATGGGAACCCCGCTGAATTAAGGCGTGCAGCAGCAACGAATCAATACATGAAAAATGGAGGGTTAAGCATGAACAATACGCACTACAAAGAAAACGCCTGGTGGGCCAGCCCTTACAACGACTATCCCGAAGTTACAGCCGCAATCAAAAAGCCGGCCAAGGTGGAAATCCACGACGCGACCCTGAGAGACGGCGAACAGACGCCTGGTGTGGTCTTTACTGTGGACGACAAAATCAGGATCGCCGAAAAACTCGACGAAGTGGGGATCGAACGGATCGAAGCCGGCATGCCGGCGGTCTCCCAGTCGGACTACGACGCCATCAAAGCCATCTGCAAGCGCAATCTCAAGGCGAAGATCTATACCTTTGCCAGGGCTATGCGCGAGGACATTGACAAGGCGGTGGACTGCGGCGCCCACGGTGTCGTCATCGAAGTCCCCATCGGTTATCCCAAACTGAAGTACCAGTTCAAATGGACCTGGGAAAACGTCCTGGAAAAGAGTGTGGACTGCATTAATTACGCCAGGAGCCAGGGGCTGTATGCCGTCTATTTCCCTTATGACACCACCCGGGCCCGGGAAGAGGACCTTGTTCAGCTTATGACCGGGATCATGAAGAACTCGCCGCCGGATTCGGTGGGGGTCGTGGACACCATGGGCTGCTGTCTGCCTGAAGCCATTCAATATCTTGTCCGCCTGATGAAAAAGCTCACAGGAGGCATTCCGGTCGAGGTCCATACCCACAACGATTTCGGCATGGCGGTGGCTACCGAGCTGGCCGGGGTGGCAGCCGGAGCGGAGGTTATCCATTCCTGCGTCAACGGACTGGGGGAACGGACCGGCAACGCCGCCGCGGAAGAATTGATGGTCGCCCTGAAGGTGCTGCTGGGGACCGATAATGACTACAAGCTCGATAAGCTGATGGAGCTGTGCCAGTTGGTGGAAGACATTTCCGGGGTTCCCCTCCCTGCCAACAAGCCGGTGGCAGGAAAGCGCAACTATACCCGGGAGTCGGGTATCGGCGTGGACCTGGTTGTCAAGGAACCTCTGGCCATGTTTGCCACCGATCCGCGCTACTTCGGCCGGATGGGCGATATCGTTCTCGGCAAGAAAAGCGGCAAAGCATCTGTCGAATATTTCCTCAACCAGCTGAATATTCAGGTCCCGGACGTCACCGTCGCCGCGATCCTCAATCAGGTCAAGGCCCAGGGTGCCCAAAAACGGGGGCTTTTGACCATCGATGAATTCAAAGCCATTGTGGTAAACTGTAAATAGACCCTGCGAGGGCCTTCAGAAATCTTCTGAAGGCCTTCTTTTTTATATGTCTGTGAAGTATTTTTTTTCGTTGCCGGCCATAGATATGGTTTTAGGTCGGCCTTTGCCCGTACTTCCGGTTGTGCGGCCGGGGGAAGAGGGGCCTGTGTTTACATTTTGCTCTCTTTCGGGATATAATGAATCCAGCTGTTCCGGTTGAAATCTGGGCCGACGCTGCTTGAAAAAACCGGCCGACGAAAAGGGGAAGAAGACGATGAACGGATCAATCAATCAGCACTGGTGTCACCTGATTGTCGATCAGGACTCGGTGGTCAGGTCGGCCAACGAGAAGGCCAGGCTGCTTCTGACTGGTCAGCCGCTGATCGGTTGCCGGCTCGCCCAAGTGCTGCCCTGGCTCCGCCTGAACTGGCTCAGTGGGGATCTGATACCCCGGCTTGTCAAAACTTCAATCTCCGAGAAGGTATTGCTGGACGTCATCCCAGTGGAGGAAAAACCGGGCTGGAACGAGGTCTTTTTTCGCCGTTTCAATGATTATAACGATATAGATCACCTGTGGTGCGAAGTGGCCGACACGACCATCGGTGTGCAAAAATTCATCGACACCTTCTATGACGGGATCGTGGTGTCGGACGGCCTGGGCAAGATCCTGGCGGTGAACAACGCCTTTATCGTCATTTCCGGTCTCAGACGGGAAGACATTGTCGCCAAAAGGGTCCAGGAACTGGTGGATGATGATGTCATTCCCCACTCCTGTTTATTGCAGGCTATCGAAAAGCTTGAAGCCTGCAGCTCGGTGATCAAGTTCGCCAACGGCAAGGAAGCCGTGGTGTCGAGCACCCCCCTTACCGACAAGATGGGCCGGGTCATCCGGGTGATTTCCGATGTGCGCGATATTTCCGAGCTTAATACTCTGCACGAAAAGCTGCGCAACGCCAAAGACCTGGCCAAGGGTTTTCAGCGCGAACTGAAGGCCATCCAGGTGTCGAAGGCGGATTCCGGCCAGTGCCTGACTCACAGTAAAGCCATGGAGCAGTTGTACGAACTGGTCCGGAAAGTGGCGGACACCGATCTACAGCTCTTGATCACCGGGGAATCGGGGGTCGGCAAGACCGCGCTGGCCAAGAAAATCCATTCCATCAGTGAACGCAGCTCCACAGGTAACTTTATCCATGTAAATTGCAGTGCCATTCCCGACTCGCTGCTGGAATCCGAGCTGTTCGGCTTCGAGGAAGGGGCTTTCACCGGGGCTAAGAAGTCGAAAGCCGGGCTGTTCGAACTGGCCAACAAGGGGACGCTGTTCCTGGATGAAATCGGCGACATGCCGATGGCTCTTCAGTCCAAGCTGCTCAACGTGCTGCAGGAGGGCAAGTTTTACCGCGTCGGCGGCACCCGGGAAATCATCGTCGATGTGAGAATCATTGCCGCCACCAACACCAAACTCGACCAACTGATCAGCAAGGGCCTGTTCCGCCAGGACCTGTACTATCGCCTCAATGTAATACCTATCCGCATTCCGCCGCTGGCGGAACGGCAGGAAGACATACCGCCGCTGATCGCCCTCTATCTGGAGCGGGCCAACCAGCGCTACAAAAAAGACAAGACCATCTCCCCCGAAGTCACCGATATTCTGCTGAAATACAAGTGGCCGGGCAACATCCGCGAACTGATCAACCTTATCGAGCGGATGGTGGTCATCGTCGACGAGCCGGTCATCGAGTTGCGGCACATGATCGATATCGCCGAGAACACCGGACTGACCAGCCTGATCCACACCTCCGGCAAGATCGCCGGGTTAACCGGCACGAAAAAGCTGTGGCAGCCCAATCTGCCGCTGAAGGATATCGTCAGCCTGCTGGAAGACGAGATCATCGGGGAGGCCATCGATTCCTGCGGCTCGCTGAAAGAAGCCTCCAAACGCCTCGGCGTCGATGTTACCACTCTGATTAGAAAGCGAAACAAGAGAGCAAGCAAGACCAGCTGATTCATTTTCCACAAACGCTAAAATCACCCCTGCGGGGGTGATTTTTTTGCCTGTTGGCAAATTTGCAATTGGCAATATTGCCAATTTTCCCGAAATAGGGGTCGCATGGCGAAAGGTGTTTGTGGAAAAAATCACATACTATAGGCGTTGGCGGCTGCTGGTCGTTTTCGTTTTCGACCTGGCACGTTTTTTGCAATAAGAAGCTAAGGAAT
This sequence comes from Negativicutes bacterium, assembly GCA_031292015.1. The sequence goes on along the minus strand of JARLHY010000005.1, from coordinate 21,384 downwards.
TGATTCGGCAATCCAAGGTGTCAAGGAGGAATGTTCATGAGAAGCAAGGTCGTAACAGCCGCAGAGGCGGTAAACATGGTTAAGTCCGGCGATACCCTGGCGGTTCAGGGCTTTGTTGGCTTCGCCCATCCTGAGGAACTCAGCGTCATGCTGGAAAAACGGTTTATCGAAACCAGCCAGCCGGCGGGAATAACCCTGATTTACGCCGCCGGGCAGGGGGACGGCAAGGACAAGTGCATCAACCGCTACGCCCAGGAGGGAATGGTCAAGCGGGTGATCGCCGGCCACTACAATCTGGCCCCGAAAATCGGCAAACTGATCACCGCCAACAAGCTCGAAGCCTACAATCTTCCCCAGGGGGTCGTTTTGCACCTGTTCCGGGCCATGGCCGGCGGCAAACCCGGGGTGATTACCCATGTGGGGCTGAAAACATTTGCCGACCCCCGCGTTGAAGGCGGCAAGCTCAATTCGGTAACCACCGAGGATATTGTCAAAGTGGTCACCTTCGATGGCAAAGAGTATCTGCACTATCTGCCGCACAAACTCGACGTGGCTTTCATCCGGGGCACCACCGCCGACGAGGACGGCAACATCACCATGGAGAAGGAATGTGTCCTGCTGGAGGCCTTCCATATCGCCCAGGCCGTCAAGCGATACGGCGGCAAGGTCATCGCCCAGGTGGAGCGGATCGCCGCCAAGGGGACGCTGCACCCGCAGCAGGTCAAAGTACCCGGCGCGCTGGTGGACGCCATCGTAGTCGCCAGACCCGAGTATCACTGGCAGACCAACGAAGTGGCCTATGACCCGTGTCTGTGCGGCGAATTGCGCCGGCCGATGGACAGCCTGCCGGCGATGGAAATGAGCGAGCGGAAGGTGATCGCCCGCCGCAGTGCGCTGGAACTTGTTCCGGGAGCGGTGATCAATCTGGGTATCGGCGTGCCTGACGGCGTCGCGGTTGTTGCCAACGAAGAAGGCCTGCTGGAGGATATCACCCTCACCCTCGAATCCGGCCCCATGGGCGGCGTCGCCGCCGCCGGACTCAACTTCGGCGCGTCCTACAATCCGGTGGCCATTCTCGACCATCCCAACATGTTTGATTTCTATGACGGCGGCGGCCTCGACGTTGCGTACCTGGGACTGGCTCAGGCCGACGAAGACGGCAACATCAATGTCAGCAAATTCGGCAGCCGGGTCGCCGGCTGCGGCGGGTTCGTCAACATCACGCAAAACGCCAAAAAAGTCGTATTCTGCGGCACGCTTACCGCCGGCGGCCTCGAAGTCGCGGTGGAAAACGGGCAATTGCGGATCATCAAGGAAGGCGCCGGCCGCAAATTCGTCAAGAAAGTCGACCAGATCACCTTCAGCGGCATCTACGCCCGGGAAGTGGGCCAGATCGTTCTGTATATAACCGAGCGGGCGGTGTTCGAGCTGACGCCCGAAGGCATGGTGCTGACCGAGATTGCGCCCGGAGTCTCGCTGGAACAGGACGTCCTGGCCCATGTCGAGTTCCCGGTCAAGGTGTCGCCGCAGCTCAAGCTGATGGACAAACGGATTTTTGAAGCCGGGCTCATGGGCGTCAAACCGGAGTTTCAAGCCAAATCGAAATAGAGGAGTGGAGCAAATGGCCTTATTGACTGCAGAACAACAAGATCTCCGCAAACTGGTGGCCGAATTCGCCGCCAAAGAAATCGCCCCCCGCGCCGCCGAGTATGACCGCACCGAGGAATTCCCCTGGGACAACATCAAAGATATGGCCGAGCTGGGCCTGCTGGGCCTGCCCATACCCGAAAAATACGGCGGGGCCGAAGTGGATGCCGTCAGCTATGCTGCGGCGGTGGAGGAGATCTCCAAGGCCTGCGCGTCTACCGGGGCCATTATGGCTGTTCATATTTCCGCCGGCATCATGCCGATCTATCTTTTCGGCACCGAGGAGCAAAAACAGAAGTACATCCCTGATTTGGCCACCGGCAAGCGGCTGGGCGCCTTCGCTCTGACCGAGCCCAACGCCGGGTCGGACGCCTCCAGGGTGCAGACCGTCGCAGTCGCCGACGGCGATGACTATGTTCTGAACGGTACCAAGTGCTTTATCAGTAACGGCGGCCCGGCGGGAGTGTACACCATTTTCGCCAGCCTGGACCGCACCAAGGGAGTCAAGGGGATCACCGCCTTCATCGTCGAAGCAGGCACTCCCGGCTTTTCCATCGGCAAAAAAGAGGAAAAGATGGGCATCAGAGCTTCGTCTACCGTCGAACTGATTTTTGAAAACTGCCGTATCCCCAAAGCCAATATGCTGGGCAAAGAAGGCGAAGGCTTCAAAATCGCCATGATCGTCCTCGACGGCGCCCGGATCGGCATCGGCGCCCAGGCGGTAGGCATCGCCCAGGCCGCTTATGAGGAAGCCCTCAAGTATTCCAAGGTTCGCGAGCAGTTCGGCAAGCCCATCTCCGCCTTCCAGGCCGTATCCTTCATGCTGGCTGACATGGCCATCCAGATCGAGGCCGCCCGGCAGCTGGTATATCACGCCGCCGCGCTGAAAGACGCCGGCCTGCCCTATGGCAAGGAAGCGGCGATGGCCAAGACCTTCGCCTCCGACACCGCCGTCAAGGTTGCTCTGGACGCCATCCAGGTCATGGGCGGCTATGGCTATTCCCGCGAATACCCGGTGGAACGCCTGCTGCGGGACGCGAAAATTACCCAGATCTATGAAGGCACCAATCAGATTCAAAGGGTGGTCATCGCCGGCCACATCCTTAAATAACACCTAGAGGAGGAAACGAAATGCCTGTTCATACTTCGTTTGTTGTGGAGCGCCCTTACGAGGAGATTGAGATGGGAGAAAGCGCCTCCATCAGTAAAATGATCAGCGAGGCCGACATTGTCAACTATGCCGGCATCATTGGCGACTTTAACCCCATCCACGTCAATCCCGAATACGCCAAAACCACCATGTTCGGCGAACGCATCGCCCATGGCATGCTGACAGCTTCCTTCATTTCGACCCTGGTGGGCTGCTGCCTGCCTGGAATCAACGCCCTGTATCTTTCCCAGGAAGTAAAATTCGTCGGTCCGGTAAAAATCGGCGATACCATCACCGCCCGCGCCGAGGTGATCGAGAAGATCGACGCCAAACGCCGGCTGGTTCTGAAAACCGATATCACCAATCAGCGCGGCGAAACGGTGGTTGCCGGCAAAGCGGTGGTCATGATCATGAAAAAACCGTAAAGAAAGGCGGCACTTGACGTGAAATGATTCGCCGATTTCATCAGGCGAGTACGGAAAAGGTATTTTTTACCGGTTATTGAGGTCTAGAGGTTATATGAAAAAGGGAGGTCAATTATGGAAATACTGGCAATTTTCCTGAGTCTCGGCTTACTGATGTTCTTTGCTTACCGCGGATTTTCCGTCATCCTCTTCGCGCCGGTGTTCGCCGTGCTGGCCGGCCTGCTGTCCGGGCTGCCGATTCTGCCGACCTACACCGAACTGTTTATGCCCAAGACCGTGGCCTTCGTGAAGAACTTCTTCCCGCTGTTCATGCTGGGAGCCGTTCTCGGCAAGGTCATGGAAGACACCGGCTCAGCCAAAAAAATCGCCATCATGATTGTCAACAGCCTCGGCAAGGAGCGGGCCGTGCCGGCGATCATCGTTTCCTGCGTCGTCCTGGTATACGGCGGCGTCAGCACCCACGTAGTGGCCTTCGCCGTGTACCCGCTGGCTGCCGCTCTGTTCCGTGAAGCAAACTATCCCAAACGCCTGATTCCGGCCTGCATCGGCTTCGGCTCCTGGAGCGTCTCGATGGACGCCATGCCGGGAACGCCGCAGATCCAGAACCTCATCCCCACCAAATATTTCGGCACCACCGCCTACGCCGCACCGATGACCGGCATTATCGCCAGCATACTGCTGCTTGGCGGCGGCATCCTCTATATGGAGTGGCGCCGCAAGCAATGCGTCGCCGCAGGCGAAGGCTACGGCGAAGGGCATATCAACGAGCCTGACCCGAAAGCGGTTGACGCCTCGAATCTGCCCAGCGGCTTCATCGCGGCTCTCCCGCTCATCCTGGTGCTTATCGGCAACTATGTTTTCACCTCCTGGATTCCCAAGTGGGATCCGGCTATTCTAAAAGGAGTCACCACCGGCGTCACCCTTCAGACTGTCACAGGCATCTGGGCCCTGATTGTCGCCCTGTCCATCGCCATCATCGTCTGTGTGGGGATGAACTACAAACGGTTTGAAAAAGTCGGCGGCCTGGGCAAAGCCTCCCAGATAGCCATCCTGGGCTCCCTCCTGGCGATCATGAACACCGGTTCCGAGGTCGGTTACGGCAACGTCATCGCCACACTCTCCGGCTTCAAGAGCGTATCCGACTTTCTGATGAGCGTCCATATCGGCAACAGTCCGCTGCTGTCCGAAGCCCTGATGACTAACGTCATCGCCGGGGTGACCGGGTCGGCTTCCGGCGGCCTCGGCATCGCCATGGAGCTGATGGGACCGACCTATATGGCCTGGGGCCAGCAAGCCGGCATCAACCCCGAGCTGCTGCACAGGATCGCTTCTTTGGCCTCCGGCGGCATGGACACCCTGCCCCATAACGGCGCGGTCATCACCCTGCTGGCGATCTGCGGCCTTACCCACCGTCAGTCCTACAAAGACATCTTCGCCCTGACTGTGTGGAAAACCACCGTCGCTTTCATCATGGTCCTTTTGGTTACCTTCTTTCCCATCGTGTAGTTTCAGTGAGAAATCCATTGACAACCTGACAAGAAACGGTTATTATACAATAAATTGAAAGATGCGGACATAACATTTTGGAGCAATGGCGCTGCTGTTGCTCTTTTTTGTTTTCTCATTGCGCTGTGGGAGGTGGCCCCATGATAGTCAGACTCCTGGAATTGACGACCCTGCCGAAGCTGAAACAGCTGAAACTGGTTGCCGGCGCTGACGGTCTGGATGAAATCGTCCGCTGGGTCCATGTCAGCGACGTGCCGGACGCCACCCGGTGGGTGCAAAGCGGCGAACTGCTGTTCATCACCGGCATCGGCCTGAGCAGTACCGCCGATCTTCTGGAAATGGTGCAAAAGGCGGCTGACAAGCGGCTGGCCGGACTGGTCATCAACGTTGGTCCCTATATCGCCAAAACGCCGCCGGAGGTCGCCGACCTTGCCGATCGGCTCGGCTTTCCCGTATTCGAGCTGCCATGGAAGGTGAAGCTGGCCGAGGTCACCAAAAGCATCTGTGCTTACATCGTCGCCAAGCAGACCGAAGAGAAATCGATCCGCGACCTGTTTGAGAGCCTGCTCTATGGCGACGCCAAGTATGCGGCCATGATGGTGACCCGGGCCGATCACTATGGCTACGACCTGACCCTGCCTCATCAGATCCTGCTGCTGAAGATCGACAACTACGCTGCCTACCTCGACAAGATTGGCGTGAAGGACGAGGGACGGATCATCGGCATCAAGATCAACAAACAGCGGATGATCGAAAAAACCCTGGCTAAATATGATCAGAAAGCCCTTTATGACATCAGGCTGGATTCGGCTGTCATCATGCTGCCCGCTCCGGCCGGCATCAGCGGGCAGCATACCGGCAGGATCGCCGCCGAATTGCGGACCGGACTGGAAGGCCTGCTGCCCGGCACCTCTGTCAGCATCGGTATCGGTTCGCCCCAGGACCGGCCCGAGAAGATCCGGCAGAGTCTTGAACAAGCCAAATTCGCCCTGGAGACGGCGAGGGTCTTCACCAGCAGCGATAACATCTACCGTTACGAACAGCTGGGATTATTTAAGTTGCTGTTCAAGGTCGAACGGACCGAGCTGGAGAATTACTACCAGGAAGTCTTGTCTCCCCTTACTCTGTACAACCGTGATCACGATGGGGATCTTCTGAACACGCTGTCCGAAGTGTTGGAGGAGGGGGGCAATTTCAACAGCATCGCCCAGAAGCTCTTTGTGCATCGGAACACCCTGAAAAACCGGCTGAAAAAAATCGAAGCCGTCACCGGCTGCAAACTCACCAATCCCCGCGACCGGGTCAAGCTGGAAATAGCCCTGATGGCCAAAAAATTTCTTGGACTGTGAAAATGCACAGTATGACCGGCCTATATCTGTCAGATCGGCACATAGACAACAACTCTTTTCCTTGTTATGCTTTATTACATCAAGAAACTGCATAATGGAAAAACCGAGTTCAGCAATGACGCTATAACTGTTATAGCGTCATTATGTATTTCAGGGTGCAGCTGATTTTCCGGATTCTGCTAAACAATGATATTCTTCCAATGGCAGTGCCGCCATGGTTCCGACAGGACCGGGCGGCCTCTGTATTTTACGGGAGGTGGTGCAAAATTCCTTTTCTAGTTGAAAATTGCCGGTTAACGACACGCAAACCATTATATTTAGGAGGAACATACTATGAGTATCAATAAAGAAATGGTGGAACTGAACGTCGATGTCAGCGACAGTCCGCTGTATAACAAAGATTTGGCCCCCACGACCATCGCCCAGAGAACCTGGACGACCTACAATTTTGCTGCACTGTGGATAGGCATGGCCCACTGCGTGCCCACCTACATGCTGGCCAGCGGTCTCATCGCCCTTGGGATGAACTGGAAGCAGGCCATATTCACCGTTACCCTGGGCAACGTCATCGTCCTTATTCCCATGCTTCTAAACGCTCATCCCGGCACCAAATACGGCATCCCTTTCCCGGTGCTGGCCCGCGCCTCTTTCGGCACCATAGGGGCCAATATTCCGGCAATGCTGAGGGCAGGAGTGGCCTGCGGCTGGTTTGGCATCAACACCTTTATCGGCGGGTCGGCTCTCAATAACTTCGGCGCGGCGCTCTTCCCGGCCTGGAAAACCTTCGGCGGCGACATCTCAATCATCGGTATGACCCTGCCTTCGTTCATAACCTTCATGATTTTCTGGGCCCTAAATATCTATATTATTTATAACGGAATGGAAACCGTCCGTAAATTTGAAAACTGGGCGGCTCCGCTGGTACTGGTAATGGCCGGCCTTCTTCTCTTCTGGATCGTCGGCGAAGCCAAGGGTCTGGGTCCGATTCTGGACGATCCCGGCAAACTCACTACCTTCAGTAGCTTCTTCCCGGTATTCATTCCATCCCTGACAGGGATGATCGCGTTCTGGGCGACGCTGTCACTGAACATCCCCGATTTCACCCGTTTCGGCAAAGGGCAAAAAGAGCAGATCGCCGGCCAGATCATCGGTCTGCCGACTACCATGACCCTCTTCTCCACCATCGGGGTAATCATCACTTCGGCAACGCTGGTTGTCTACGGTAAAGCCATCTGGGATCCTTCCGAACTGCTGCTCAAGTTTGATAACCCCTTTATCCTGTGTTTCTCGCTGTTCGGCATCCTGGTGGCCACGCTGTCGGTCAACATCGCCGCCAACGTCGTCTCCCCGGCCAATGATTTCGCCAACCTGCTGCCTAAATACATTTCCTTCAAAACCGGCGGACTGATCACCGGCCTCGCCGGAATCGCCATCATGCCCTGGAAACTCATGTCCGATCCCAGTATGTACATCTTCAACTGGCTGGGGGTTTACTCGGGGTTTCTCGGCCCCATCGCCGGCGTTATGATTGCCGACTATTACATCGTCCGCAAGAAAGAACTCAATCTCGCCGACTTATATCGCAGCGAGGGTGAATATACTTATTCCGGCGGCTTCAACTGGTCCGCGGTGTTGGCTCTGGCGGCCGGGGTCGGCTGCGCCCTTGTCGGCAAATTCGTCCCGGCGATGGATTGGCTGTTCAACTATTCCTGGTTCGTCGGCCTCGGAGTCGCCTTCGCCATGTACCTGATCCTGATGCGGGGCGTGCCGTCGCCGGCGGTTTCCAAATCGGCCAACAAAGCCTGAGTTTTATCCTGATCCAAGGAGGCTAAATCATGACGACCTATGATTTGCTGCTGAAAGGCGGCACCATTGTTACCGCTTCTGACGTCTATGCCGGCGATATCGCCGTCTTAGACGGTAAAGTGGCTCTGATCGGGCAGGCGCTGGATGTGCCTGCCGGTCAGGTCATCGATGCCACCGGAAAATATCTGCTGCCCGGCGGAATTGATGTCCACACTCACCTTGACATGCCTTTCGGTGGAACGGTGACCGCCGACAATTTCTTCACCGGCGGAGCGGCAGCAGCTTGCGGCGGTACGACCACGGTGGTCGACTTCGCCATTCAGGGCAAGGGGCAGACCCTGGCCCAGACCATCGACACCTGGCTGGCCAAGGCCGCCGACTGTCCTATCGACTACGGCCTGCATGTGGCGGTGACCGACATGAATGAAGCCGTCCTTGCCGAGATGCCGAAGACCATCGCCGCCGGCTTTCCCAGTTTTAAGCTTTTCATGACCTACGACGGCCTGCGGGTGACCGACGATGTACTGATGAAAGCCCTGCTGGCCGCCAAACAGCACGGCGGGCTGGTTTCGGTCCACGCCGAGAACTACTATGTCATTGATTACTATACCAAAGAATTTGAAAAAACCGGCAAAGTCGAGCCGAAGTATCACGCCCTCAGCCGGCCGCCCCTGGCCGAAGGCGAAGCCACCGCCCGGGCGATAAGGATGGCCAAACTGGTGGAAGCGCCGCTGTATATCGTTCACCTCAGCTGCGAGGATGCGCTTCGGGAAGTGGCCAGAGCCCGGGATGAAGGGCTGCCGGTGATGGCCGAAACCTGCCCGCAGTATCTGGTCCTGTCCTACGACAACTACGAGGAACCCGGTTTCAACGGCGCCAAATACGTCATGTCCCCGCCGCTGAGGCCGCGGGAAAACCAGGCGCCCCTGTGGCAGGGGCTGAAAAAAGGCGACCTGCAGGTGGTCGCCACCGATCACTGCTCTTTTAATTTCAAAGGCCAGAAGGAACTGGGCCGGGAATTTTTCGGCAAGATTCCCAACGGCGCGCCCGGCATCGAAACCAGACTTGCGGTGCTTTACAGCAGCGGCGTCGGCCAGGGCCGGATCGATTTGCAGCGTTTTGCGGCCATCACCGCCACCAACCCGGCGAAGATATTTGGCCTGTACCCGCAAAAGGGAACCATCGCCGTAGGCAGCGACGCCGACATCGTGGTCTTCGACCCGCAAGCCCGGCGGACCATCAGTACTGACATTCTCCACGAGAACGTCGATTACACGGCCTACGAGGGCTTTGCGGCCACCGGCTATCCCGTCGCCACCGTGGCCCGGGGCAGGCTGATCGCCGCCGACGGCAAATTCACCGGCGCGGCCGGAAGCGGCAAGCTTATCAAGCGGAAGAAGCCGCAGATCATTTAGGCTCCATTATAGAAGTTTTGCGGCGAGCCTGCGGCCGGAAATGCCGCTGCACCCGCAGGATAAGCGGATAGGTGATAAATAATGAACCCAATCGAATGCAATCCCGATTTATCGGTTACATACTGCGGTCTTACTATTCCCAACCCCTTTCTGCTGGCGTCGGCGCCGCCTGCGGCCACCGGCGCGATGATCGAAAGGGCTTTCTCCCTCGGCTGGGGCGGGGCGGTTACCAAAACCCTGAAACCCGACCATATGGAGATCGTCGATGTCCGGCCCCGTTTCGCCGTCTGGCGGGATCAGGCCGGCAAGGTCGCCGGCTTTGAAAACATTGAGCTGACCACCAAACGTTCTTTCGCCGGCTGGTGCAGCGAAATCACCGCCATCAAAGCGAAATACCCTGACCGGATTCTCATCGCCAGCATCATGGCCGAGGTGATCAGAAGCGACTGGCGGGAGATGGCTAAGGCCCTTGAAGCCGCCGGGGCCGACGCCCTGGAGCTCAACTTCTCCTGTCCCCACGGCATGCCGGAGAAAGGCGCCGGCGCCGCTATCGGCCAAGTGGCTGACGTAACCGAAATGATTACCGTATGGGTCAAGACCGCGGTTGACATTCCGGTCATCGTGAAACTTACCCCCAACGTCACCAATGTCGTCGCCATCGCCAAGGCTGCCCGGCAGGGCGGGGCGGACGGCTTCGCCGCCATCAATACTGTCCAGTGTCTGCTGGGGGTTGACCTGGAAACCTGGGTGCCTCAGCCGGCGGTGTACGACTACTCCACCTTCGGCGGTTACTCCGGCGCCGCGGTCAAGCCGATCGGCCTGCGGGTGGTGGCTCAACTGGCCCAGAATTTCACTTTGCCCATATCCGGCATCGGCGGCATCGCCGCCTGGGAACACGCCGCCGAATACATGCTTCTCGGCGCCGGCACCGTTCAGCTCGGCACGGCGGTGATGCTCCGGGGCTATGGCATTATCGACGAACTGACCGGCGGTCTGACAGCGTATCTTCGCCGCCGCGGCCTTTCCTCGGTTCAGGACCTGATCGGCCAATCCCTGGGCCGCCTGACCGACTTCGGCGGGCTGAAAAAAGACGATACCTTGATAGCCCGGGTCGACAGGACCCGCTGCACAAGCTGCGGTCTGTGTGTCGGCATCTGCCGCGATTCCGGTTACAGCGCCCTTACCCTGGGAGCTGACGAGGGACTCAGCATCGACGCGGCAAGCTGCGACGGCTGTTCACTGTGCACCATCGTCTGCCCGCGCCAGGCCATCAGCATTGCCTGAGACTGTTTGAACCAGGTCTCATGAGATACAAAACCGTGAATAGAGAGGTGTGTACCCGGTATGGATACGAAGGCCAGTTTTCCCGATGTGGACAGGTTGATCCGGCTGGAGAAGGATCACCTGTGGCTGCATCTGACCAACCACAAACTGTTGGAAACCGCCGAGCCCCAGATCATGGTGGAGGGGCAGGGCTGCTATGTCAAAGACGCCAGGGGCAACGAATATCTTGACGCCCTTTCCGGCGGCGTCTGGTGCGTCAATGTCGGCTACGGCCGGGAATCGCTGGTGGAAGCGGCCGCCCAGCAGCTGCGGAAGCTGCCGTACTACGCCGGCACCGTCGCCAACCCGCCCTACATTTTGCTTGCAGCTAAAGTAGCCTCCCTGGTGCCGGACTTGCCAAAAATTTTCGTGGCCAACAGCGGTTCCGAGGCTAATGAGAAGGCCTTCAAAATGGCCAGGCTGTATTTCCGGATCAAATACCCCAAAGATAATAAATACAAAATCATCTACCGGGACCGCGACTATCATGGCAGTACTCTCGCGGCCCTCAGCGCCGGCGGGCAGTCCGAGCGGAAAATCGGCTTTGGCCCGCTGCTGGAAGGGTTTGCCGAAATGCCTCACGCCTGCTGCTACCGCTGCCCCTTCGGCAAGGAGTACCCCGGCTGCGACATCGAGTGTGCCCGCGCACTGGAGACTGTCATCAAGAAAGAGGGAGAAGACAGCGTCGCAGCGCTTATCCTTGAACCGATAACCGCCGGCGGCGGTATCATCGCCCCGGTGCCCGAATATTATCCCATCATTCAGGAGATCTGCAAAAAATACGAGGTGCTGCTGATCCTGGATGAGGTGGTCACCGGCTTCGGCCGGACCGGCAAGATGTTTGGCCACAGCCATTATGACGTTACCCCGGATTTCGTGACGATGGCCAAAGGTATAGCCAGCGCCTATATGCCGCTAGCGGTCACCGCCGCCAGTCAGCGTATCTTCGATCAGTTTCTTGCCGCGCCGGACGATACCTTCGGCTACTTCCGCGACATCAGCACCTACGGCGGCTGCGCGGCCGGCTGCAGCGTTGCCCTGGAAAATATTCGGATTCTCGAAGACGAGGGCCTGGTGGAAAACAGCGCCCAGCTGGGGACCTATCTGCTGGAAAGCCTGCGGCAGTTCGCCAGCCATCCCAAGGTGGGGGAAATCCGCGGCAAAGGCCTGTTTGCCGGGATCGAGATCGTCGAGGACAAAAAGACCAAGGCGCCGGTTAAAGAGAACATTCTCGCCGAAATAGTCGGCGACGTGAAGAAACAGGGCATCCTCATCGGCCGCATGGGACGCAGCGTTCCGGGGCTCAACAATGTCCTTACCATTGTACCGTCGCTGATTGTTACCAAGGATCAGATCGACGCCATCGTCACCGCCATCGGCAACAGCCTGGCTAAACTGCAATAACTCATACCTTCTGATAAAAGAAGCCTCCGGGCCGTCTAGCCTCCAGACAGCCTGGAGGCTTCTTTGCTTTTTCGGCCGGAACTTTCTTACGCAAAACTTACAAAATATTGTGAATTGATGCACTTTCTTTGTAAAAAAGGAAAATGACGGACAGACGATGAAACGTAATACAGTATACAAAACAACGTGCTTGCAAGTTGTTTTGATCGAGTACTGCCAGTACCCTATTTTTTTAGAAAGAAGGCGTCGAATCCGTGAAAAAGATGAAAACCATGGACGGCAACACCGCGGCGGCTCACATTTCTTACGCATTTACCGAAGTCGCTGCCATCTTCCCCATCACTCCATCCTCGACTATGGCCGAATATGTGGACGAGTGGGCTTCCCAGGGAAGAAAGAACATCTTCGGACAACCGGTCAAGGTTGTGGAGATGCAGTCCGAAGCAGGCGCTGCAGGAGCGGTGCACGGTTCCCTGCAGGCCGGTGCGCTCACTACCACCTACACGGCCTCCCAAGGTCTTCTGCTGATGATCCCCAACATGTACAAAATTGCCGGCGAGCTGCTGCCAGGGGTCTTCCATGTCAGCGCCCGGGCCTTGGCGGCCAACTCCCTCAGCATCTTCGGCGACCATCAGGACGTTATGGCCACAAGGCAGTCCGGTTTTGCCCTGCTGGCCGAAAGCAGCGTTCAGCAGGTCATGGACCTTGCTGCCGTAGCTCATCTGTCGGCAATCAAAGGCCGGATACCTTTCCTGAATTTCTTTGATGGCTTCCGGACATCGCATGAAGTGCAGAAAATTGAAGTTCTCGACTACGACGAACTGGGCAAACTTGTTGACACCGAAGCTCTCGACGCCTTCCGGCGCAGAGCCCTCAACCCCGACCATCCCGTTGTCCGCGGCACCGCCCAGAATCCTGACATCTATTTCCAGGAAAGAGAAGTTTCTAACCGTTACTACGAGAATGTCCCCGCCATCGTTGAAGAATACATGGCCGAAGTAGCCAAGCTGACCGGCCGCCAGTATCACCTGTTCGACTACCATGGCGCCAAAGACGCCGACCGTATCATCATTGCCATGGGTTCGGTATGTGACGCCATCGAAGAAACGGTCGACTACCTGAACGCCAAAGGCGAAAAAGTCGGTCTGTTGACCGTCCACCTCTATCGCCCCTTCTCGCTGGAGCATTTCTTCAAATTCCTGCCGAAAACTGTGCAGCGGATTGCTGTCCTTGACCGTACCAAAGAGCCGGGATCTCTCGGCGAACCGCTCTATCTCGACGTCAAGAGCGCCTTTTATCGCAAAGACTGGCAGCCGATCATCGTTGGCGGCCGCTATGGCCTTGGCTCCAAGGACGTTACCCCTTCGCATCTTCTCCCGGTCTTCGAAAATCTCAAACTGGCTGAGCCGAAAGACGGTTTCACCATCAGCATCGTCGACGACGTCACCTTCAAGTCGCTGCCGGCGGGCGAAGACATTGACACGACTCCGAAAGGAACCACCGCCTGTAAATTCTGGGGCCTGGGTTCAGACGGAACGGTCGGCGCCAACAAAAACGCCATCAAAATCATCGGTGATCACACCGACATGTATGCTCAGGCTTATTTTGCCTATGACTCGAAAAAATCCGGCGGCATCACCGTCTCCCACCTGCGTTTCGGCAAGCAGCCGATCAAATCCCCGTATCTGATCGACAAGGCTGACTTTGTCGCCTGCCACAACCAGTCCTATGTCAATAAATATGACGTGCTGGCTGGCCTGAAGCCCGGCGGCGTGTTCCTGCTGAACTGCGTCTGGGACGCGAAGGACCTGGAAGAAAAGCTGCCGGCCTCGATGAAACGCTACATCGCCGACAACAACATCAACTTCTACACCCTCGACGCCGTCAAAATCGCCCAGGAAATCGGTTTGGGCGGACGGATCAACATGATCATGCAGTCGGCTTTCTTCAAGCTTGCCAACATCATTCCGGTGGCAGACGCCGCAAAATATCTGAAGGACGCTGTGGAACACTCCTATGGCAACAAAGGCCAAAAGATCGTCGACATGAACAGCGCCGCCATCGACGCCGGCATTCAGGCCGTCGCGAAGGTCACCGTTCCTGCCGCCTGGAAAAGCGCTCAGGATGAGGCCGCAGCAGCCAGCGACGTTCCCGCCTTTATCAAAAACCTCCTTATCCCGATGAACCGTCAGGAAGGGGACAAGCTGCCTGTCAGCGCCTTTGTCGGCATGGAAGACGGCACCTTCCCGCCCGGCAGCGCCGCCTACGAAAAACGAGGCATCGCCATCGATGTGCCGGAATGGCAGCTCGACAAATGTATCCAGTGCAACCAGTGCGCCTACGTCTGCCCGCACGCCGCCATCCGTCCGGTGCTGGCCAGCGAAGCTGAAGTGAAGGCCGCTCCGGCAGGCTTCACCGTCAAACCGGCTGTCGGCGCCAAAGATCTCAGCTTCCGCATCGCGGTTTCCCCTTACGACTGTGCCGGCTGTGGCAACTGCGAGCAGGTTTGCCCTGCCAAGGAAAAAGCCCTGATCATGAAACCCCAGGAGAGCCAGCTGGATCAGGCGGTCCTGTGGGATTACGCCGTGCAGGTCACCCCCAAGGCCAACCCGATGAACAAGGAAACAGTGAAAGGCAGCCAGTTCGAGCAGCCGCTCCTGGAGTTCTCCGGTGCTTGCGCCGGCTGCGGCGAAACACCTTACGCCAAGCTTGTCACCCAGCTTTTCGGTGACCGGATGATGATCGCCAACGCCACCGGCTGTTCGTCCATCTGGGGCGCCAGCGCGCCGGCCACTCCCTATACTGTCAACCACCGCGGCCACGGTCCGTCCTGGGCCAATTCGCTGTTCGAAGACAATGCCGAATACGGTCTTGGTATGTTCCTCGGCGTCAAGCAGCTCCGCGACAGACTGGCCACCGATATCGAGGCTGCCATGAAACTCGGCGTCAGCGCCGAACTGAAAGCAGCGATGGAAGACTGGCTGGCCAACAAGGAAATCGGTACAGGCAGCCGCGAAAGGGCCGACAAGCTCGCCGGCCTGCTGGAAGCCGAAGCAGCCAAGAAGCCGCAGCTGCAGGAAATTTACAAGAATAAAGACTTCTTCGTCAAGCGTTCCCACTGGATCTTCGGCGGCGACGGCTGGGCCTACGATATCGGTTACGGCGGCCTGGACCATGTGCTGGCCTCCGGCGAAGACGTCAATGTCCTGGTTTTTGACACCGAGGTGTATTCCAACACCGGCGGACAGTCCTCCAAATCCACTCCGACTGCGGCTATCGCGAAATTCGCCGCCAGCGGCAAACATACCAAGAAAAAAGACCTTGGCATGATGGCCATGAGCTACGGTTATGTGTACGTCGCCCAGATTTCCATGGGCGCCGACAAGAACCAGACCCTTAAAGCCATCGCCGAAGCCGAAGCGTATCCGGGACCGTCCCTGATTATCGCGTATGCTCCTTGTATCAACCACGGCCTGCGCGCCGGCATGGGCAAGAGCCAGCTGGAAGCCAAAAAAGCGGTGGACTCGGGTTACTGGGCAATGTACCGTTTTAACCCGACCCTCAAGGACGCCGGCAAAAACCCCTTCAGCCTCGATTCCAAGGAACCCACCACCGACTTCAAGGAATTCCTCATGGGCGAAGTTCGGTACTCCTCGCTCAAAAAGCAGTATCCTGATCTGGCGGAGGCCCTCTTCGACAAAACCGCCAAGGACGCTGCGGAGAGACTGGCCAACTACAAACGCCTCGCCAACGCTTAACCAATTTAACAGATTATGCGTGTTTGAAGCCCTCCGGCGCTCTGCCGGAGGGCTTCTTTCTTTTGCTTTAAATACCCTATAAATTCACCCATCCCGTCTAGGTTACATATTATAGTAATGACTAACTCTGAAAGAAGGTGATAGAGTGGAACATTCCCGAACAGGACCAAAAGACAAAGCCCCGACCGGCGGCAAGTCTGACGACAGAATTCACGGCCATGCTCACGAGATCGTCATCGTTGAGCCAAAACATAAACACAAACATAAACACGAAAGTGACGTTTGCCACCATGAGCACAAGCACGAATGCGACGTCTGCCATCATGAGCACAAGCACGAGTGTGACGTCTGCCATCATGAGCACAAACATGAATGCGATATCTGCCACCATGAGCATAAACACGAATGCGATGTCTGCTTCCATGAACACGATCATAAATTCCAAGAGCATAAACATGAATTTCAGGAGCAGAACTTCGGCGATCGCGACGTCGTCGGCATCTCCCATTGTGTGAGGCAGATCAAATGCACCGCCGAAGAGGTGCTGGAATTCATGCGACAGCGCCCCAGCACCTCCCGGCAGCTTCAGGTATTTACCTGCCTGCTGCTCCGCAGTATCCGGCGGATCGAACAAATTCTCACCAATCCCGGTTTTGGCCTGGAGGAAATCAAAGAGGAAGTTCGCTGCATCGAAAAAATTCTTACCAATCCTTGCTTTGGTCTGGAGGAAATCAAAGAGGAAGTCCGCTGCATCGAAAAAATTCTTACCAACCCCTGCTTTGGTCTGGAGGAAATCAAGGAAGAAGTCCGCTGCATCGAATTTCAGGTCCTTGTGATCAACAACACCGTAAATAACAGCATTTTTGGCCTTAATGAAATCAAAAACGAAATACGGCTGATCGAAAGCGAAGTCCTGTTGATCAACAACACGGTAAATAGCAGCGTTTTTGGCCTTAATGAAATTAAAAACGAAATACGGCTGATCGAAAACGAAGTCCTGCTGATCAACAACACGGTAAACAGTCCGCTCATCGGTCTCAATGAAATCAAAAATGAAGTTCGTTTTGTCGAAAATACCGTGCAGTTTATCAGCAATGAAGTCGTATTTATTAATACTATCCTGAACGTAGTATTCAATGAAGCCACCGCTATCAATGAATTTCTCAACAACCCCCTCACCGGTCTCAACGAGATTAAGAACGAGATCCACTTCATCGAAAATGAAGTGGCCGTCATTAACAACAGCACTGCAGCCGGCTTCAATTTGATTCTCAACGAAGCGCTGTTCATCGGCAACGAGGTTATTCTCATCAATAACACCATCAACAACAGCGTGGTCGGACTGAACGAAATCAAGAACGAAATTCGCTTCATCGAGAATGAAGTCATTGTCATCAACAATACCGTCTCAGGTCTTAATACCATTCTCAACGAAGCGCTGTTCATCGGCAACGAGGTTATTCTCATCAATAACACCATCAACAACAGCGTGGTCGGTCTGAACGAGATCAAGAACGAAGTCCTATTTATCGAGAATCAAATCATCATCATTAACAATGCTATTAGTAGTCCGGTTGCCGGTCTCAACGAGATCAAGGCCGAGATCATCCTGATCAACAACACTGTCAACAACAGTGTCGTAGGCCTCAATGAAATCAAGGCCGAGCTTCTCATACCAGGCCTGGCGGCCCCGGGGGCTTTTCGGCTGCCTGACCCGCCGGAGACCATCGGCATGTTGGTGGCTTTTATCAACAACACCGTCAACAACCAGATCGTCGGCCTCAACGAGATCAAGAACGAAGTCACCATCATCGAAACCCAGGTTTCCATCATCAACAATGCTGTCAATAGCCCTATTGTGGGATTCAACGAGATCAAAGCTGAGATCATTGTCATTAACAACGCGATCAGCAGCCCGGTTATAGGTCTGAACGAGATTAAGGCCGAGATCATCATCATCAACAATGCGGTCAGCAGCCCGATTATAGGTCTGAACGAGATCAAAGCCGAGATTATCATCATTAACAACGCCATCAGCAGCCCCATCGTCGGTCTGAACGAGATCAAGGCTGAGATTGCAATTATCAACAACGCTGTCAGCAGCCCGATTGTCGGCCTGAACGAAATCAAGGCCGAGATCATGATCATCAACAACGCTGTCAGCAGTCCGATAGAAGGTCTTAACGAGATCAAAGCCGAGATCATTGTCATCAACAACGCCGTCAGCAGTCCGATAGTAGGGCTCAACGAGATCAAAGCCGAGATCATTGTCATCAACAACGCCATCAGCAGTCCCATCGTGGGACTCAACGAGATCAAAGCCGAGATCATTGTCATCAACAACGCCATCAGCAGCCCCGTCGTGGGACTCAACGAGATCAAGGCCGAGATCGTTATTATCAACAACGCCATCAGCAGTCCGATTGTAGGGCTCAACGAAATCAAAGCCGAGATCGTCATCATTAACAACGCCATCAGCAGTCCGATTGTCGGTCTTAACGAGATCAAGGCCGAGATCGTCATCATCAACAACGCCATCAGCAGTCCAATCGTCGGCCTGAACGAGATCAAGGCCGAGATCATTGTCATTAACAACGCCATCAGCAGTCCGATTGTCGGTCTGAACGAAATCAAAGCCGAGATTATCGTCATCAACAACGCCATCAGCAGCCCGATCATAGGGCTCAACGAGATCAAGGCCGAGATTATGCTGATTAACAATACCGTTAACAATGGCGTGGTCGGTCTTAACGAGATCAAGGCCGAAATAGTGCTGATCGGGAGCCAGGTAAGCCAGCTTAACCTTAATAGCAACCTCGGCCCGATTATTAACGATATACTGAACGAAGTCATTATCATCAACAACGCCATCAGCAGCCCGATTGTGGGTCTGAACGAGATCAAGAACGAAGTCAGCTCAATCGAAGCTCAGGTTGCCATCATCAATAACGCGATCAGCAGTCCAATCGTCGGTCTCAATGAAATCAAGGCCGAACTCATCCTAATCAACAACACTGTCAACAACGGTGTCGTCGGCCTCAATGAAATCAAAGCAGAGCTTCTCATACCTGGACTGGGGACCCTGGGAGCTTTAAGGCTCTCCCCTGATCCGGCGGCTACCATCGGGATGGTAGTGGCCCTCATCAACAACACCGTCAACAACCAGGTTGTGGGCCTTAATGAAATCAAAGGCGAAATCATCATCATCAACAATGCTGTAAGCAGCCCCGTCGTCGGCTTCAACGAGCTGAAAAACGAGATACGCCTCATTGAGAACCAAGTGCTGCTTATAAACAATACGGTCAACAGTAGCATAGTGGGACTCAATGAGATCAAGGCCGAGATTATTCTGATCAACAACCAAATCTTCAGTTTCAATTTGCCGGTTACGATGCTCAATACCATTCTCAATGAAGTAATTATCATCAACAATGCGATCAGCAGTCCGATTGTGGGTCTGAACGAGATCAAAGCCGAGATCATCGTCATCAACAACGCGATCAGCAGTCCGATCGTGGGACTGAACGAGATCAAGGCCGAGATTATGATCATCAACAACGCGATCAGCAGTCCGATCGTGGGACTGAACGAGATCAAAGCCGAGATTATGATCATCAACAACGCCGTCAGCAGCCCGATAGAAGGACTGAATGAAATCAAGGCCGAGATCATCGTCATCAACAACGCTGTCAGCAGCCCAATTGTGGGCCTCAATGAAATCAAGGCCGAGATCATCGTCATCAACAATGCCATCAGCAGTCCGATCGTGGGTCTGAACGAAATCAAGGCCGAGATCATCGTCATCAACAACGCCATCAGCAGTCCGATCGTGGGTCTGAACGAGATCAAAGCCGAGATCATCGTCATCAACAATGCCATCAGCAGCCCGATTGTAGGACTCAACGAGATCAAGGCCGAGATTATCGTCATCAACAACGCGATCAGCAGTCCAATTGTAGGTCTGAATGAAATCAAGGCCGAGGTTGTTCTGATTAACAACACCGTCAACAGTCTGGCTGTTTTGGCTCAGCTAGCCCTGTCTTCCGCTCAGGTCTCCCAAATCAACAATGTTGTGAGCAACCGCATTGTAGGGCTCAACGAGATCAAGGCCGAGGTTATTCTGATTAACAACACTGTCAACAGCCTGGCTGTTTTGGGGCAGCTCGCCCTGTCGTCCGCCCAAGTCTCCCAAATCAACAACGCCGTCAGCAGCCCGATTGTCGGCCTTACCTTCAATCCTAATTCGACCTCAGGCTCATTATCTACCGACACAACCGCCACGTCGCTGCGGGTAACCGTCCTGAATAACACGTCCTCAACGCAGACGGTACGAGTAAGGGTTCTCAACACCGGGGTCTGCCCGGAGAACAATCTATTCAACGGCAACCTCACAATCCCGGCACATTGCTCCAATAATACTGACAATGCCGGTGGCATTCCCCTTGTAGGAGTTGACCAATTCGAAATACAAATACTCAACTCGGTAGCAGGCTTGTACCCGTCGGCAATTCAATTTGCAGTTGCCGCGAAACTCAGCGCGACCCAGGTTAAAGCTGCCGATTTTCTGCCGCTCATCGGCAATACCATACCGTAGATGTGACCGCCCGGTCAACCGGGCGGTTTTCTCCGTTATGCAGGCAGCGTCTGCATAACATAACTCTTCACGCTTGGTACCAGGGTGACATATGATACAGTGAATAATTATAAAAGGAGGATTAAGGTGGACGACCCGCGCAATAAAGCCAAATCCAGCCGCTGGTGCGACATATGCCACCAGGAGCATAAGCACGAATGTGATGTATGCCACCATAAGCATAAACCCGAATGTGACGTGTGCCACCACAAGCATAAGCACGAATGTGACGTGTGCCACCATGAACACAAGCACGAATGTGACGTGTGCCACCATGAACACAAGCACGAATGTGACGTGTGCCACCACGAACATAAGCACGAATGTGACGTGTGTCACCACGAGCACAAGCATGAATTCCATGAGCATGAGCATGAAATTCATGAGCATGAGCACGGAGTTAACAGCCGCGATGTAATTCGTATCGCTGAGTGCGTAAAGCGAATCAAATTCACCGCGGAAGAGGTGCTGGAGTTTCTGCGTCTAAGGCCCAGTACCTCACACCAGCTTCAGGTATTTACCTGCCTGCTGCTCGGCAACATTGGCCGGATCGAGAAAATCCTGACCAATCCCCGTTTCGGCCTCGAGGAAATTAAAGAAGAAGTCCGTTGTATCCAAAAAACCGTGACCAATCCCCGCTTCGGTCTCGAAGAAATCAAAAAAGAAATCCGCTGCATCGAAAAACTGCTGACCGACCCATGTTTCGGTTTGGAAGAGATCAAGGAAGAAGTCCGCTGCATCGAATTTGAAGTGCTGGTCATAAACAATACGGTTAACAGCCCGATCTTCGGCCTGAATGAGATCAAAAACGAGGTTCGCTTCCTCGAAACTGAAGTAGTGCTCATCAACAACAGCGTCAACAGCCCGATCTTCGGCCTGAATGAGATCAAAAACGAGGTTCGCTTCCTCGAAACTGAAGTAGTGCTCATCAACAACAGCGTCAACAGCCCGATCTTCGGCCTGAATGA
>JARLHY010000053.1 GCA_031292015.1 Negativicutes bacterium | reverse complement strand
TTTGGGCAGCATTTTAGCGATCGGCATTGCCGCCGGCCCGCCCCTGGGTGGTTTGATCATTGGGACGGTCGGTTGGCATTGGATTTTCCTGGTCAATGTGCCGATCGGGATAGTCAGCCTGATCTTTGTCCTGCGGTTTGTCCCGATCCTGCCGGCGCATGATACGCAGCAGCGTTTCGACCTGGCTGGAGCGGTGATCTTGTTCGTGGCCTTGGGGGCTTACGCCCTGGCCATGACGCTTGGACAGGACCATGGCTTTATATATCCGCCCGTGCTAATCTTATTGGGATTTGGGCTGGTGGGTCTGGTGATCTTTGTGCTGGTTGAACGACGTATGACGCATCCCATGATCGATTTCAGCCTGTTTCGCAACTTTTTATTCGATCTCAACCTGCTGATGGGGCTGCTGGTCTCCAGTGTGCTGGCCGGGTTGTTCATACTGCCGTATTACCTGGAGCTGGTCAAGAATTACTCGACCCTGACGGTGGGCATTCTGATGATGATCGATCCCCTTGGCCTGGCGATCGTGGCCCCGCTCTCGGGTGTGCTTTCCGACCGCTTTGGCTCGCGCATCAGCAGTATCGTCGGGCTGTCGGTAGTCGCCCTTGGCTGCATGACCCTGGGCGCCTTGCGGCTCGAGACCGGCCAGGTCGGTTTTGTTCTGCACATGGTGCCGATTGGCATTGGGATGGGATTATTCATGTCCCCGAATAACTCGGCCATCATGGGGGCGGTGCCCAGGGAGCGCCTGGGCATTACCTCGGGTTTATTGACCCTGACGCGTTTGATCGGCCAGACCACCGGCCTGCCGTTGATGGGGGTGCTGTTTAGCGCCCAGGTCATGTCGAGCGCTGGCCTCCCGGGCAGCAGCGATATCACCACTGCGCCTGCCTTTGCGGTTGTGGCAGGTACCCAGGGGGCCTTCCACGCCGCCGCCCTGGGCGTCACGGTCGCTATTGTAATTGCCATTATTGCTTTTGTGGTGGATTTGCGCCGGCGAGCGTCTAAGAAACCGGCTTATTCTTTATGAGGCCCTCGCACAGCTGCACGCCCTTCATGACGTCTGTAACCCAATAATCTGCGCCGGTGTAGCGGCAGACTTCATCATCCAGGATACCCCCGCCGATCACAATGGGAAAATTGAGTGCGTAGATTTTTGAGACGGAGCGCAGCGCGATGGTGGTACTTTTCATGCTCTCGAAGGAAGAGGTGATCAGCCCCGACAGCCCGACGATATCCGGCTTGAGCTCGACCGCTTTTTTGGCGAACTCCACGTCCGGCACGTCGATGCCCAGGTCGATCACCGCAAAACCGTGACAGGAAAGCATCATCCCGGCAATGTTTTTACCCACATCGTGGATATCGCCCGCCACCGTGCCCAATAATATTTTTCCCAATGACCGGCCGTGGAAACGCTCCTGCAAGAGCGGCTGCACCAGCTCCATCACCTCTCGAAAAATTTCACCGGACATGATCAACCCGGAAATATAATAGCTGCCCTGCGCATACTGCTCGCCGACCTTGCGCATGCCTTCGTTGCAGTCTTCGATGATCTCGATAGGGTCATGGCCGGCGTCAAGACGCTGCTTGACCATCTCAAGCACTGCATTCTCGTTGAGATTGGCAAATAAGTCAATCAATTGGTAGCCGAAGGCGTCTTGCGGGTTGAGATCGGTCATTTTTATAGTAATAATTTCTGACTTATATATATAAGTATAGGTGGGAAAGCTAATACTGTGTAACTTCTATAGATCAGCTGTCAAGGCTATTGACAATTATACATTACTGTATATATAATCACAAAGATTATATTCCCCAAGGAGGCCCTATGGCAAGGCAATTCGTCCCCACCCGGTTGAAACTTGTTCGCCCGGTCCCTTCAGATATTGATATTGCGCAATCGTCGGAGATCAAGCCCATCGCTCAAGTAGCTGAGGAAGCGGGCATCTTGCCGGATGAGCTGGAGTTTTACGGTCCGCACAAGGCTAAAGTAAAACTGGATATCCTGGAACGTCTCAAGAACGTGCCGGATGGCAAATACATCGACGTGACCGCCATTACTCCTACCCCCCTGGGCGAAGGCAAGACCACTACCACGGTCGGATTGAGCCAGGCGTTAGGCGCCTGCCTCGGTAAGAAGGTCTTCACCTGCATCCGGCAACCCAGCCAGGGACCTACCTTTGGCATCAAAGGCGGGGCGGCAGGCGGCGGTTACAGCCAGATTATCCCGATGGAAGATTTTAACCTGCACCTGACCGGCGACATCCACGCCATCACCGCTGCCAACAACTTGCTGGCGGCCGCCATCGATGCGCGTATGTTCCACGAAACCGACGTAACCGATGACGAGAAGCTGTTCAATGCGCTTTGCCCGGCCGATAAGAAGGGCCAGCGCAAATTCTCGCCGTCCATGCTGCGGCGCCTGAAGAAACTGGGTATTGACAAGAGCGATCCCAGCCAATTAACCCCTGAAGAGCGCAGTCGCTTTGCCCGACTGGATATCGATCCCGCCTCAGTGACCTGGCGGCGGGTGATGGACACCAACGACCGCTATCTGCGCGAGATCGAAACCGGTTTGGGGCCTGAGGAAAAGGGCCGCACGCATCGCACCGGCTTCGATATCACCGTGGCCAGCGAGATCATGGCTATTTTAGCCCTCACCACCAGCCTGGCCGATATGCGCGAGCGGCTGGGGGCCATGGTGATTGGCACCAACCACAAAGGTGAAGCCATCACCAGCGAAGACCTGGGTGTGGCGGGGGCCTTGACCGTCCTGATGAAGGACGCCATTAAACCCAATCTGATGCAGACCCTGGAAGGCACGCCCGCCCTGGTGCACGCCGGCCCGTTTGCCAACATTGCCCATGGCCAATCCTCCATTTTAGCCGACCGCATTGCGCTAAAGCTGGTTGGGCCGGATGGCTACGTGGTGACGGAGAGCGGCTTCGGTGCGGATATCGGCATGGAGAAATTCTTCGACATCAAGTGCCGTTATTCAGGCTTAATCCCCTCGGTGGTGGTGATGGTTGCGACCGTGCGGGCGCTCAAAATGCACGGCGGCGGGCCGAGGGTGGTGGCTGGAAAACCCCTGGCTTCCGAATATACCGATGAGAACCTGACCCTGCTGCAGGCCGGTCTGCCGAATATGGAACGCCACATCAAGAACGCCCTGAAATACGGCGTCAACGTGGTGGTGGCGGTCAATTCCTTTGCCACAGACACCCCGGCAGAGGTTGAGCTGGTGCGCAAAGCCGCCCTGGCGGCCGGCGCTATGGATGCGGTCGTCTCCACCCATTGGGCCGATGGCGGCGCCGGTGCGCTGAAGCTGGCTGAGGCGGTGGTAAAAGCTGCCGAACAGCCTACCCATTTCAAATTCCTGTACCCGTTGGATCTGACGATCGCACAGAAGCTGGAGATCATCAGCAAAGAGATCTACGGCGCAGACGGCATCGATATTTCGCCCGAGGCCGCCGAGAAAATTGCCCTGTATACCAAACTGGGCTTTGACAAACTGCCCATTTGCATGGCCAAGACTCACCTGTCATTTACCACCGACCCGAACATCAAGGGCGCACCGAGCGGCTTCCGCATCCCCATCCGCGATATCCGCGCCAGTGTGGGGGCGGGTTTCCTGTACCCCCTGTGCGGCGAGATGCGCACCATGCCCGGTTTGCCCACCCGCCCAGTGTTCTACGACGTAGACCTGGACCTGGAAACCGGCAAGGTGTTAGGTCTGTTCTAGATTATTTCCCCGCTGGGGCCAGGCATTGTCCTGACCCCAGTTTACTTTTACATCCCAAATTTTCCCACGGCAATTGCACTACGGAATATGCACCACTGAGAACACTGAGGTCACGGAGTTTTTTATAAAAAGCTCTTTCTCTGCTTTCTCTTCCGAAGGCTCCGTGGTGGAGATCGCTTCGCCGATCGAGCTGGCGCAAATGCGCCGATAGAGCTGGCGCAAATGTGACCTGAAAAGCGACAGGTCTCGCAATGACACAATATAGGAGTATCATCGCATGCCCATTTTGACCCCCGGCCGCCGCTGGCAGCCAACCTACTATCCCTTCAGACACGAAACCTTTATCAACCGGGTGTTGGAAGAGGCGGAGCTGCTGGTTAAAGGCCCCATCTGGGGCTGCCGGCAGTGCGGTAACTGCCTCTTGCAAGAGACCGCCTTCATCTGCCCGATGAACTGTCCCAAAGGCCTGCGCAACGGACCGTGCGGGGGCTCCACCTCCGAACGCTGCTACGTCGACGAAACCCGTCCCTGCATCTGGTACAAGATCTACGAGCGGGCCTTCAAGATGAACCGCCAGGAGCTGCTGCTGGAAGTGCTGCCGCCCCTGGATTGGGAGATGGTGGGCGGTGAACAGGTGGCCGGTCTGTTCGAGCAGGCCAGGAAAAATGGACTGGGCAAGGTGATGAGCGGTTTTCTCTCACTGGACAAGCAGAAAATGGCCAGCACCTGGGACGGCATTTTCCGACCGGTGCGCCAGCCAGAGTGGTGGCAGGGCGATGCCGAATACCACGCCCCGCAGTATGCCGAGCCGGTCTCGAACCTGGAACGCCGTCTCAAAGCCGGGGAGTTTGTGGTCACGGCTGAGATCCAGCCGCCGCAGACGGTCTCGACCAACAAACTGGGCAACAATATCGAGCTGCTCAAGCCGTACGTGACGGCGGTCAACTTTACCGACAACGCCTCGGCCACGCCGCGCATGTCGTCGCTGGCCTGCAGCACGCTGGCTGCCCAACACGGAGCGGAACCGGTCTTTCAGCTAACGGCGCGAGACCACAACCGGGTGGGCCTGCAGGCGGACGTTTTGGGATCGAATGCTCTGGGTATCCGCAATGTGCTGTGCCTGACCGGCGACAGTATGAAACTGGCGCCGGGCCCGCGCGGGCGGATGGACACCTTCGATCTGGATTCGGTGCAAATGTTGTGGATTCTGCGGCGGATGGGGGTCGAACACCGCTATTTTGATTGGCGTGAGATCAAGTTTCGCCCCAAGTACTTCATGGGTGCAGCGGCCTCGCCGTTTGCCTCGGAGCCCAAATTCCAGGCCATCCGGGAGCACAAGAAGGTCAACGCCCGGGCGCAGTTCTTCCAAACCAACGTGGTATTTGACGCCGAGCGGCTGGACATCTGGCTGGAAGAGCTGGCAAAGCG
>JARLHY010000052.1 GCA_031292015.1 Negativicutes bacterium | reverse complement strand
GCTTTTCGCATACATCTGCGTACTTTCCTTCTTTATCGGTTAGGATTCTCAGCACTATAATAGGCTTAGGGGAGAGACAACACCATCCACCAATATCAAAATTTGCTTCTCGTGGCTTCCTACGCAGCCACAGTGCGTTTATTAGGAGAGATAACGTTATATGAATGTCGCTATCTATTGCCGAGTTTCTACGGAAGACCAAGCTGACCGCGGAACCATCGAAAGTCAAATCGAGTTTGCTGCGAAATATTGTGACCTGCATGATTACAATATTGTTGAATGGTATAAAGAAGACGGCGTAACTGGCAAATATCATTTGGGCGAAAGGCCTGAAGGCAAGCGCTTATTAGAGGATGCCAAAAACAAGAAGTTTGAATCTGTCTTCGTATACAAACTGAACCGGATCGGCCGAGTCGCCAGGATCATCTTAAATTCTGTCTTCGATATTGAATCCTACGGAATATCGGTAAAAAGTATGACAGAGCCATTTGACACCAGTAATCCAGCTGGACGTTTTATGCTTACCATGCTGGCCGGCGTCGCCGACTATGACAGAGAAACGATCCTGCAGAACACTTGGCTGGGGTCAAATCGTTGCGCACGGCAAGGCCAATGGCTAGGCGGTATAGTTCCTTACGGCTACTATGTTAACGATGATAAATTTCTAGCAGTCAGCGAAGCCCCGCTTCCTAACACTTTGCTTAGCGAAGCCGATGTGGTCCGGATGATTTATAGATTAACAACTGAACAGAAACTATCCACGATTAAAATCGCCGACAATTTAAACGCTCTTGGGATCCCCCCTTCCTACGTTAAAGACGGACGGCAAGTTACAAAGGGCAAGAGAAAACAAAACACGTCCGGAATGTGGCTCCCCGGCCGGGTACGAAATATGATCGTTAATGAAACATATAAGGGAATCCACCGGTACGGCAAACGCAGCAATAAGCCTAATAGGGAAATCATTGAGCGACAAGTGCCCGCTATCGTAACAGAAGAGATTTGGAATTTAGCCCAGACAATCCTACACGAAAACCAGTTGGAATCACTTCGTAATTCGAAGCACAATTATCTATTGCGGGGTTTAATCAAGTGTAGAGCGTGCTCTTTGACGTATAGTGGAACTTACTTCAAGCCGCATAAGCGATATTATGTCTGTAATGGTAAGATCAATTATCGAGGTCCGCTACAAGGAAAGTGCCGATCGAAAAATATTCCCGCAGACTGGATTGAGAAAATAGTCTGGTCTGACTGTGTCAAATTTATTAAAACGCCGACCAAAACCGTAAGACTGATTCATCAATCGAAAGCTGATCGCGAAGTCAAGAAAACAAACATCTCCAGGGAAATGGAAATTATTAAAAGTACAATTGAATCGAAAGCTGCTGAGAAACAATCCATCCTTGATTTATTTCGTAAGGAACTCATAAACTTCAACGATGTCGAAATACAACTTAAGAAGATCAATGAAGAAAATTCTATTTTGGTTGAGCGGCTCTCTTCCCTTCAATGCGAATTAGAAGACAAGGAATCGTCAAATAATCATCTTGAAGATGCAAAGACATACCTCGAAGAGCTGAATAATAAAATAAAGAACGGAAATCCGTCCTTTGAAGAGAAACGCGAAATTATCAAAACACTTGTTGATAAAGTCGTCATAGATACCACCTTCAATGATCTGGAGAAGCCTATTGCCAAGGTTACGATACATTATACCTTTAACAAATGTGTTTCACGCACGGCCAGGGATTCATCGCGGCAATCAGCATAAACTTGGCGGGATAGGACAGCGAGGCGCTGACCCGGGATATGGTCACTTCGCCGTCTTCCAGCGGCTGGCGCAGAACTTCGAGGATCGGCCGGGGGAATTCCGGCAGTTCGTCGAGAAAAAGAACCCCGTTGTGGCTGAGGGTGACTTCACCCGGCTTTGGCATCCGGCCTCCCCCGATCATCCCGGCGTCGGAGACGGTGTGATGAGGGTTGCGAAAGGGCCGGGCGGTGACAAGGCCGGAGCTGCTTTTCATCAGGCCGGCGATACTGTAGATTTTGGTGACTTCGAGGGCCTCCTGCTCGGTCATAGCCGGCAGGATTGAGGGCAGTCGACGGGCCAGCATGGTTTTGCCGGAGCCGGGCGGTCCGACCATCAGGATATTGTGACCGCCGGCGGCAGCGATTTCCAGGGCCCGTTTGGCGGCCAGCTGCCCCTGGACTTCGGCCAGATCTTCGCCGCCGGAAGGCGGCGCCTGGCTGACGGTCTGCTTTTGTGCCGGCGTCAGCGGTGTTTCGCCCCGCAGATGGGCCACGGCGTCCTGGAGGGTCGGCGGGGCATAGACGGTCAGGCGACCGGCAAACAGGGCCTCCTGGGCATTGTCCGGCGATACGAACAGGCTTGTCTTGCCCTGTTCGACAACACCGATGGCCATCGGCAGGATGCCTGATATGCCGCGCAGCTTTCCTTCCAGGGATAGTTCGCCGACAAATACATGAGGCTTGCATTCCAACGGATCGATTTGTCCGCTGGCGGCCAGGATGCCCAGGGCGATGGGCAGGTCGAGGCCCGAGCCGTCCTTCTTCATGTCGGCCGGGGCGAGGTTCACAGTTATGCGGCGCAGAGGAAACTCGAAACCGGCGTTTTTGATTGCCGCCCGGACCCGCTCCTTCGATTCTTTGACGGCGGTGTCAGGCAGACCGACGATGTCCAGAGCCGGAATGCCGTTGGCGATGTCGACCTCGACGGTGATCAGGGAGCCGTTGATTCCCAGCGCTGTTGAGCCAAAAGTCTGTGCAAACAAAAAAATCCCCCCCGTACGCAAGTATTGGCTGGAATCAGCATGCTGCAGACGGTGGAATGACAATGGATTGGAATAGGCTGGATAGGTATAGAAAATAGTTTCAGTTGCCGAAGGCGTTGACGATATGGTTACACTCCGCTTTGGCGCCGGGCGCCGGTTTCAAGAGAACTTCGATGATGTCGAAGCGGAAAGGCTTGTCGGTGCCGGCGGACGATTTTAAATAGTTCAGCGCCGTGCTGATGATCTTGCGCTGTTTTATATAGGTCACGGCTTCGGCCGGCGAGCCGAAGTTGTAGTTGCTTCTGGTCTTGACCTCGACGAAGGCGATGGTGCCGTTTTTCTGGGCGATGATATCGATTTCACCGGTTTTGGCGCGATAGTTGCGCGCCAAAAGCTGATAGCCGGCCTGCAGGAGGAAATCGGCCGCTATCTGTTCACCAGCGCCGCCAAAGGCGATATTCCCCACGGCAAGCCCCACCTCCCGTCTTTTCAGCGTTCGACGACGTCGGCGATGTACAACCTGGGATTCTTCGACAGGTCGATTTCTACGAGCTTGTTGGACCGCTGCTGCTCTGCGTCCATGATAATCCGCACCACGGGTTTGTTCTTGAATTCCTTGGAAATATCGACAACCACGCCGATTTCGTTGGTATTCAGCCTTACCACCGAGCCGATGGGATAGATGGCGATGTTGGCGGTGAAATGGTCGACAAGGCCGGATTCAAAGTAGGTTCCTGCGGCTTTGGAGATGATGGCGAGGGCTTCGTAGACAGGTACGGCCTGGCGATAGGTAGCGTCGGTGGTCAGCGCGTCATAGACGTCGGCCAGGGCTACGATCTGGGCGAATTCATGGATATCCCGGCTTTTGAGGTTGCGGGGGTAACCGCTGCCGTCGTAGCGTTCGTGATGCTGGTAGGCGCAGTGCGCCGACATCAGGCTGATGTCAGGGTTCTGGCGCAGGATTTCGAAACCCAGTTCGCAGTGGCTGCGGGCGTCGACGATTTCGCTGGCGGTGAGGCGGCCCTTTTTGTTGAGAAGTTCGGGGGGCAGTTCAGTTTTTCCGACATCGTGGAGCATGGCGCCGACGCCGAGATCCCGCAGGCGAAGTTCGTCGTAATCGAGGCTTATGCCGGTCATAACCGCCAGAATGCAGACATTGACCGAGTGTCCGAACAGATAGTCGCTGCGGGTGCGCATGTCCGTGAAGTTGACCAGGACACCGCTGTTGCGGCATAATTCGTCGACAAGGCTGTTGACGATCTTTTTGGCCCGGGAGGCGTCGACCTTTTTACCGACTTTGAGATCTTCCATGATGGTTTTGGTAGCGGTAATCGCTTCAAGGCGTGATTTTTCGCTTACGACGTCAGGTACGTCAATGTCGGCGGTGAGATCATCCTCTATATATATGTAGGTAATATCCAGTTCCCGCAGGCGTTCGATGTAGCGTTCCTTCAGATCAAGTCCTGCATTCAGCAGTATTTTGCCCTCGGCGCTGTATAGCGGCCGGGCGAGCTTCATTCCTGCCGCTACGTTTTCCAACAGAATACGGCGCATTCCATACCTCCAAAGTTACCGTCTGGGACCGGTTTGATCCAGGCGGTAGATATAGGCCAGTACCCCGGCCACCGCCTGGTATAGTTCAGGCGGAATCTGACTGTCGAGCTGCACGGCCATCAGCATCCCGGCCAGGGTCTTATTCTGGTAGATAGGCACAGCGTGCTGCTTTGCCGCTGCCAGAATCTGATCGGCGATGATTCCCTGCCCCTTGGCAACCACCAGCGGGGCTTGATGACGATCCGGCTCGTATTTGATGGCAACCGCCTGTTTTTTTTCTTCCCCGTTAGGCATGACGACCTCCTTGGCCCGGTTTATGACGAACCGTCGCTCGGGACCGGATTAACGGTGAAATCGGCGAGTTGCAGCGGTGAATCATGGAATTCGCCGCGGATATCGTCGACATGAACCTTGAACCGGTCTGCTGTGGCGGTATCGCTGAAATTGATCCGGATATTGAGCTGGTTCTGACCGTAAACATGGAACACCATATCGACTACACCGACATTCTCGGTGGACAGGCACAGTCGAAGCCAGGTCTCCGGCGTGGAGCCGTCCGCGGTCTGCGAGGCGTTCTCCCGGTCCTGGAAGATATGGATGTAGGCCGGATAGGCTCGTTTTTCTTCACCAAAATACAGCGGAACAGCCAGATTAAAGGACGAGCGGGCCGGCGAGGCGTCGGGCGGCATGTCGGCGTGCTTGGGGATGACGGTATTCATGTCCCGCAAGTTTTGACCGGCCTCGCGCAAGCTGTCCAAAGGGAGCTGGAGCCATTGGCGGCTGGCCGCCATCCTGTCGAGCACCCAGACTTCTCTCAGTTCCGGCAAATTGTGGAGAGTCGCAGCGGTCAGGAGCTTTTCCGGAGTCCGCTCCGATAGCTGGTCAGCCAGACGGGTCAGTACCGCTTTGTCGTCATCGCCGAGGTTCTCGGTCAACTGGCCGAGAATCTGCCGCAGGTTGGTGATCAGTACATCTTTTTCGAAGGTTGCGTCAAGTTTGATCAACTGATTTTCAAAGTGGGCAATAATGTCGTCGACAATCGACGGCAGGCTGACAAAGGTCGGGGTTTCCCCTTTGGCCGCCGCCGAGGGCAGCGGCTGAGCCAGTTCCTGCATGAGTTGCTGGACAACCTGGCGAAGGCTGGAAGTAAGCATTTCCTGCTCCAGCGGAGGCAAGGGAAGCTTCGTCAGTCCCTCCTGGAAGTCATAGACCAGCGTTTGCAGAAGAACAGGCAACTTAGTCAGAAACTCTTGTTTGGGGATGGTATATTGGTCCCGGGGCAGGATGTCCAGTAAAGCGCGACCTGCTTGCTGAAGGACAGCCGACGCGTCGGTGAACGGGGTGGGATTGTCGGTGAGTTCGGTAGCCAGAGCCAGCAGGGATTTACCGATATCTGAGTCAAGTTGGCTGATTTGATCTTCAAATTGAGCGATCAGGCCGGACCATGTCTTTGTCAGTCCGGTGGGAAACTGCTCCTTGATAACGGCGGCGTCATTCAAGATCGCGGCAAAGGACGCCAGGTTCCGCGAGACGCTTTTCTGTCCCTGAAGCATGCCGGTAAGCCCTTTGGCTACTACCTGTTCGCCGACCAGCGGCTCGCGCAGAAGCTGTTTGACTTCGTCGGCCACCGGTGCCGGGAGTTCCATCAGGGTCGAGGCTTGCTGGCTCAGCATCTTGGTAAGTTGGGTCAGGATATTTTTGACCTGAGTGTCGAACATGAACTGGACTGCCGTCTCGGCGGCGTCAGCCAGCCCGGAAGGAGCCGGATTTGAGGGCTTGCCCTGCAGGGAGTTGGTGACAGCGACAGCCTGGTCGAGGGAAAAATTATTGATCTTCACTAAACAATGCCCCCCATGTTTTTACCGGAGCAAAACTTTTCCGGTGAATCGGGCAGGGTCCATACTGATTCAAAGCGCCAAGGTGTTCCGGGGTGGCGTATCCTTTGTGGCGGGCAAAGCCATAGTCCGGATAGGTTTTGTCGAGGTCTTCCATAATCCTGTCCCGTTCGACTTTGGCGATTACGGAAGCTGCGGCGATGGACGCCGAGAGCGAGTCGCCATGAATAAGGGAGCGGCATGGTATGGTCAGCCGCCGGAGCGGCATGGCGTCGATCAGGGCGGCGTCAGGCAGGGGCCGGAGTGCGGCCAGGGCCTGGTACATGCCCTCCAGGGTGGCTTGATAGATATTCAGCCGGTCGATCCGGGCGTGGTCGATGACAACATGGCGGACGGCCAGGGCAGCGCTTGTGACGGCGGTGTAAAGGTTTTCCCGCTGCTGAGGCGAAAGTTTCTTGGAATCATCCAGCCCCGGCAGGCGGCAGCCAGGGGGCAGTATCACGGCGGCGACCACTACAGGGCCGGCCAGCGGACCGCGCCCGGCTTCGTCGACACCGGCGATAAACCGGTGGCCCTGAGACAGGAGTTCGGTTTCATGCAGGTGCAAGGCAGCAAGACGCTGCTCTTCCCTCGCCTCGGCCTGAAGGCGTCTTGCGCGTTTGGCCAGTAGTCTGGCAACCGCGTCCCGCGGGTCGGCGCTGAGGCTTTCGATAAGTTCGGGAGCGGCTTCGGGGGCGGCAAGCAGGGCCGCTATGCTGGCAATGCTTAGAAGACCCATTTCTTGTCTCCTTTGTGGCCGAGAAAATAATAGTTCATATGATATTCTGCCAGTAACCATAAAATCCCTGCTGCCGGGATGGGTAAAATTATACAAAACCCGGCTTAAGCCGGGTTTTGCTGTAAAAAACATACGAATGGGGCTGGCCAGGCTAGTTTGTGAGGGGATAATCAAGGGTGAAACGCCCCATTTTTCCTTCGCGGAATTCAGCGAGGAGCAGTCGCCGGGCCCTTTCCCGGTCGATCTGGCCACCGCCGCGAAGGCAGCCCCGCCGCTCGCCGATGCGGTCAAGCAGTTCATCCGGGGCTTCCGGCAGAGGATTGTCCAATTTAAACCGTTCGGTTAAACGGTCGGAGTAGCTTTCGCGCAGAAGGATGAGCAAGCGGGTCGCGACGTCTTCCAGGTCGAAGGCGTCGTCGCTGATGGCACTGGTTATGGCAAGTTTGAAGGCCACTTCCTGGTCTTCCAGTTTGGGCCACAGGACACCGGGGGTGTCGAGAAGTTCGAGATTCTTGCCGACTTTCAGCCACTGCTGGCCGCGGGTAACACCGGGCTTGTCGCCGGTGCGGACGGTAGCCGTGCCCAGCAGCCGGTTGATCAGCGAGGATTTACCGACATTGGGGATACCGAGAATCATTGCCCGGACCGCCCTGGGCAGTATGCCTTTTGCGGAGAGGCGGGCCATTTTTTCTCTGGCGGCGGCTTCCACCCGGCTGGTCAGAAGCTTTGTTCCGGCGCCGCTGATGGTCTCCACGGCTATGGCGGGACGCCCCAGGGCCTGGAAATGAGCCAGCCAGCGTTCTGTCCAGACGGCTTCGGCCAGATCGGCCTTGTTCAGGACCACCACCCTCGGTTTGGCGGCTACAACAGCATCAATTACCGGGTTGGCGCTGCTCTGCGGGATCCTGGCGTCAAGCAGCTCAATTACCACATCGACCAGTTTGATTTGTTCGATTATCATTCGCCGGGCTTTGGCCATGTGCCCGGGATACCAATTGATATGCATGATCGTCACCCACTTTGACTCCGAATAAGGCAGGATAACTTGCTGAGGCGGCTGTCGCCACAAACAAAAGGGCAGATGAGGACTAGGCCTCACCTGCCGGCAGAGATTACGGAAGGGTTTTCATCTGGTCGAGCGGCCAGAAAACAACTACCGCTTTTCCTTTGACCAGTTCAAACGGGACGAATCCGACGTCAGGAAAACGGCTGTCTTCGGAATTGTTGCGGTTGTCGCCCATGACGAACAGATGGCCCTCAGGAACTTCTTTGAGCGGGAACGAGCCGCGGGTTCGCTCCAGGATAAAGGGTTCGTTCAATAGCTGACCGTTCAGGAAAATCCGGCCGTCCTTCATTTCTATTGTGTCACCCGGTATGGCGATGACCCGTTTGATGAAATCGCGGCTGGGGTCCCGTGGATAGCGGAATACCAGCACATCGCCGCGCTGGGGCGTTTTAAAACGGTAGATGAACTTGTTTACTACCAGGCGCTCGCCGTTAAGCAGCGTGGGGCGCATGGAAGGGCCTTCCACCATATATAGTTCGACGATGTAGTAACGGATGAAAAAAGCAAGGACAACAGCGATAAGAATCGATATGACCCAATCTTTGATTTCTTCACCGAGGGTTGTTTTGTCCAATTGTATTCCTCCTGCCGAATGAAGAAAAGGGACTGCGTACAGTCCCTCAGGCCGCTGAAAAAGCCCGGGTCCTTGGCCGGACTAGCGTTTTTCTTTGATACGAGCCGCTTTACCGGTAAGGTTGCGCAAATAATAGAGCTTGGCCCGACGGACAACGCCCCGGCGCATTACCTCGATTTTGTCCAGACGCGGGGAATGCACGGGAAAGGTCCGTTCTACGCCGATGCCGTAGGATACCCGTCTTACGGTGAACGTCTCGCGGGCGCTGGCTCCCTGCCGTTTGATTACAACACCTTCGAAAACCTGGATCCGCTCGCGGGTTCCTTCCACAACCTTGACATGGACACGAACGGTGTCGCCTGGTTTGAACGAAGGAATATCGTTTCTAAGCTGCTCGAGTTCCAGAGTCTTAACTATATCCATGGGAGTTCCTCCTCATACTAGACGTTCGTACCGGGACCGGCAGCGGACCGTCCGTTTTACACATGATGGATTATACCATATGTTTTCCCAAAACACAACTAAAAATACGCTGCTTTATGGCCGCCACCACTGGCTGCCCAGCAGTCGGTCCAATATGACGGCGACAGCTGCCCGCACCGGCAGATGGTTATAATCACCTCGGCCGTAAATCGGCTCAAGAATGTAATCGAAGCTGGCCATGACCTCTTTTTCAATGCCCCAGCCGGTGCCGAAAAGCAGCAGGCACGGTCGCGGGTCGCTTTCGATCAGGTCGCGCAGCCGGTGATAGCTGACAGTGTTTTCGTACTTGCGGGCATCTGTGGTGACAATGATAGGAGCGCGACCTTCCTCTCGTTCGATGGCTGCGACGGTAGCGGCGATATCGCTGACAAGCTCAAGGATTGAGAAGGCGTCGCGTCGGTCAGGGTTGTATTCGCCGCCGAAACCGTCCCGCCAGTATTCCAGCATTTCCCGAACCAGCGCCGCCTGGGTTTCCAGAGGGTGAATGATGAAGTAGCGCTTGATATCGTAGGTGCGGGCCGTCCGGGCGATATCATGAACGTCAAAATTGGTGATCGCGGTGGCGATCACCTCGTTGTTTTTGTTGTAGATCGGATGGTGCAATAGTCCGAGATATACGGGTGCTGTCACGGTTCTTCCCCCGCCTGTTCTTCCTGTATTTCGGCCAGCAACTGCCTGTCTTCCGGGCTGAGGGTAACAGCATTCAGAAGGTCGGGCCGCCGCCGGAGGGTATTCTTGATGGATTGTTTACGCCGCCAGCGGGCGATTTTGGCATGGTCGCCGGACAGCAGCACTTCAGGGACTTCCCAGTCCTCGAAAACACGGGGACGGGTGTATTGGGGATATTCCAGCAGGCCATGGTAAAAAGAGTCCTCTTCAGCCCCACCGGCTGCGCCAAGCACGCCGGGGATCATCCTGGCCACGGCGTCCGCCATGACCATTGCCGGCAGTTCGCCGCCGGTCAGCACGTAGTCGCCGATGGAGAGTGCCTCATCCACAAGATGAAGTCTGACCCGTTCGTCAATCCCTTCGTAGTGGCCGCAGATCAGAATCAGCTGATCATAGCCGGCCAGTTCCCGGGCCTTGGCCTGGTCAAAACGGCTGCCGCCGGGACAGGTCAAAACGACGCGCCGGCGGATAGCTGGATCGGTAGTCAGGCTCCGAACCGCCAAAAACACCGGTTCAGGTTTCATCACCATGCCGCAGCCGCCGCCAAACGGGGAATCGTCGACGATCCGGTGCTTGTCGAAAGCGAAATCGCGGGGATTAGTGATTTCGATGGTCAGCCGGCCGGCGTCTGCGGCCCGTTTGATGATGCTGTGGCCAAAGGGGCCTGCGAACATCTCCGGGAACAGGGAAACAATGTCGATACGCATAGCTATTCCCATTCTTCCTGTATAGTGACAATCATCCGGCCGCCGGGCACGTCGATGTCTTTGACCACATCCTTGATGGCAGGGATGAGCAGCGGCTTGGCGCCTTCCCGCTCGGCGATATAGACATCATTGCTGCCGGTGGCCAGAACGTCGGTGACAACACCGAGAAAGGCACCGGAATCGTCGAAGACGGAAAGGCCAATGATATCGAATATGAAGTAATGGCCTTCCGGCAGTTTCACCAGTTGGTCCTTGGTGATTTTTATCAGTTTTCCCTTCAGCGGTTCAACGGCGGTACGGTCGTCCAGTCCCTCGAATTTGAGGAGAATCTGCTGCTGATAAGTACGGACGTCTTTGACGGTCAGGGCTTTCCCGTCATCCAGCACCACCTGCGTCAGCCGGTGGAAGCGGCTGGGGAAATCGGTGAGCGGAATAACACGAATGTCACCCCGCACGCCGTGCGGGGCAACAATTTTACCAATGATGATTAAGCTGTCGTCGCTCATGATCTAAGAACGGAAGGCAATGACCTTGCCGTCTTCGAGCAGAATTTCGGCTGCCATGATTTTGTGAAGGTCGTCACCAACATTGATGGTGATAAACCTTTCCATGTTGCCCTGAACGATTTCGGCGCCGATTTCCAGCTGCGCCGTTTCTTTCAGCCGCTCGGTCATATGCGTCTTGAATTCAAAGCGTTTTTGCTTCTCGGCTTCAATCTGCTGCCTGAGAGCGGTGAGCCCCTGGGCATCCAGCTTGGCCTGCTCGGTCATCACCCGTTTGGCGTGAAAGTCGATCTGCTGCAGTTCCATATCCGCCTTTTTCAAGGCTTCCTGAATCTCAGCAGCCAGTTGCTTCTTCAGCTGTTCGGTTACTTTGGCCTTAACGGTAATCGGGCATTTTAAAGTCATACTTTCCATGTCTATCCACCCTTTTTAAAGGATTTCGACCATGACCCTCTTGTATTGCGGATAACAGCGGTTTTCACCACATCGTCCACCATAAGCAATGATTGAACCTAAACGATTTCTATCATTACCCGTTTTTCTGCTTTTACCGCTGCTGCCTTTACCACGGTGCGTAGAGCTTTGGCGATGCGTCCCTGTTTGCCGATGATTTTACCCATGTCTTCAGGAGCGACGCGTACTTCGTAAACGGTGACGTTGTTGTCCTGAGCCTCGGTGACACTCACCTGGTCAGGATTTCTCACCAACGATTTGGCGATAATCTCAACGAGTTCCTTCATCGCTATCACGCTTCTTTCTTGCTACGCTTTAGCTCATCCCATTTTTGCAGAATACCGGCTTTGCTGAACAGGTCTTTTACGGTATCGGTGGGCTGGGCACCCTTTTTCAGCCATTCGATAGCCTTTTCTTCGTCAATTTTAATGACGGCCGGCTGGGTGGTGGAATCGTAGTGACCGAGGGCCTCGATGAAACGACCGTCGCGCGGCGAACGGGAATCAGCGACGACTACACGGTAAAAAGGGCTTTTCTTGGCGCCCATACGCTTCAAACGAATTTTAACTGCCATGATGCAATCACCTCCTTTATAGAATATCAATCTATGATAACAACTTTCGTTAATGCATGAACGGCATTTTGAAACCGCCGCCCTTTTTCTTGTTCTTCTGCATGTCCTGAAAGCGTTTCATCATTTTTTTTGCTTCATCAAACTGCTTGAGCAGCTTGTTGACATCCTGGACTCTTGTTCCGCTGCCCACGGCGATCCGCTTGCGACGGCTGCCGTTTAACAGCGACGGGTCGCGGCGTTCTTTCCTGGTCATGGAGCGGATGATGGCTTCGGTGTGTTTGAGCTGGTTTTCGTCAATCTCGACGTCTTTGAGTTTTTTCATGTTGCCCATGCCGGGCAGCATACCCAGTATCTGATCCAGCGGCCCAAGATTTTTAACCTGCTGCAGCTGTTCGAGAAAGTCGTCCAGGGTAAAATCCTCTTTGCGGAGTTTCTTCTCCATGGCCTGAGCCTGTTCGAGGTTGATGGTCGACTCTGCTTTTTCGATCAGGCTGAGAACGTCGCCCATGCCCAGAATCCGGGAAGCCATCCGGTCAGGGTGGAACGGCTCCAGGGCGTCGAGTTTTTCGCCCATGCCGGTGAATTTGATCGGGCAGCCGGTAACGGCCTTGACTGACAAGGCGGCGCCGCCGCGGGCATCTCCGTCCAGCTTGGTCATGATGATGCCGTCAAGACCAAGCTCGGCGTTGAAGGCCTCGGCTACGGTCACGGCGTCCTGGCCGGTCATGGCGTCGACCACCAGCAGGATTTCGTGAGGTTTGACGTTCTGCTTGATGGCCTTGAGTTCGCCCATGAGTTCTTCGTTGATATGAAGCCGCCCGGCGGTGTCGATGATGACGGTGTCGCGGGCGTAAGTATTAGCTTGTTCAATGGCTTTGCGGGCGATGGTTACCGGGCTTTCGCTATTTTCCATGGCAAAAACCGGGATATCCAGCTGTTGCCCGAGAACTTGCAGCTGTTTGATGGCTGCAGGACGATAGACGTCAGCCGCTACCAGCAGGGGCCTTTTGCTCTGTTTGACCAGCAGGCGGGCCAGTTTGCCGGCGGTGGTGGTCTTGCCTGCGCCCTGTAGGCCGACAAGCATGATTACGGTGGGAGGCCGTGGCGAGACGGTGAGGCGGCTCTGGGTGCCTCCCATCAGGGCAGTCAGTTCGTCGTTGACGATTTTGATTACCTGTTGGGCGGGGGTGAGGCTTTCCAGGACTTCCAGGCCCACAGCCCGCTCTTTTACCCTGGTGATAAAGTCTTTTACGACTTTGAAATTGACGTCGGCTTCCAGGAGGGCAAGACGGACTTCACGCATGGCCTCGGTGACGTCGGCTTCTCCTAGTTTGCCCCGGCCGCGGAGTTTTTTAAATGTTTGCTGCAGTTTGCTAGCCAGACCTTCAAAAACCATGTCATACCTCCTCTTCCCGGTTGAGCAGCTGTTTCAGCATGTCGAGTGCGAGTCCGTACTTCCGTAACCGGTGGAAATCGTGAGGCAAGCTGTTCAGCATTTCATAGGCCTTGTGGATGGTCTCCTGGTCCTGACGGTAACGTTCCACAAGTCCCAGTTTTGTTTCGTAATCTTCAAGGATCTGTTCGCCGCGGCGGAGGATGTCGTGGACAGCCTGCCGGGAGACCTGAAATTCGGCGGCGATCTCGGCCAGAGACAAATCGTTTAGGTAGTGCAGTTCCAGACAGCGTCGCTGTTTGTCGGTCAGCAGGGAGCCATAGAAGTCGTACAGCTGACCGATTCGCAAGACTTTTGCAAGCATTAGCTCACCTTCCGCTGACAAGGTATACGCCTTTACACCTTTCGATTATAGTGAAAAAAAAGAGAGATGTCAAGGGTTTAACCTTGTCATCCTCTTTCGGCAAAAAGAGCTGCTGCGAAATCGTGAGGGTCGAAGGGCCGCAGGTCATCGATCTTCTCGCCCACCCCGATCCATTTTACAGGCAGTCCGAGCTCGGCTTTGATGGCCACCACCACCCCGCCTTTGGCTGTGCCGTCCAGCTTGGTCAGTACGGTGCCGGTCACCTGAACGGCGGCCTGGAAGAGTTTGGCCTGACTGATGGCGTTCTGGCCGGTGGTGGCGTCCAGAACCAGCAGTACTTCATGGGGCGCGCCGCTGATCTCCCGGGCTATGACCCGGTGAATTTTCTTCAGTTCTTCCATGAGGTTGGACTTGGTGTGCAGACGGCCGGCGGTGTCAATGATCAGAACGTCAACGGCGCGGGCCTTGGCGGCCTGCGCGGCGTCAAAGGCCACTGCCGCCGGATCGGAGCCTTCGCTGTGCTTGATGACGTCGATGCCGCTGCGGTCGCCCCAGATCTCCAGTTGATCGATGGCCGCGGCCCGAAAGGTGTCGGCCGCCGCCAGCAGCACCTTGCGGTCCTGGTCGTGATAGTAGCGGGCCAGTTTGCCGATGGTGGTGGTTTTGCCGACGCCATTGACGCCGACGACGATGATTACGGCGGGAGCCGCCGGAAGTTCGACGCTTGGCGCCATCCCCTCGGTCAGCAGGCTGCCGATTTTTTCGGCCAGAAAAGGCCGCAACTGTTCCGGGGAAGTGATTTCCCTGTTTTTAACCGCCTGGCGGATGGCGGTGATCAGTCTGGTGGTGGTGTGAATTCCCATATCGGCTGCCAGCATGATTGCTTCCAGGTCTTCCAGCAATTCTTCGTCGATATGGGTGTAGCCGCCGATCATCTGGTCAATTTTTTCGGTAAAGCCTTGGCGGGTTTTGCTCAAACCTGTTTTGAGCCGGTCAAAGAATCCCATTGGTCATCCTCCTGTATTAACCTGCCTCATCCATGAATTTCACGGAGATCATTTTGGAAACGCCGGATTCCTCCATGGTCACGCCGTGCATAACGTCGGCGACTTCCATCGTGCCTTTGCGGTGGGTTACGATGATGAACTGGGTATGTTGGGCGTAGTCCCGCAGGAATTCGCTGAAGCGATTCACGTTGGATTCATCGAGGGCGGCGTCTATTTCGTCCAGAACGCAGAACGGCGTTGGCCGGTAGGTCAGAAAGGAAAATAGCAGGGCGATAACTGTCAGGGCCCGTTCGCCCCCGGACAGCAGGGCCAGATTTTGCTGCTTCTTGCCTGGCGGCTGGACGACAATCTCAATGCCGCTGGCCAGGATATCGTCAGGATCGGTGAGCTCGATCTGAGCTTTGCCGCCGCCGAAGAGGCGGACGAACAGGTCGCCGAAGTGGGTGTTGATTTCCTGGAAGGCAGCACGGAACTGTTTGGACATGGTGGCGTCGATATCCTTAATGATGGTCAGCAGGTAGTCTTTGGCTTCCTTAAGGTCATTGTACTGGGTGCGAAGAAACTCATAACGTTCCTTCAGGCGGGTGTATTCGTCAATTGCCGCCGGATTGACCGGCCCCAGGGCCAGTATTTCATCTTCAAGTTCCTGGACGCGGGCCTCAAGCACTTCCGGATCTTCTTCCCGGTACAGGGCCTGGGCTTCCTCCCGGGTGATGGTGTGGTGGTCGCGCAACTGTTCGGTGCAGTAGGTGATTTCATAACCGAACTTGGCGGCCAGCAGTTCCAGTTCGTGCTGGCGGGACTGGATCCCGTTCAGTTTGCGCCGCAGATCGCGAACCTCTCGGTCCAGTTTCTGCTGCCGGGCCAGGACGCCGAGTTTTTCGGTGAGATGGCTGGAACGCAACTGCTCCTGTTCGGTTTTGCGGGCAAACAAGGTGTCTTTGATTGTGACGACGTCGGCCAGTTCGGTGTTAGCCCGGGTGATTTCGCTGTCGACCCGGCCCTGGTCGGCCTGCAGAGTTTCCAGCTGTTTGGCCAGCCGCCGGTCGGACTGTTCGTATTCCTCGCAACTGGTGGCCATGGCGCTTACTTCCTGCTGCAGGGCCG
This sequence comes from Negativicutes bacterium, assembly GCA_031292015.1. The sequence goes on along the minus strand of JARLHY010000052.1, from coordinate 56,140 downwards.
ACAGGCGGATTTTGGTGTCGGTAAGGGTGGCGTTGTTCTCTTCCCGCTTATCCTGAAGCTGTTTCAGTTCCTCCTGCCTGGCTGTCAGATAGAGCTTATGGTCGCTGTCCCGTTCTTCAAGGGTGACCACGAGACCGCTGATTTCGGCGATTTTGACGACAATCCGTTCGCCGTCCTTGCGGCAGGCGGCAAGTTCGCTGTCCAGGGTTGCGAGCCCCAGGCCGATCCGTTTGACCTCCAGCTGCGTGTTTTCGAGATGGACGGTAAGTTCGGCCAGTCGGACTTCGAGAGAACGGCGCTGGGCGGTCGCGGAAGAAAGTCTTTCCTGCAGATCGGCGACGTCAGCCTTGGAATCCTCGGCCCGTTGGCGGAGGGTCTTGCGTTTGGCATCATGCTCCACCATGGCCTGCTTCAGGGATTCGATTTCGTTGCCGCGGCTGATGAAGCTGGCTTCACGCTTGCCGGTGCTGCCGCCGGCGATGCTGCCGCCGGGGTTGATCAGCTCGCCGTCCAGGGTGACGATCCGGACGCCGAAGCCCTGCTGTTTGGCGATTTTGAGGGCAGCGTCGATAGTTTGGGCTACGATGGTCCGTCCGAGAAGAAATTCCATGACTGGGCGGAAGCGCTGTTCGCACTGGACAAGGTCGGAGGCAAACCCCAGGGCCCCCTGGGCGTGGGCAGCCGCGGTTTCCGAATCCCTGGGGCGGTTTATTTTGATGGTGTTAAGCGGCAGGAAGGTAGCCCGTCCAAGGTTGTTGGACTTCAAAAACTCGATGGCCGCTTTGGCGGCGGAGTCCGAATCGACGACAATATGCTGGAGGGCGCCGCCGAGGGCTATTTCGACGGCGGTGACGTATTTGTCGGGAACGGACAAAAGTTGGGCGACAGCGCCGCCGACTTCTTTTCGCCAGGGCGCGCCGCTTTTCAGCACGCTTTTGGCGCCTCGGCCGAAGCCTTCGTACTCCTCCTGCATGTTTGCCAATATTTTCATGCGGGAGGCCATTTCGTTAATCTGAGTGGTCAGCTGGCCTTCGGCGATCATCTGCTCGTTCAGAGTCTGTTCGAGGGATTTTTTCTGTTCCGTCAGGGATGCGATGCGGGTATCGGTCTGGCGCATATCGTTTTCAAAGCTGGTTTTTTCGGCCTGGTTGTCGGCCAGCAGCTTTTTGCTTTCGGTGAGCTGAAGCTGGAATTGGTCCCGTTCCTCGGTCAGGGTGACTTCGCGGGATTTTTGGGTCTCCAGGTCGCGCTCGAGGGTCCGCTGGCTATTCCTTTGGGTCACCAGCTCCTGAAGATGGCCGAAGGTCTGATCCTTGGCCTCCTCGATTTTTTGTTCGGCTGCGGCTATGGCTTCACTGATTTCCGAGAACTGGGCCTGCTGGGTTTCGAGAACTCCCGCCAGTTCCTGTACTTCCTGACGTTTGCCGGCCAGGGTTTCCTGGCGTGAAGCAAGATTGGTCCGGGATTCCTCCCGTTCGGAGGTGATTCGCTCTATGTCCTGGGCCAGACGGCCGCGGTTGCGCTGCTCCTGCTCGATGCGTTCGGCCAGAACGGCGGCTTTGCCGTCCACCCTTTCGATTTCGGTGATGGTGCCGGAAACCTGTGTTTCAACCGTTCTGACGGTCTCGTCAAGTTCGGCCAGCTTGCTTGTAATGCGTTCCTTTTCGGTTTCGCCAAGGGTGAGCTTGGTACTGGTCTCAATTTCGTTATCATTCAGCGTTGCCTGCTCCAAAACCACCGATTCCTGGTTTTTTTCGGCGCGGGTCAACCGGTCGAGCAGCATGGTTACCTGGCAAGACGTCAATTCCTTCGACAGCGAGTTGAAGCGGGCGGTGCGCTCGGCGCTCTCGGCCAGGGGATCAAGCTGAGTTTCGATTTCGCTGGTAATGTCGAAGACGCGGGTAAGATTCTGTTCGGTGTCATCCAGTTTGCGCATGGCATCCCGCTTGCGGTTTTTATATTTGATGATGCCGGCCGCTTCTTCGAACAACAGCCGTCGTTCATCGGCCTTGCTGTTGAGTACCTCGTCGATTTTGTTCTGGCTGATGACGGTCATCGATTCACGGCCAAGACCGGCTTCGGTTAAAAGGTCGTGAATGTCTTTCAGCCGGCAGGCCGATTTATTGATATAGTATTCGCCGTCGCCGGAGCGAAATACCCGGCGGGTGATGGTCACTTCGCTGAAGTCAAGCGGCAGGAGGCCGTCGCTGTTGTCGAAGACCAGCGACACTTCGGCGATGCCCAGAGCTCTTCTTTTGGCGCTGCCGGCGAAAATGACGTCCTCCATTTTCGCGCCGCGAAGGTTGCGGATGTTCTGTTCGCCCAGAACCCAGCGCACGGCGTCGGAGATATTGCTTTTGCCGCTGCCGTTGGGGCCCACGATGGCCGTGATCCCGGGTTTGAACTCAATTTCGGTTTTCTCGGCGAAAGATTTGAAGCCGTAGGCTTCCAGTCTGCGCAGTTGCAAGCTTTACCACCCTTACTATGTTGAGCTTTGTAGCCACCAAAATTTTACCACGGCAAGACCCTTTAACACAACATAAAAAACCTGCCACCCAGGTGCGCAGGTTTTTTATAAGTTTTCGAAGCGACGGCCCTGGTCAACGTGGTTCGACGATGAAACGAATGGCGGTCCGCTCTTCGCCGTCGATAATGATCTCCGCGAAGGCGGGGATGCAGACGAGATCGATGCCGTTCGGAGCAACAAATCCCCGGGCGATGGCAACCGCCTTGATGGCCTGGTTAACCGCTCCCGCCCCTACCGCCTGGACTTCGGCCGTGCCTTTTTCGCGCAGCACGGCAGCCAGGGCGCCTGCAACAGATTTAGGGTTTGATTGTGCAGATACTTTAAGTACTTCCATCATGTTTTCCTCCTTTTGCTACTCAGGGCCTCGATGGTACTAACGTATTCTACACATTTCCTAAAAATTCCTGCAACGTTATATTTTAACAGCTGGTCAACATTGCAGAATTGATCACAAAAAGGAGTTCGCCGCGGCGGATGCCCAGTTCATTCTCTTGTGGCCAGTCGGCCACAAGTCGGATCGTGCCGGCGTGGCTGCGCCAGTTTGTCAGGTTTTCGCCGGACTGACCGCGGAGTTTGGAGTGGTCGCGGGGATGGTGATGAATGGTCAGCGGGCCGGAATTGTCCGGGTAATCGTCCAGCAGGCTCATCACCATCAGATTGAAAATGAAGGCAGCCACCTTTTCACCGAACGCCGGATGGTAAGGTCCGGCCACTATGGCGCCGGGAGCGGAAAGTCCGTCGGTGGCCTGAAGGCCGAGACGGATCACCGGAGTGGCGTGACGGTCGGCCAGCAGCTTCAAAAAAGCGGCGCGGGCGACGGCGGCCGGCAGGGTCAGGGGCCGGTATTGCCCGGCGTGATACATATCCGCAAGACGGGTTTTGGCCAGCACCACCGTGGGGTAGATGCGGATAAAGTCGGGTCGCAGCTCAAAGGTCCGGTTGGCGGTGTGAATCAGACTGGCCCAGTCTTCTTTTGGCAGGCCGGGCATCAACTGCAGGCCGGTATTCAGCCGGTATTCCCGCAGAATGGCCACGGCCTTAGCGGTGTCGGCGGCGGTGTGTCCCCGTCCCGCCGCCGTCAGGACACGGTCATCCAGTGACTGGGCGCCAAGCTCCACCGTCGACACCCCGAAGGCGATCAAACGCTCCGCCGCCGCCGCGTCGATGGCATCCGGCCGGGTGGAAACACGGATGGCCGCCACCTGGCCGCTATCGAGGCAGGCTTTGGCGGGAGTCAGCAGCTTAGCCTGAACCTCAGCCGGCAGAGCGGTGAAGCTGCCGCCGTAATAGGCGATTTCCACCCTGCGGCCCGGGCCGGCCCGCTCCAGATTCTCGGCTATGACCGCCGCGACTTCGCTGCCGCCGATCGGTTGCCGGACGCCGGTGATGGCCCGCTGGTCGCAAAAAACGCACTGGTGTGGGCAGCCGTAGTGCGGGATGAAGATTGGGACAATGTAGTCGCGCATGGTAACACCTTCTTAGCTTGTTGAAAAACAATACCGGCTCGCCTGGCAGCAGGTTTGTTGAATCATCTATAAAATAACTTCTTAAAATAAGCAAAGGGCGACCAAAGGTCGCCCCTGCAAGTGTCAGTCTTGGGTTGGCTGATAGTTTTTGAGTGCCTGGCACGCGGCCTGCTGTTCGGCTTCCTTCTTGCTTTTGCCTGAACCGCTGCCCAGACGGTCGGCGTTGACCAAAACGGTCACTTCAAAGATCTTGTCGTGATCAGGGCCTGTCTCGGAGGTAACTTCGTAAACGATCCTGGCATCGCCACCCCGCTGGGCAAACTCCTGAAGCAGGGTTTTGTGATCTTTGGCGTATTCACCGCGTTCAACGGTCGACAGATCGTCCTGGAGACGGGACAGGACAAAGCGGCTAGCCGCCGGTAACCCCTGGTCAAGATAGATTGCTCCGATGACTGCTTCGAATGCGTCTGCCAGAATCGAGATGCGCTCCCGTCCGCCGGACGCAGCTTCTCCCCTGCCCAGTCGCAGGTAGTCGCCGAGACCTATTTCCCCAGCCCTGCTGGCCAGGGTCGGCTCACAGACAACGGAAGCCCGCGCCTTGGTCAGTTCCCCTTCCAGAAGGTCGGGATAATGACGGAAAAGATAATCGCTGATAACGAGATCGAGGACAGCGTCACCGAGAAATTCGAGCCGTTCGTTGTGTGGAAATGCCTCGCGCTTATTCTCGTTAGCGAAAGATGTGTGGGTCAGCGCCTGCAGCAAAAGTCCGGTGTCGCTAAATGTCGTTCCCAATCGGCGTTGTATCGAGGTGAAATTCGGCTCTTTGGCCTGGCGCTTCATGGGGATTAACCGTTGTATTTCTTAACCAAGAGGGTGGCGTTGTGACCGCCGAACCCAAAGGAGTTGGACAGGGCGTAGTTGACAACTTTTTTCCGGGCCTGGTTGGGAACATAGTCCAGATCAAGATCGGGATCCGGATTATCCAGGTTGATGGTTGGATGCACGATGTCGTTCTGGACGGTGAGAGCGGAGGCGATCAGTTCAATGCCGCCAGCAGCTCCCAGCAGATGCCCGGTCATCGATTTCGTGGAGCTGATAGCCAGCTTGTAGGCGTGCTCGCCGAACAAGGATTTGATGGCCTGGGTTTCATTCTTGTCATTGAGCGGGGTCGATGTGCCGTGGGCGTTGATGTAGTCCACAACGCTGGGCGACACGCCGGCGTCTTTGATTGCAAGTTCCATACATTTGGCCTGCTGGACTCCTTCTGGAGCCGGAGCGGTGATATGGAAGGCGTCGGCGTTTGTGCCGTAGCCTACTATTTCTGCATAAATTTTTGCACCGCGAGCCAGAGCATGGTCCAGAGATTCGATGACCACAACGCCTGAGCCTTCGCCCATGACGAAACCATCGCGGTCCTTGTCAAAGGGACGGGAGGCTTTGGTCGGTTCATCATTGCGGCCGGAGAGGGCTTTCATCGAGCAGAAACCGGCCATTGCCGCCGGTGAGATGGTGGCCTCGGTCCCGCCGGTGACCATGACGTCGGCATCGCCGCGCTGGATGATTTTGAAGGCTTCACCGATGGAGTTGGTGGCGGTAGCGCAGGCTGTCACAACACACATGCAGGGACCGCGCAGGCCGAAGCTGATGGAAGTCTGGCCGGAAGCCATATTGGCAATCATCATTGGAACAAAGAACGGGCTGATGCGGTTGGGGCCTTTTTCGAACAGCACCTTGTACTGGTCGTGAAGGGTTTCCATGCCACCAATGCCAGTGCCGATGATGGTGCCGATGCGATCAAGGTTTTCGGTCTCCAGGTTGAGTCCGGAGTCCTCGATAGCCATTTTTGCCCCTGACAGGGCGAATTGGGTGCAACGGTCCATACGACGGGCTTCTTTTTTGTCCATATAATTGCCTGGATCGTAGTCTTTCACTTCTCCGGCGATCTGAGTGGCATACTCGCTGGGATCAAAGCGAGTAACTCTGGCGATTCCGGATTTGCCGGCCAAAAGGGCCTGCCAGAAATCGTCCTTGCCGATTCCGATGGGGGTGATTGCACCCATCCCTGTCACCACTACTCGTTTTTTCACGTGATTCACCTCGCGTTATGTATTTATCTCTTCGACTTCTTTGAGTATTCGCGCAAAAATTTCCTTGACTGGTAATATCTTATCTATCTTATGAATATACTCGCCGGTGAAAACCAGACCGGTTTCCACATCCCCCTGCTGGGCGCGGATAAGGGCCTTGACAATACAAAAATTCTGTTTGCAGTGTTTAAGGCAGACATCGCACGAATCAGGGGTCGCGACAGTACCTTCAATGATTTTCGCAGCATAAGGGTTTCTTATCGCCTGCCCGGGAAGACCTACCGGACTCTTGATAATGACCACATCTTCTGGCTTGGCCTTGAGGTAGAATTCCTTAAGAGCCGGAGCGGCGTTGGATTCCTCACTGGCCATAAACCGTGTTCCCATCTGGACTCCGGAGCAGCCGAGCTTGAATGCCTCGACAATATCATGGCCGCTGATGACTCCGCCAGCGCCGATAACCGGTATTTTCACCGCTTTTACGATACCGGGAATCAATGAGTGCATTGGCTGGTCGGTGCCAAGGTGTCCGCCGGCTTCCTTGCCTTCGACCACTACGGCAGAGGCGCCGAGGGATTCAGAAAGCTTTGCGGCTTTTACGGATGATACAATTGGAACGATTGGTGTGCCGGACTCCCGGCCAAAGGTGAACACGTCGCGGGAAAAACCGGCGCCCGGTACGACAAGGTCAATGCCGGCGTCGATGGCGGTTTTCACAATTCCGGCAAATTCACGGGCCGCAACCATGATGTTTATGCCGATGATTCCCCCTTCCGCCAACGAACGAGCGATTTTTATTTCCTGACGCAGTTCATCAAAGGTCATCCCTGAGGCGGCGATCAGACCGATGCCTCCTTGCGCAGCCACAGTGCCAGCCAGACGCGCGGTCGAAATCCGTATCGCCATGCCACCTTGAATAATCGGCATCCTGGCTACCAGGTGACCTATTCTGAGTTCCGGCAGTTTCAAGTAACAACTCCTCCATTCAGTAGGGCATTACCCTTAAGAAAGTCCCGCGAAACTTTCCACGGGACTTTCTTTTTTTAGCAGGTAATGTTTCTAACCTTGCTTTTCCTTGTCTATGTATTCCACAGCGTCTTTTACGGTTTTAATTTTCTCGGCAGCTTCATCCGGAATCTCGATATTGAACTCCTCTTCAAAGGCCATGATTAACTCAACAATATCAAGTGAATCTGCTCCCAAATCATCAATAAAAGTGGAATCAATAGAAACATCGGCTTCATCAACACCCAGTTGTTCTACAACGATTTCTTTTACCTTATCAAATGTTGTCATAGTATTCACCTCCTTCCAAGATTAGTTACATAACCATGCCGCCGTCAACGTTGAGGGTCTGCCCCGTAATATAGTCGGCTGCATCGGATGCAAGAAACAGCACCGCTGCAGCTACATCCTCGGGAGTACCAAGCCGGCTCAGGGGAATCGCTCCGGCCAGATCCTTCTTTACCTGTTCCGTCAGGCCTGCGGTCATATCTGTGGTGATAAATCCGGGCGCGATGGCGTTTACGGTGATGGACCGGGAAGCCAGTTCCTTGGCTATCGACTTGGTGAAGCCGATTACGCCCGCTTTAGCGGCGGCGTAATTGGCCTGACCGGCGTTGCCCATGACTCCTACCACCGACGTCATGTTAATGATTTTACCGCCCTTTTGTTTCATCATGATGCGGGAGACAGCCTTGGTGCAGTTAAAGACACCCTTCAGGTTTGTGTTGATAACCGAGTCCCATTCTGCTTCCTTCATACGCATCAACAGGTTGTCGCGGGTAATGCCGGCGTTATTCACCAGAATATCAATCCGGCCAAAGGTATCAAGGGTGGTTTTCACCAAAGCATCGACAGCTGCAACGTCGGCGACGTCGGCCTGAACTGCGATGGCTTCGCCGCCTGTGGACTTGATGATTGCCAGGGTTTCATTGGCTGCAGTCTGGTTACCGGCGAAGTTTACGACAACCTTGGCGCCGGCTTTGGCGAGTCCTACCGCGGCAGCCCGGCCGATTCCCCGGGAAGCGCCGGTCACTACGGCGACTTTACCACCTAAAAGCATTTTAGCTAACCTCCTTGAAATAATCAAGGGTTTTTTGTAACGAGGTGCTATCTTCTACATTTAAGGTCTCGATATCTTTGACTATTTTTTTCGTGAAGCCGGAAAGCACCTTGCCTGGACCGACTTCGACGAAAGCGGTGGCGCCGTAGCCAAGAATCTGGGCGATGCAATCTTCCCACAATACGGGAGACGCTGCCTGTTGAACCAAAGAGGCTTTGATCTCACTGCCTTTGGTCAAAATTTTGCCGCTGACATTGGCCACAAACGGAATCTGGGCGTCGGCCACGGTGATCTTCTCCAGTTCGGCGGCCAGTCTTTCGGCGGCCGGCTTCATCAGGCTGCTGTGAAACGGAGCGCTTACCGGCAGAGGGATGGCCCGTTTGGCACCGGCGGCCTTCAGGGCTTCAGAGGCCTGTTCCACCGCTTTGGTGGCGCCGGCGATGACGACCTGGCCCGGGCAGTTGAAGTTGACGGCCTGTACCGGGCCGAATTTGGCTTGAACATCGTTGCAGATTGCGATGATCTGATCGCGGTCCAGTCCCAAAATGGCAGCCATGCCGCCTTCTCCCAGCGGGACGGCTTCCTGCATGAACTGGCCGCGCTTGCGAACAAGGCGGACGGCGTCGCTGAAGGAAAGTGCTCCGGCGGCGACCAGGGCTGAATATTCGCCCAAACTATGTCCGGCGACGATAGCCGGGGTCAATCCCGACTGCTGGAGAACTTTCAGACAGGCTACACTGACGGTAAGGATCGCCGGTTGGGTGTTGAAGGTCTTGCGCAGGTCTTCTTCCGGTCCGTTGAAGCAGAGGTCGGTTATCGAAAACCCGAGCGCCGCGTCGGCTTCCTTGAAGACTGCCTGGGCCACGACGAATTGATCGTACAGGTCCTTGCCCATTCCTACAGACTGTGAACCCTGCCCGGGAAATACAAAAGCTGTTTTTACCATACCTAAGCATCCCCTTTACTTGATAACATTATGAATTCCCTTTAACGGGTAACTTGGCTGATTCTTGCGGTAATAGCGGGAATACCGCCGACGATCTCCTGAATGATGGCTTCGACCGGTTGAATGGCTGTCACGATTCCGGCAATCTGCCCCACCATGACTGAACCATATTGAACATCGCCGTCCCGGGCTGCGGCCTTCAGTTTGCCTGTTCCCAGTCGGTCGAATTCCTCCGGCTGGGCGCCGCGCCTGTCAAGCTCGTCAAACTCGCGGGACAACTTGTTGCTTACAATGCGCACCGGATGGCCGGAAGACAGGCCAGTCACAACGGTGGAGCGGTCTTTCGCCCGCAGAACGGCCTCTTTGTAATTGGGATGAGCGGTACACTCAGTGGAGGCAACAAACCGGGTGCCGATCTGCACTCCTTGCGCGCCAAGGGCCAAGGCCGCCACGACGCCGCGGGCGTCACCGATCCCTCCGGCGGCAATCACTGGGACGCTCACCGCGTCAACCACCTGAGGCACCAGGGCCATGGTGGTAATTGCGCCGATATGGCCGCCGCTTTCCATTCCCTCGGCGATAATGGCATCGACGCCGTACCGCTCCAGTTTTCGGGCCAGAGCGACCGAGGCAACGACAGGAATGATTTTTGCGCCGATTTCTTTCAAAGCAGGTATGTATTCAGCCGGATTGCCGGCTCCGGTGGTGATGACAGGAACGCGTTCTTCCACAACCACCTGCATAACTTCTTTCACAAACGGCGACATAAGCATAATGTTTACGCCGAAAGGTTTGTCGGTGGCTGCTTTTGTTTTGCGTATTTCGCTGCGCAGGGGTTCCGGCGGCATATGACCGGCCCCGATCAAACCAAGTCCGCCTGCTTGTGAAACGGCTGCGGCCAATTCCGCGGTGGCGACCCAAGCCATGCCTCCCTGCAGGATCGGGTAGCGGATGTTCAGCAGACGGCAGAGCTCGGTTTTAAGCAAGCGGTTTGGCCTCCTTGCCCCATTTCATGACACAAGAAGCCCAGGTCAGACCGGCGCCGAAACCGACCAATACCATAGTGTCGCCGGTTTTTACCTTGCCCTCCTCCACTGCTTCTTTGAGGGCGATGGGGATGGACGCCGCCGAAGTGTTGCCATACTTATGAACATTGACAATAACTTTCTCCATCGGTACCTTGAGGCGTTTGGCGGCCGACTGGATGATCCGCAAATTGGCTTGGTGAGGAATCAGCACATCAATGGCGCTGGTATCAAGCCCGGCATTGGTGAGAGCTTTCAGGGCCGATTCGCCCATGACTTTAACCGCAAATTTGAATACTTCGTTGCCGTTCATGTGAATATAATGCAGCCGGCTCTGGACCGACTCCTCGGTCGCGGGAATCCGTGTTCCGCCGGCAGGCTGTTTCAAAAGATCACCGCCGGTTCCATCGGCACCCAGATTGGCTCCCAAAATTCCGTAGCCTTCCTTGGTTTCGGCTATGACTGCCGCCCCGGCCCCGTCGCCGAACAGCACGCAGGTGTTGCGGTCGGTCCAGTCGCAGACACGGGTGAGGGACTCTGCCCCAATGACAAGGATTTTCTTGTAGAAGCCGGTTCTGATGAACTGTGTGGCGACAACGAGATTATAGACGAAGCCGGAACAACCGGCAGCAAGATCAAAAGCAGCGGCGTTTGTTGCTTTTATGTTGGCTTGCACCAGACAGGCAGTTGAGGGAAAAAACATATCCGGCGTGGCAGTTCCGACGATGATCAGGTCCAGCTCGTCCGCAGTAACACCTGCGTCGGCCAGCGCCCGCTCAGCGGCGCGGGTAGCCAAGTCGGATGTGGCCATCGACGGATCGATCACCCGTCGCTCTCTGATACCGGTCCGGTCTACGATCCATTCATCGGTAGTGTCGACAATTTTCTCGAGATCCTTATTGGTGACCACTTTTTCGGGAACGTAGTAACCCAGGCCTATGATGCCTACTGATTTTTCATTCTTCATTTACAATGATCCCCTCCTTAGCGATGTTCTCGCGAATATGTTCAACCACCTGTTTTTCGGAAAACTCTCTGGCAACCCGGATCGCATTTTTGATGGCTTTGGCTTTGGAACTGCCGTGGCAGATGATGAAACCGCCGGCGACCCCGAGGAGGGGTGCCCCGCCGTATTCGGCGTAATCGAGTTTTGCTTTAAGGGATTTAAAAGCCGGTAAAACCATCAATGAGGCGATTTTCACAAAAAAACCGGCCTGCTTGATCGCGTTTTTCAGAAGCTGCATAATAGCGCTGGCAAACCCCTCGCCGGTTTTTAAAACGATGTTGCCGACGAAGCCGTCGCAGACTACGACATCTACAGTCCCTTTGGGGATGTCACGGCCTTCGACATTACCGATGAAGCGAATGGTTTTCAGTGCTTTGAGCAAAGGATAGGTGGCAAGGACAACTTCATTGCCTTTGGTTTCTTCTTCGCCGATGGTCAGGAGGCCGACCCGCGGATCGTCGACTCCTAATATGTACTGGGCGTAAATAGAGCCCATGATGGCGCTTTGCACAAGATGTTTTGCCTTGCTGTCGACATTCGCCCCGGAATCCAGGAGGACTGTCGTGCCTGACAGATTGGGAATCGGTGTAGCAATGGCCGGACGCTCAATACCTTTAATTCGCCCAAGCCCTAATAGCGCCGCCGCCACCGCGGCTCCGGTGCTGCCGGCAGAAATCACCACATCGCAGACACCCTGTTTCACCAGCCGGGTCGCGACCACGACTGATGCGTCTTTTTTTCTGCGGACCGCGGCTCCGGGATGTTCAGTCATTTCGATGACCTGACTGGCGTGGTGGACGGTAAGTCCGAGCTGACTCCAGTCGGAATATTTCTCAAGAAGCGGCAAAAGCTTTGCCTCGTCTCCTACAAGTACAATTTCACAGTTATATTCGCGGGCGGCCTCAACCGCGCCTAAAACAACCTCGTCTGGCGCGAAATCTCCACCCATCGCGTCAAGGGCTACCTTCATACTATCTCCTCTCAATGCTCTAACGAAACCATAATAAACTTGGATCGAAAGACTTCCTGATGATCATTTCTAGTCTTTACCCAAACAAAATATTTATTGCCTCTTTTTTTAACCACTTCAGCCTTGGCGATGAGTTTTTCACCGACATGCACAGGAACTTTATATTTGATGTTGGCGACCCCGGTAACCGCCGCAGGTGCATCAACCACCGCCAGAGCCAAGGAATTGGCCTGGGCAAAAATATAGTGCCCTCTGGCAACATGGGTTTTCGCGAAAACCATGTCTTCCGTGATAGGCATGAGTGAAATTCCCGACTTGCCGAGTTCGAGATCAATGAGGTCACCGACCACATCGGTCCGGGCGATGGCTTTGAGCTTGGTCTGGGCTTCCTCGGCCATTTGCTTCGTTCTCTCCCGCAGTTCGGGAATGCCGAGTTCCAGACGATCCAACCGGATCGTCTGGACGCTGACCTGGAGAATTTCCGCCAAGGCCTCGTCTGTCAAGAAGGGGCTTGTGTGCAATTTTTCGATCAGTATTTCCTGGCGGAGTTTCTTCTGGGCGCGCGCCATATCATCACCTAACTTATAAGCTGATAATAATACCTATTGCTAGTAACTATTATATACCCAGCTCCTAAGTTTGGCAAGTAAAAATAAAGCAAGATAAAAGGACAATTTGTCTTTTATCTTGCTCACATGAAGCGATTTTATTCGGCAGAAACTGCCGCTTTACCCTTATAGAAGCCGCATTCAGGGCACACACGGTGCGGCATTTTGGGCTGATGACACTGGGGGCAGGCGTTAAGACCGGGAACGGTTAGTTTCCAGTTGGCGCGGCGCTTATCGCGACGGGCCTTGGATGTTTTGCGTTTTGGAACTGCCATGTTCTATACTCCACCTCCTTGTTGAACGGTTCGTCCAGGTAGTGTCTGGCGTTGCCGGAGCATGTCAGTCTTGATCCAGCAGCTTTTTCAGCGACGCCAGGCGGGGATCAATAGTCTCGCGGTCACAGCCGCAGGCGGCGACATTAAGATCTGCGCCGCACTTAAGGCACAGTCCCTTGCAGTTGTCGTCGCAGACGATTTTAAGGGGTTCGGCGAGCAGCAGGGTTTCCCGGATCAATTCGGTGATGTCGATCTCTTCACCGCCGAAATAGGTATAGTCATCATCGGGGACGTCCGGGTCGCGGCTGTCTTCTGAGCGGTAGTTTTCAGCGAAAGCAACCTCCACCGGCTTTTGAAAGCTTTTAAGGCACCGGTGGCAACTGGTGTCGGCGACGCCGGTGATTATACCGGCCACCTTCAGAAAGAGGCCGTCATTGACGACTTCGCCGGCGACGCTGATGTCGCCTTCCAGCCAGAAACGGTCGAGAGCGCCGACTACCTTTTCGACAGGCCGGACAAAACGGAACGGCTGGCGGCCGCCCATAGCCTGCAGTACCTGGGATATGTTAATTTTCATCTTTTTCCACCCCAACCTTCATCTATTATAGCTACACCGCCAGTGTTTGTCAAGAAAAGCGGCCACTCGGGCCCCTTCATTTGCGGTGAGCCTGTAAAAGGCAGGTTGTAGCTTTTATTGTCCATTAAAAGCAGTACTCAATTGTCCATAGAAAAAGGAGAGCTTTCGCTCTCCCCAGACCGTTGATAAACCCCCATCTGCTTTGTTGCCCCCACTGACCCATTGCTAGCGTACTTCCCAGTACGCGTCGCTGCTTGGTCAGCGGGGCCGTCGTGCATCTGGGGGTTTCTGAACGGTCTGAAGAATAGGTTTATCAACAAATTGAGGAGAGCTTTCGCTCTCCCCTCATTTTTGTGGCTGTGCGCTTTAGGCCAGGTGTTCGCAGATTTCGCGAGTGTCGCGGGCGATGACCAATTCTTCGTTGGTGGGAATGACGAAGATCTTGACCTTGGCGCCGTCGACGCTGATTTCCTGAGCCTTGCCGCGGACATTGTTCTTAACCGGGTCAATGCGGGTGCCAAGGTACTCAAGACCCTGACAGACCTGATCACGCATTGATACCGAGTTTTCGCCGAGTCCGGCGGTGAAGACGATGGCATCAACTCCCCCCATCGCCGCGACATAGCTGCCGATATATTTGCGTACTTTATGAGCGAAAACGTCCAGAGCCAGCCCGGCGCGTTCGTTGCCGTCCTGGGCGGCCTGTTCGATGTCGCGGAAGTCGCTGGACACTCCGGATATTCCCAAAACGCCGGATTTCTTGTTAAGGTAATTGTCCATCTGATCAGGAGACATGCCTTCCTTTTTCATCAGATAGGGAATGATGGCCGGGTCGATCTCGCCGCAGCGGGTTCCCATGACCAGTCCTTCCAGCGGGGTGAAGCCCATCGAGGTATCGACGGATTTGCCGTGTTTAATGGCGGTTATGCTGGCGCCGTTACCGAGGTGGCAGGTGATGATCCGCAGGTTGGTCACCTGTTGTCCCATCATTTCCGCGGCCCGCTGGGACACGAACTTGTGGGAGGTGCCGTGAAAACCGTAGCGCCTTACGCCGTATTTCTCATATGCCTCGTAGGGCAGGCCGTAGAGGAAGGCGTATTTTGGCATCGTCTGGTGAAAGGCGGTGTCGAAAACACCGACCTGGGGTGTGCCGGGCATGAGTTCGGCGCAGGCGTTGATACCCAAAATGTTGGGCGGATTATGTAGCGGAGCCATTTCGATGCATTCTTCCAGGGCGTCCATAACGGCAGGAGTGATTAAGACCGAGTCGGCGAATTTTTCGCCGCCGTGCACTACCCGGTGACCGATAGCACCAATCTCGTTCATGGTCGCGATTACACCGTGCTTGGCATCGGTGAGGGCTGCGAGAACCATTTTGATGCCGATGCTGTGGTTTGAGATGTCAGCTGTAAGGACAACCTTATCTTTTCCGGCAGGCTGATGAGTCAACACCGAGCCCTGCAGGCCGATCCTTTCTACCAGGCCTTTAGCCAGCACCGATTCATCAGTCATGTTGACAAGCTGGTACTTGATTGAGGAACTGCCGCAATTGACAACCAGTACTTTCATGTGAATCCTCCTTGTTGGTCGTATAGCATAAACGGTCTGACCACCAGACACCTATTATGGTTTCGACGCCGCTGTTATTTTCCCTGCCGGGCGCCAAAACTAGTTGCAGAAATTATTGGGTGCCAGGAGGACTTGCGGGAAATCAGCACGAAGCCCTTTTACAAAGCATGATTGGCGGGTGAAATGTTTGAAGGCTGTTGGGATTATCGCCGAGTATAACCCCTTTCACAATGGACACCTGTGGCATCTGGAACAGGCCCGGGCGGTCACAGGCCATCCGGCGGCTGTCGCGGTGATGAGCGGCAGCTTCGTCCAGCGGGGTGAGCCGGCGTTGTTCGACAAATGGGCCAGGGCCGAAATGGCGGTATGCTCAGGGGTTGATCTTGTGCTGGAACTGCCGGTGGTATTCGCGGTGCGCAGCGCCGAAAATTTTGCCACAGCCGGGATACGCCTGCTTGGCGCCCTGGGAGTGGTCGACGCCGTGGCTTTCGGGGCCGAACAGCCGGATGTGTCGCAATTGACGGCTTTGGCGAAAGCTATTGATGAAGAAGAGACTATCGACCTGCTGAAACTGGAACTGGACGCAGGCAGGCCTTATGCCGCGGCAATGGGAAAAGCCCTGGGCCGGCGGACCGGCTTGGCGGCGGAAATAATTGCCGCACCCAACAACATTCTGGCGGTGGAGTATATCCGGGCCATCCTGCGGTTTGCCCCAGGACTGAATCCGGTTCCCATATCCCGCCGGTCGGCCGGTTATCACGATACGGCGGTTGCGGGACCGATCGCCAGCGCCACGGCGATCCGTCAGGAACTGCAGCGCGGACCGGAGGGTGCGGCGCGCATTTCCCAGGCTCTGCCGGCCGCCAGTGCGGCGCTTGTGGAGGCACTGGTCCGGGACGGGCGGGGCCCGGTATTTTTCCGCGATTTCGATCAAATGGTCCTGGCCAGGCTGAGAACAGCCTCCCTGCCCGAACTGGAACAGCTGCCTGACATGAGCGAGGGACTGCATCATAAAATCAAGGACGCGGTGCTAAAGGCCTCGACCCTGGAAGAATTGCTTTCGCGGATCAAATCAAAACGTTATTCTCATACCCGGCTGCAGCGGCTGGTTATCCACGCCCTGCTTGGCAGCCGGAAAGACCGGCTCGCCGGCTTTGACAAAACGGGTCCCCTATATGCCCGGGTACTGGCGTTCAACGACCGCGGCCGGACGCTGCTGCGGCAGATGCGAAGCAAGTCGGCAATCCCGGTGATCACCAAGACCACCCGGTTTTTGAGCAGTACGGGACGGGCCGCTGACCGGCTTTCCCTCTTGGAGGAAATGCTGGCAGCCGATACTCTGGCCACCGACCTCTATGTGCTGGCCTGGCCTAATCCTGGTATGCGCCGGGGCGGGCTGGATTTTCGCACTTCGCCGCTGTATCTGCCTTCTCAGCCAGCATCCGTCTGACCTCCGGCATGGCGGCGGCCATTGCCTGCTCACCAAGGGATACGCATTCGTCAACAGTGTCAAAATCACTTGGGGAAATATGGGCTATTTCCGGCCTGACCAGGACGTCGCAGTATGGCAGCCGGTTTTTGAACAGTTCACGTTCCATGATGTCAATAGACTGGATGATTACATCAAACATATTGGTGATATTGGCGACAGCTCCCTGGGGAACAAGATCGACGGCGATGACGATATCGGCGCCCAGGCGATGAGCTACGTCAATCGGCGTCGGGTTGATCACCGCACCGTCCACTAATAGCATATCCCCTATTTTATAGGGTACGAAAACACCCGGCACCGAGATGCTGGCCCTTACCGCCTGAGCGACTTCCCCGTCGGTCAGGACGACTTCGCGGCCTTGATTGATGTCGGTGGCGACCACGGCCAGCGGGATTGTCAGCTGGTCGAAATTTTTGCGCTGGGTCAGGAGCCGGAGCATTTCCAGGGTGCGTTCGCCGCCGATCAGGCCCATTTTGGGGATGATAAAATCCAGCCAATGCCGGCGTTTCAGATTCTTGGCAAGTTTGAAGATGGTCTCACTGTCCAGGCCGGACGAGTGCAGCGCCCCGATCAGGCTGCCGATGCTGCAGCCGGCGATCAGGCTCAACGGGATTTTCTCTTTCTCCAGCACCCGCAGTACTCCGATATGGGCCAACCCGCGCATTCCGCCGGAGCCCAGGGCCAAGCCGATGGTTGGATTCATGGCAACCTCCAGTCCGTTGATGCTCCCGGGCGATTATGGTTATATTACCCCGGATTCACCAATATATATAATAGCAGACCGCCTGGGGTAAGGAGGAGTTCTGGATGGGTGTCTGGGGGAAAGGCAGACGGTATCGATCCCGGCTGCTGACCTATTTTATGGCCTTTGTCGCTGTTTTTATAACCATCGCCATGGTTCAGTTTCCCAAGGATGCGTTCGATTCGGCTGTAGTGGGTCTCAATCTTTGGTGGACTATCGTCTTTCCCTCATTGCTTCCTTTTTTTATTTTGTCGGAAATTCTGATGGGGCTCGGGGTAGTGCATTTCATCGGCGTCTTGCTCGAACCCCTGATGCGGCCGGTATTCAACGTGCCGGGGGTCGGCGCCTTCGCTCTGAGCATGGGCCTGGCGTCAGGCTATCCGATGGACGCGGTCATCACAAGCAAGTTTCGCAAGAATCAGCTCTGCACCGCGGTGGAGGCCGAACGGTTACTGTCTTTCACCAACACCGCCGATCCGCTGTTTATGTTCGGAGCTGTGGCAGTGGGGATGTTCGGGATGCCGCAACTGGGGGCCACCATCGCACTGGCTCACTACATATCCAGTTTCCTTGTGGGAGTCATCTTCCGCTTTCATCGTTATCGCCGCGACAGCGAGACCAAGGACGCCCAGAGGCCCCCGGGAAATATCATCATCAGGGCCTTCCGGGCTCTGTACAACGCCCGTCAGGAGGATAAACGCTCACCGGGCCAACTGCTGGGAGATTCGGTAAAATCCTCGATGAACACGATTTTGCTGATCGGCGGCTTTATCATCGTGTTTTCGGTCATGATCCGCATTGTCACAGTGGTAGGACTGACCGGTATTTTGTCAGCGGGTTTCGCCTCGGTGCTGAATTTGATTGGCTTCAACACAAGTCTCGCGCCGGCCCTGGTCAGTGGCTTTTTTGAGATCGACCTTGGAACACTGGCCGCCAGTCAGGCCGACGCCCCCTTGAGTGAGAAGATCGCCATCGCCGGTGCGATTATCGCCTGGAGCGGCCTGTCGGTCCACGGACAGGTAGCCAGTATCGTGATCGAATCAGGTATCCGGATGGGGCCGTACATGGTGGGCAGGGTGCTGCACGCCATCCTGGCGGCGGCGATTACCCTGCTGCTATTGGGGCCGGCCGAAGCAGTCACCAGATTATGGAGCGTGCCTGTGCTGCTGGTCCCGGGCAGCATGCCGCCGCTGACCTTCTGGTTGACCCGTCTGGAGCAGGTCGGTTATCAGCTTGGGCTGTTCGCCATCGGGCTGATAGGTCTTTCGCTCATCATCCATATCGCCCGGAGCCTGCGGCTTTTGGGAAAAAAATAAGGAGTTCTGCCCGCCAAGGCGGTGGAACTCCTCTTTTCTTCATCATACACCGGCACCCTTGAGCCGTCTTTGCGGCGGTGTTCAGACTGTTTTCTAGGGCTGATCGTTCTTATTTTGATGGAGTTTGCCGTGACTTTGACGAATCACTTCCAGTGTCCTGACAAGATTTTCTTCCAGATAACAAAAAACTTCGTCAGCATAGCTCACCGAGTCGGCCTGAAGTTCCCGGGCGGCTTTACGGGCCTGCTGGACAATCTCACTGGACTGTTCCTGGGCCTGGCGGGTAATGCTATTTTCATCCGTCAATTTGCTCATATAATTTTTGGCCTGGTCGATGATATTCTGCGATTCTTTCTGGGCCTGTTCCATGATGTTCTGCCTCTCGCTGATGACACGGTTGGCTTCCATCAGTTCACCGGGCAGCACTTCCCGCAGTTCGTCGATCAGATTGCCCAGATCGTCTTCTTCAATCAGTCGCTTGTTTGTGAACGGCACTCTGGCACTTTCCAGCAGCAGAGCCTCCATCTCTTCCAGGATTTGCTCGATTGTCATATGTACCTCCCCTTCCATCACCTGCAGCTCATGTCCGCAATTCTTTAAGCCGTTTGAAGACCAAATCTTCCACAGGTTTTGGCACCAGACCGGATATATTGCCGCCAAATACGGCCAGTTCCTTGACGCCACTGGAACTGACAAAGGAATATTCGTTGCTTGTCATCATGAAGACTGTCTCCATGTCGGAGTCGATGCTTTTGATCAGAAGGGCCCGCTGGAACTCGTATTCGAAATCGCTGAGGGCTCTGAGACCCCTGACGATCACAGTAGTATTTTGTTTGCGGACAAATTCGGTCAGCAGTCCGGAAAATCCGTCGACTTCAACATTGGGGATATGGGCGGTGGCCGCCTTTAGCATTTCGACCCGTTCTTCCATGGTAAAAAAGGGCTTTTTGTTGGGGTTGTGAAAAACCGCCACAATCAATAGGTCAAAAATCTTGCTGCCCCGCTCGAAAATATCGAGATGGCCGTTGGTCACCGGATCGAAACTGCCCGGACATACTGCAATTCGCACTAAATAAAACCCCCTGCTTATGATCTGATGGCTCGCAAAAAACTTACGGTCGTTTCGCCAAAATGTTCACTGCGTCTGATCTGGAGCTTCTGCAAAACAGCGGTGATCGGTTCGTGCTTGGAATGTTCGATGACGACCACGCCGTCAGGGGCGAGAATTTCAGCCGCGTCGATGCGCGCTAGGACAGCGTCGACATGGCCGCGATTATAAGGCGGATCACAGAAGATCAGGTGAAAGATGCGTTTGTCCTGCTGGAGCCGGCTGATAGCGGCAAGGGCGTCGGTGCGAAGAAACTCGGCCCGGTCGGCCAAACGGGCCCGGACCGCGTTCTCTTTCAGCAGGTTCATGCTGGAGTGGCTGTTGTCTACGAACACTGCTTTCTCTGCGCCGCGGCTGAGCGCCTCCAGGCCCAGATTGCCTGTGCCGGCAAAGAGGTCCGCCACCGTCGCGTCCGGAATGAGTCCGGTCAGAATATTAAAAACAGCTTCCTTGACCCGGTCGCCGGTGGGGCGCACTGCGTTGCCCCTGGGAGTTTTCAGTTTAAGCCCTTTGGCACTGCCGGTTATAATCCGCATCATTAACCTGCCTTATCGTCCATACTATTTTATCATATTTTGACAACTTAGTACTAGCCTTTACAATGTAGTTTGCCAGTTTTTGTACCTCTTACAGGATTTTACCGGTCCGGGTCGAAATTAATGGGGTCAATCCAACTTCCGAGGTGTCTTATGGGCAAACGTTTCATCAGCTATATCCTCTGTTTTGCTGTCGGGCTTACCCTGAGCCTGGCGGTCGCCGTCAATACCCTTGGCGGCCTCACGCCTGTCGTGCCGGGACAACCGGACAAACCGCGAATGACGGTGGTGCTCCTGCCTCTGGACAGTCGTCCGCCCTGCACCCAGTTTGTCGAACAAGTGGGGGGCATCGCCGGCATCAGGCTGATTTTGCCGCCAGCCGAGCTGCTGGATAACTACAAAACCCCGGCCGACAAAACCGCCCTGAGGGCTTGGCTGAAAAGCGCGATAGCCGGTGCCGACGCGGCCATCGTTTCCACCGATATGCTGATTCACGGCGGACTTCTGGCTTCCCGGTCGGCGCTGGGCACGGCCGAGGACGCGGCAGCAACGCTGGCTCTGCTGGAAGACCTCCATCGACAGCATCCTGAAGTAAAACTGTACGGGTTTAGTATTATTCCCCGTTTACTCATCGCCGACAGCAAAGTCAGCGCCGTATACCAGAAAAAAATGCTGCAGTATTCTCTGCTCAAAGACGAAGTGCTGACCTTCGAAAATCCGGCTGATCTTGCACTCTTAACCGGACTGGAGAAGGAAATTCCGGCCGAGGTGATTCAAAAGTACATCGTCCTGAACGAAGCCAATACGGCCCTGGATCAAAGGCTGATCGACCTTGCCGACAAAGGCGTGCTGTCCGGGCTGGTGCTCGGACAGGACGACGGGCAGCCCTTCGGGCTGCCAAATATCGCCAAGGACCGGCTTGTCCGATATCTGCAGCAACGGCCGCAGCTTTCCGGGCGGGTGTTCATCACCCGGGGAACGGACGAGGTAGCCCTGACTCTTCTCGGTCACGCAGCGGCTCAGGAGACCCACTGGCAGCCGCGGGTCCTGGTCAGATACTCCCAGCCCGAGGATGCCGGGGTGGTCATGCCGTTCATGCCTCATTCGGTGGGCCGGACAGTGGAGGAGAAACTGGCCATCGTCGGCGCCAGCCAGGTCGAGAATGCTGACAATGCCGATTTCATCCTGTATGTCCATATCGGGACCCAGCATACCAGAACCGGCGCGCTGGTCGGCGCGGCCAGGGAAGTCAAGGAGCTGCTGGCGACCGGAAAAAAAGTGGCGCTGATTGATCTCAGTGAAGACTATTATGGTCATGAAACCCTGCTGCCCTATCTGCTCAAAGAAGACGCGCCTGTTAGCCGGCTTATCGCCTACGCCGGCTGGAATACCACCAGCAACTCCATCGGTACGGCTGTCACCCAGGCGGCGATATTCAGTCAGGCCATTGGCAATAACCGGTCGCTTGAGCACTTGATTCCTGTCTACAAAAGCAATCTTGAGTTCCTCTGCGCCAGGTTTCTTGACGACTGGTACTTTCAGAAGGATGTCCAGAATATCGTCAAAAACGACCTGCTCCGGCTGAACATTGACGGCAACGATCTGGCCGGGCATTATCAGCAGGTGAACCGGCTGGTCCGGCGGCTGATGGCCGACCGGGCCGATACACTGGAGCATCAGACCCTGCTGCAGCATCCTCTTGTCATCGAAAGCGACCAGGGTCCGCGTCGCCTGCGGCTGGTTGGGCTGGAACTCGACTCCCGCCTTCCCTGGCAGCGGACCTTCGAAGTCTGGCTGAAGCCTGCCGTATCCCTGGCGGTGGAGAACGGCGGACGGTAAAGCGTTCTGACTGACTGGAGGGACGAAATCAGGCCGTTCCCCAATTCAACGGCCCGCGCCCGCAAGGGTGCTGAGGTTGAACTACTGAAACGGCCTGAAAGTATATCCGGTAAGGATGTTACCGCAAGACGCGGCGGGCGCCCAGATAACGTTCCGCATAGTAGTCTTTGATCAACGGGGTCACGGTGACCTCGTTGGCGCCGGAACTGGCGTGGATGAACTGGCCGCTGCCTATGTAGATTCCGACATGGGACGGTCCTGGCTCGTAGGTGCTGAAAAAGACCAGGTCACCCAGCTGCAGGTCGCGGCGGCTGACCGTTATGCCGATGCCAAATTGTTCATCAGCCATCCGGGGCAGGGAAACGCCGAAATGATCGTACACATAGGAGATAAAACCCGAACAGTCAAATCCGGACGGTGAACGCCCGGCCCAAACATAGGGAACACCGAGAAACTGTTTGGCAAAGGCAACCAACTGCTGGGCTTTGCGGGGCTCGCTCTGGCCCCGGCTGGCGATAAAGCTGCCTGGCTTGAACTGACTCAGAGCCCTCATGGTTGCTGCGCCGACCACACCGTCGGCCGGAATTCCGGCGTCGATCTGGAAACTGATCACAGCCTCTTTTGTATCAGAACCGAAGATGCCGTCAGGGGCATCCTGGTAGTAACCGTATTCTTGCAGCTTTTGCTGCAGCGTATAGACCTCGGTTCCTGTCGCACCCTGTTTGATCAGACCATTCTGGGTGGCGGCGTTCGCCGCGGCCGAATAAAAAAGCACGACGCAAAGGCTAACCACAATGAGTATTCCTTTTCGCATGCCAGACCCCCTTTGCTATTTTCTTTTTTTGTTTTTATTCGCCAAAAAATCCCTGATTCCTGTGTCCCATGTCCCAGAAATATTATTTATTTCCAAATCGCTGGTTTTCCGGTTATTATGTTGACATTTTAACGACTGTTGTGTATACTTAGAAACTGTGAACGCCGGGGTGTAGCGCAGTTTGGTAGCGCGTTCGGTTCGGGACCGAAAGGTCGCAGGTTCAAGTCCTGTCACCCCGACCAGTTGAAAAAAACCTCTTTTTTGAGGTTTTTTTTATTTATCCGAGCAATATAACAACGTTATTAACTTCAGAAGAAATATAATATTTTGCCAGTTTTTTTTATCCTCTTGCTGCAATTATCTTTGTCTCAACACAAATTTACCAGGAATAATCCGGATTCGTTCTGCACAAGGTAGGTTCGAGCATCTTCTTTTATGTCGGGCGTTATGATAGACTGAGGGTGAAAGCAGTATTGGGGCGTAGCCAAGTTGGTAAGGCACGGGACTTTGACTCCCGCACGCGTTGGTTCGAGTCCAGCCGCCCCAGCCAGTAAATTTTTCGCCGCCGGATGACCGGCGGCGTTTTAGCTTATAGAAAAGCCGGAGATTGCTCTCCGGCTTTTTCGTCGTTCTTATTCTTCTTCCTCTTTGTCCTTTTTCGCGGCCGCGATGATCTGGTCGGCGATCCGCTGAGGGACTTCCTCGTAGTGGTCGAAGACCATGTCGAAGGAACCGCGGCCCTGGGTCATGGACCGCAGGTCGACGGAGTAGCGGAAGACTTCGGCCAGAGGTGCCTGGGCTTTGACGACGCCGAGGCCGCCGCCGATGGGCTCCATGCCGAGGATCCGGCCGCGCCGGCTGTTGAAGTCGCCGATGATGTCGCCCATGCTGGCTTCGGGAACGGTGACTTCCAACAGGCAGACCGGTTCAAGGAGTATCGGTTTGGCCTGGAGGGCTCCTTTTTTGAAGGCGCCTGAGGAGGCGATCTTAAAGGCCATTTCCGACGAATCGACGTCATGATACGAGCCGTCCACAAGGTTAACCTTGACGTCGGTAACCGGGTAGCCGGCCAACACGCCGCTGGCAAGGGCATCCCGGACCCCTTTTTCCACCGCCGGGAAATACTGGCGGGGAACAGAGCCGCCGAAGATAGTCTCGATGAATTCGAAGCCGCTACCGGTGGGCAACGGGTCCATCTGGAGCCAGACATGGCCATATTGGCCGTGTCCGCCGCTTTGTTTTTTGTGTTTGTATTCGACCTTTGTGCCGGCCCGGATGGTTTCGCGGTACGGCAGCTTAGGATCGCTCAGCTTGACGTCCACGCCGAATTTACGTTTCATTCTTTCGGCGATAACGTCGAGGTGCATGTCACTGAGACCATTGACTAGGTTCTGATGCGTTTCGGTGTTCTTTTCCAGGGTAAAGGTCGGATCCTCATCCGCCATCCGGTTGAGGGCTGTGCCTATTTTGTCTTCATCGCCCTTGTTTTTGGCTTCCACCGACATGGTGAACATCGGCTTGGGATAGCTGATAGGCGGGTAAACGACAGGTTTGTCTTTTTCGGCAAGGGTATCGCCGGTTTTGGTTTCCTGAAGTTTCGGTATCACGACGATGTCGCCGGCGTTGGCGACGGTCAGCATATCCTGCTGTTTGCCGCGGAGGGTGAAAATGTTGCCAAGCCGTTCCGACTTCTCGCGGGAAACGTTGTACACGGTGGAATCCGGTTTGAGCTGTCCGGAGAAGACCCGGACATAGCTCAGGCGGCCGACAAAGGGGTCGGCCGTGGTTTTGAACACCAGAGCCGAAAACGGATCGGTGACTTTTCTTTCCACAGGCTCCTTGTTCACCGGATTAAGACCTTTGGCGATCCTGGAGTCAGGAGACGGCACCAGGGCGGTCACCGCGTCGAGCAGTTGCTGGGTGCCGATGTTCTTTTGAGCCGAGCCGCAGAGTACCGGGCAGAATCTGGCCTGGGCAACCCCGGCCACCAGGCCGGTGCGGACCTCTTCATCAGTGAGTTCCTCGCCCTCAAGATACTTGGTCAGCAGATCGTCGTTGGTTTCCGCCGCGGCCTCGATGATAGCCAGGCGGGCCAAGGCAGCCTCGTCGGCCATGTCGGCAGGGATTTCGCTTTCATTATATTGTGTTCCCTGAGCGTTGGCAGGGATCAGTGCTTTCATTTTAACAAGGTCGACGACGCCTTTAAAGCTGTCCTGGGCGCCGATGGGCAGCTGGATCGGCACGATACCGACACCGAAGACTTCCTTCATCTGATTGATGACGGCGTTGAAATCGGCATTTTCACGATCCATTTTGTTGACGAAGGCGATCCGGGGCAGTTCCTGATCAGCCGCGTATTTCCAAACTTTCTCGGTTTCAACCTCGACGCCGGATGCTGCGCACAGGACTACCAGGGCCGTGTCAACCGCGCGGAGGGAGCCTTTTACGTCGGCAACGAAATCGGAATAGCCGGGGGTATCGAGAAAATTGATTTTATGTTCATGCCACTCGCAGGGGGCCAAGCCAGTGCTGATAGTGACTTTTCGTTTGATTTCTTCTGGTTCGAAATCGGTGGTTGCAGTGCCATCATCGACTCTCCCAAGGCGGTTGACGGCCCCGGCGCTGTACAGCAGAGCTTCGGCCAGGGAGGTTTTGCCGGCGCCTCCGTGGGAGATGATACCGACATTTCTGAGCTTTTCGCTTTTGTACTCTTTCAAAGCAAGTCCCTCCTGATGATATATTACTTGTGCCACAATGATACTGCTGAATGTGGTTAGGTGCTGTGTTGATTTCTCTGCGAAATGGGAATATTCCTGCTTTTCTGGTTATTTGTCAGCAAATTAATAACCGCCTTATTCAAGGCGGTTATTATTATTACCTGATTTACTCATTTTTAACAAAAATGCGCATTAATTTACGCAACGGCCTGGGTATGGACATCAGATAAATTTTCAAACCTTTCACCCGCTCGCCCCCTCACAGCCTACTCTTTATAATTTATGTAAGGAACAGTCGCCGTGTGCGGGTAATTGCCGGCAAATTACCTGCAGCCGGCGCAATTTTTTCCGGAACAGGAACCGCAGCCGGCTTGGTTGCCTGCGCCGTCCGGGCTTCCGGCACCGCTGAATTGGGAGATGGCCTTGGACAGGCTGCTGCCGCCGCAGGCCGGGCACTTGACCGTACCTTGCCAATCCAGGCGGCAGAGCTCGCTGAAGTGGTGACTGCAGTCGCGACAGACAAATTCATAGACAGGCACCGGTCTCACCCCTTCAATTCATTTTCGGCCCGGGCCAGGGCAAAACAAAGATCGGACAGCCTGTTGACAAGGATCAGCACCTGTTCGTCAACACTCTCCTGGCGGGAGAGTCGCCACAGCTGCCTTTCGGCCCTTCTGGCCACCGTGCGGGCTACGTCGAGGGCCGCCGCGCCGGGCAAGCCGCCGGGTATGAGAAAATGGGTCAGCGGAGCCAACCGGGCGTCGAAGGTATCGATCATTGTTTCTACGACCTGAACGGTGTCGGCGGCGAGCCCGGGCGTCTGGCCCGGGGTACTGGCTACGGCGGCCATAGCCCCCGATAACAGTTTTTGTATTTCATAGATGGCGGCGCCTACATCCTTGTTCTGGCAAAGGGCCCGCGCCAGACCCAGGGCTGCGTCGAATTCGTCGATGGTGCCGTAGGCTTCCACCCTGATGCTGTCTTTAGCCACGCGCTCTCCGGTATAAAGAGAGGTTTCGCCCCGGTCGCCGGTCTTGGTATACAGTTTCATGTCAAATCCCCCTTCCGCTATTCGACGATCTCGTCAGGGGTGAAGAAGATGGCGATCTCCCTGGCGGCGCTTTCCAGACTGTCGGAACCGTGAATGATGTTGTTGCCTATGTTCAGGGCATAGTCGCCGCGAATGGTGCCGGGCGCGGCGTCGGCCGGATTGGTCGGCCCCATCATCGTCCGGATGACCCGGACGGCGTTTTCGCCTTGCACGACCATGGCAACCAGCGGGCCTGAGGTGATGAAATCCACCAGGCCGTCGAAAAAGGGTTTGCCGCGATGTTCCCCGTAGTGAGTTTCGGCCTGACCGCGCGGCAGGCGAATCAGCTTAAGGGCGCGGATTTTCAGGCCCCGCCGTTCCAGTCGGGTTAAAATCTCGCCGGTAAGTCCTTTGGCCACTCCGTCGGGTTTGACCAGTACCAGTGATTTTTCCATTTAAGTCCCCTCCCGTTCGTTTGCTGAAGGATAGCTCATCGCAAGTTCGTGGTAGTGCACAGCTGAGCGCCGGATCATTTCGATCTGCTCGGGGGTGACGGCCCGCAGAACCCTGCCCGGCGACCCGGCAACAAGGGAATTAGCGGGAACGACTCTGTTTTCGGGGATCAGCGTACCGGCACCAAGGATGCAGTTGGCACCGATGCGGGCGCCATTCATCACGATGGCCCCCATCCCGACCAGACAGTTGTCGGCGATGGTGCAGCCGTGAATAACAGCGTTATGGCCGACAGTCACATAGTCGCCGATGACTACCGGATAGTGTTCAGGCTGGACGTGGATTATACAGCCTTCCTGGATGTTGGTGTAAGCGCCGATCTTGATGGTATTTTCGTCACCGCGGATTACGGTGTTGAACCAGACGCTGCTGCCGCTTCCCAGGTCCACGCTGCCGATGATCAGGCACCCTTCGGCCAGAAATACCGCTTCGCCCAGCTGCGGCGCCCTGCCTTTGTAGGGGAGCTGTCTGCCGGGAATCATGAAAGCAATTCCTGCATTTTTTGCTGGTCGAGTTTTTTCAGGATGGCGACAAGAAGCCGCACCGCGGAGTCGTAGTCATCCCGGTGAATGATGCCGCTGTGGCTGTGGATGTAGCGGGTCGGAATGCTCACAACAAGACTGGGGACACCCTGGCCGTGAATATGGATCCTGCCAGCGTCAGTGCCGCCGCCTTCGGTGAATTCCAGCTGATAAGGTATCTTGCCCTGCTCAGCGGTTTCGATGGCGAAATCGCGCAACCGGGGGTAAGGAATGAGACTGGCGTCATAAATGGAGATGGCAACGCCTTTACCAAGCTTGCTGGCGGCCTGGTCGTCGCTGACCCCGGGGGTGTCGCCAGCCACACAGGTATCGATGGCGAAAGCAAAATGAGGGTCGATGACGCTGGCGCTGGTCTTGGCCCCGCGCAGGCCGACCTCCTCCTGGACGGTTCCCACGCCAAAAACGGTGTTAGGATGAGCTTCCCGGCTGAGGGTTTCGATCACTTCAGCCATGATGGCGCAGCCGATCCGGTTGTCCCAGGCTTTGCCCATCAGCATCTTGCTGTTGGCCATCTGGGTAAAGGTGCTGTACGGCACCACCGGGTCGCCTGGCTTGATGCCCAGGTTCTCTTTGGCGTCCTTGTCATCCATGGCCCCGACATCGATATACATCTCTTTCTTCTGGACCATTTTCTTCCGTTCCTCAGCAGACAGAACATGGGGCGGTTTGCTGCCGATCACCCCGGGCAGGTCGCCTTTGGCGGTCATGACGGTGACCCGCTGGCCCAGCATGACCTGTTCCCACCAGCCGCCAAGGGTCGTGAACTTCAGGAAGCCTTCCTTGGTGATATGTTTGACCATGAAGCCGATTTCGTCCATATGGCTGGCCAGCATAATCCGGGGCGATTCGGCGGTGCCTTTTTTCTTGAAAATGACGCTGCCGATTCTGTCACCCGACACTTCGGTCAGGTTGCCGAGCCGCAGGGTCAGCATCGCCTTGACCCTTTGTTCGTAGCCGGAGACGCCCGGTACTTCACTGATCTGTTTAAGCCAATCAAGGGTTTTGTCCATTGCCATTCCTCCTATTTGTGAGTGCAGTTAGTTTGCGGCGAAGCATTGGAGGCTATTCCACCTTCCATTATATGGTCAGGGTGTAGGGTTGTCAAAAGGCGGAAAAAAATATTCCCGGGCCAGCGCTCCAGCCGCAGGAATCTTGCTTGGCAGCAACTCATCTTCCATACGAGAAATTATAGTTAGCCCCCTTATGAAACTTTCTCGGCCAACAGCCTGTTGATATCGCCGCGCTGGACTTCTGTGGCGTCCAGCCGGGTGGTCCTCAGCTTTTCGGCGAGACAGCGGCAGGCTTTCCACGGATCGACCCTGTCGCCGCAGGTAAAGACGTCAGCGGCGGCGAAGGACAGTTCCGGCCAGGTATGAATCGCCAGGTGGGATTCGGAGATAACCACGACGCCGCTGACTCCCTGGGGGCTGAATTTATGAAAGACCACTTCCCGCACCTCGGCCCCGGCGGCCAAAGCGGCGTCCACCATGAATCTTTCGATCTGGGAGATGTCGTTCAGAATGGCAGCATCGCAGCCGTAGAGCTCTGCCAGGATATGACGACCCAAAGCCTTCAATGCATCCAATACCTCCTTACTCCTGTCGCCCGACGGATCGGCGGCTTGCACCAGGAAATCGATATTCAAAACCAATATATTCTGACCGGCCGGATAAAGTGCAAAACAGTGGGCGCAACCGCCATTCCCGCGCCTTTTCATGTAAAAAAAAACACCCCTGGTTTCAGGAGTGTGGAAATCTCTAGCGGCCGCGTTTGGCAAGCTGCTGCAGGCGGGCGATCCGTTCCTCGGTGGGCGGGTGGGTGCTGAAAAGGCTGGACACCCAACTCCCGGCGCCGCTGAGGGGGTTGATGATGAACATGTGGGACGTGGCGGGAGTGGCCTCAGGCAACACCCGGTTCTGAGCGTAATATTCGATCTTTTTCAGGGCGCTGGCCAGGGCCAGAGGATTGCCGGACACGAGACCGCCTGTTTCATCGGCCTGGTATTCCCGGGAGCGGGAAATACCGAGCTGGATCAGGGTGGCGGCTAATGGTGCCAGCACAATGAGGAAGATCATTTCCAGGATTCCACCGAAACCTTCGCCCTCATCATCGCTGCGTCCGCCGAAGATGGCGGCCCACTGGGCGATATGGGCGATCATGGTGATTACGCCGGCGATGGTCGCGACAACGGTGCTGATCAGGGTGTCGCGGTTGCGGACATGGCCGAGTTCGTGGGCCAGCACTCCTTCGAGCTCTTCAAAGGTCAGGGCCCGCATGATTCCGGTGGTTACTGCAACGGCGGCGTGTTCAGGGTCCCGGCCGGTGGCGAAGGCATTAGGAACGTCGGTGTCAAGGATGTAAACTTTCGGCATCGGCAATTTGGCTTTCTGGGCCAGGCTGGAAACCATCCGGATCAGGTCCGGCGCCTGCTGGGGCGATACTTCCCTCGCTCCGTACATGCTGAGGACGATCTTGTCGCTATACCAGTAACTGACGAAGTTCATCAGAATAGAAATCACCAGCATAAAACTCATGCCGCGGGTCCCGCCGAAAAACGCGCCCACAGCCAGAAGTATCCCTGTCAAGGCGGCCAATAATATGGTTGTTTTGAATGAATTCATTCAACCGACCTCCATTTCGCTTAGGCGAAATTTGCTTCTATATTATATTATACAGTCAGGATCACGATAAGTATGCTTGAAAGTCAGCGTCCCCTCCTTTTTTGTGCGTTATAGATTATTATACGGAATTTGCTGATTTTTAACAACAGGCGTTTAAGGGTTTTCCAATCGGTCTTTGATGGCTTTTAGCATATTTTCACTGTTTACGCGCACTTTCTTCTTCAATATCGGGTTTAGAAGCCCGGCGATCATCGGGATGCCGAACTCGAAATCCACGGTAAGTTTTATTTCGGTGCCGCCGTCAATGGGGGTCAGGACCCATTCACCTTCGAATTTCTTCAGATCACCTTCGATCTGGCGATAGGCGATATGCATTTTTCCATCGTCAAAGATGTCCTGTTCGGTCCAGCGGATGATCCGGCCATCGACGTTGGACACCCATTTGGTGACCGTGGCGGCTTCCTGCCGTTCCAGGACTTCCACACTGACAAGGTCGTGCATGAATTCAGGGTATTTCTCCATATCTTTGAGAATGGGATATATCTCCGACGGATCGGCCTTTACCGGCAATGTAACTTCTACGTATGGCATCTAAAACCCTCCTTATAGGTCCTCAACCATCGACTGGGCGACTTCCACCGAGGCGGCCAGGGCGGCGACGACGGAATCGACCAGGCCGCGTTCGATGTTCAGCGGCGGTTCGATCCGGATTACTTTGGGGTTGTTCAGGGTGTAGGCAACCAGGACGCCCCGATTGATCATCTCAGACAGCAGCAGTCCGCCGATTCCTTCTTTGGTCAGCTCGACACCGATCATCAGGCCCCGGCCGCGGACTTCCCGGATGATTTCAGGATAATCCTGAGCCAGTTGTTTCAGGGCGGCGATGAAATAGGTCCCGGTGGCGGCGGCGCGGTCGGCCAGCCTTTCCTCCTGCAGGACGTTGATGGCGGCGATAGCGGCGGCGCAGGCCAGCGGGTTGCCGCCGAAGGTTGAGGTGTGAAGGAACGGCGCGGTGATGTATTTCTCCCAGACGGCCGGGCGGGCGGTAAACGCGCCGACAGGCATTACGCCGCCGCCGAGAGCTTTGGCGGTGGTGAGGATGTCCGGCACCACGCCGACATGGTCGACGGCAAACATCTTGCCGGTCCGGCCCAGGCCGCTCTGAATTTCGTCGCAGATCAGCAGAGCGCCGCTGCGGTCGCAGATTTCGCGGGCCTTGATCAGGTATTCGTCCGGGGGAACGATGATGCCGCCTTCGCCCTGGACGGGTTCCAGGATGACCGCGGCGGTCTGGTCGGTTACGGCATCGGCCAGGGCGGCCGAATCGGCGTAGGGAACATGGGTAAAGCCGGTCAGGAGCGGGGCGAAAGGTTCGCGGAACAGTTCCCGTCCTGTGGCGCTGAGAGCCCCCAGGGTTTTGCCGTGAAAGGAATTGATGGTGGATACGACCTGGCAGCGTCCGGTAGCTATCCTGGCCAGTTTCAGGGCGCCTTCGACGGCTTCGGTGCCGCTGTTGACGATAAAGCTGTACTGCAGGTCGCCGGGGGTGATCTCAGCCAACAGAGCGGCCAGATCAGCCATCGGCTTATCGAAGAGCACCTTGCTGGAAAGCGGCATATAATCAAGCTGCTCCTTCACCGCCGCCACCACTTTGGGATGACGGTGGCCAAGGCTGAATACGCCGTAGCCGCCAAGGCAGTCGATATACTCTTTTCCCTCAATGTCTTTGATGATGCTGCCCTCGGCCCGCCATTCCACGGTGGACAGTCCCATGAAGCGGAACAGCTTTGCTACAGCGGGATTTATGAATTTTTCGTATTTTTCGATCGTGTCGCGGATAATCTGTTCGGATTCCACAACCAGCACCTCCTCTATACCTTGGTATAGTTTTCGATTTGTGGCAGAAAAACCCTTCAATCCGGTGAAAATTAGTATCACCGGAAGACTGCTTATATTTTGGAAACCAGTGGTTATTATGGATAGTATGTGCAAAACCGGCCGTTGCTAAACCTGCGGCATCCTGCGAGAAGCCGCCGCGTCAACGCGAAAGGCCCGCCGGCGTTTTACGCCGCGGGCCCGGGTTTTATTATACCATCTGGTTGTGTTAAGTCTCACTTTTTCCGCGACAGTCGATTTTGTCACTCTTTTCCTCGGGCTGGTTATCGGCAGATCTCAAAAGTTGGTATTGGGCACACTCAGCACCGACATGTCGATATTGAGGGCGGCGATACTATTGGTGATCAGGACGATATTGGTGAGGTTGGCTATCGGGTTCAGCGCCTGCTGGGCGAGGATTTCCTGCAGTACGAACATCGCGAACAGGGCGATGGCGTTGCCTTCGGCCGCGGCCAGGGTGCTGTTGCACAGCGCAATTCTTCTGGCCCGGCGAAACAATAGAGCGGTGTTTACCGGAAGGTTTGCCGCCACCAGATCAACCAGCGCCTGTCGGCTTTCGGCGAGGGAGGATTCCATGGAAATCTACTCCTTCATCAAGTTTTGCTGTTAAATTATTATAGTCGCCGGCCGGCCCAATGGTTACGCGGCAGAACGGAAGAAAAGCCCGCGGCGCTGCGCGGGCTTTTCTTCCGTCTATTCGATAGGATCTTTGCGAATACGGCCCGGATTCAGAGCCGATATTCGCAAAGATCCGGGGCTACGGTAAAGGATGCTTCGGTGATGGCTCTGATATCCTCTGCGCTCATTCCGTCCGCCACCTCCTTCAGCACCAAACCGTCTTTGTTGACATGAAAGACCGCCTTGTCGGTAATGATGACATCCACCACCCCTTTTCCGGTCAGCGGGAGAGTGCATTGTTTCAGAATTTTGGATTCCCCTTTTTTGTCGGTGTGCTGCAGCACGGCGACAACCTTGCGGGCGCCGACGCACAAATCCATCGCCCCGCCCATTCCGGGGGAATATTTGCCTGGGGCGACCGGCATGGCCCAGTTGGCGATGTTGCCTTCCTGGTCCACTTCCAGCGCGCCGAGGATCGTAGCGTCGACATGACCGCCGCGGATGATCGAGAAGGATAGCGACAAGTCAAACAATGAGGCGCCGGTCTTCAGGGTTATCGGCTGTCCGCCGGCGTTGGCGACATCGGCGTCGTGAGCCCCTATTTTTGGTGTGGGGCCAAACATCAGGCAGCCGTTTTCCGATTGCAAAATAACGTTCACGCCCGGGGGAATGAAGTTGGCCGCTCCTGTCGGCATGCCGAAACCGAGGTTCACCACTTCCCCGTCTTTTAGTTCCAGTGCCGCCCGCCGGGCTATCTGCTCCCGGTAATCCATATGCTGTTACCTCCTTGTTTTAACTGTTAAAGTTTTAGCTGGCCTACTTTGGCCCAGTAGTCGCCAAGCAGTTTTTGGTGCTCATCATAGCTGTAGCCAGGATAGAGGCTTTTAACGAAGATGCCGGGGGTGCCGACGCTGGCGGGAGGGATGTCGCCGACAGCAACGATCTCGTCGACTTCGGCGGCGGTGGAGTCGGCAGCCATGGCCAGTACCGGATTGGAATTCAAGGAGACGCCGCGGTATTCGATATTTCCGTATGGGTCGCCCCGGTAGCCCTTGATAAAGGCGATTTCCACCCTGAGCGGCATTTCCAGCAGATATTCCCTGCCGTTGATGGTCATCTTTTCCTTGCCTTTCTCCATCAGCGTCCCCACCCCTGTGGGAGTCAGTACTCCGCCCAGTCCGGCTCCGCCGGCCCGGAGCTTTTCGGTCCATGTTCCCATTGGAAAAAATTCGACTTCCAGATCGCCGTCGCGGTAGGCCGCCACAGCTTCCGGGCAAGTCCCATTGTGGGAACAGATGAACTTTCTGACCTGCCTGTTTTTGAACAGCGGGGCTATATCGAAGCTGCCGCCGGCCAGGGGATGGGCGTTAACCACCGAGACAAGGGTTATGTTCTTGATCTTTCGTTCAATCAGCTGCTGTACTGCTTTCAGCGGCGCCCCGACCCCCAGAAAGCCGCCCAGACCAATGGTCATGCCGTCGCGGACCTTTTCCATGACTTCATCAAGTGTCGTAACTTTGTTCATGCAAATTCCTCCTGTAATCAATGTCGTTTGTTCAGGCCGTCACCGGTGCCTGAACGCGCTTGCGCCGGTACTGGGCGATAAGGGTCAGCAGGACGCCGCCGATGCTGAGCCCCGCCGCGATCAGGAACGCCTGGGTATAGTCGCCGCTGTTGATTTCCTTGATCCGGGCGGCGAGCCGCGGCCCGATAAACGCCGCCGTACCGTAGGCGGTGAAAATGATACCGTAGTTCATACCCAGGTTTTTCGACCCGAACATGTCGGCGGTGATGGACGGGAATATGCCCATGAAGCCGCCGAAACAGAGTCCGATGGCCATCAGCGCGGCGACGAACGAGCCGAAGCTGGAAGCCCCGCCGATCATGAACATGGTGACGCCGATAATAACATACATGGCCATGCAGGCCGGGTAACGGCCGATCTTATCGGAAATCCAGCCCCAGGCTATGCGGCCGATGCCGTTGGACAGGGCCAGAAAACTAAGGGCCAGGGCGGCGGCTTGCGGGGTGAGTTTCACCAGTTCCTGACCGATGGGGGCGGCGTGGCCAATGATCATCAGGCCTGAAATAGTACCGATGGTGTACATGCACCATAAAACATAGAACATCGGGTCAGCCAGCATTTCCTTCCAGCCTTTGTCAACGCCTGTATCGAGGGAATTGCTGTTCGCCGCCGGCGCCGGCGGAGTCCAGCCCGGCGGCCTGTAGCCGGCCGGCGCTACATGGACGAACTGAACGGCCAGGCAAATGGTTACAAGGTAGGCGACACCCAGATACTGGAACGAAGCCAAAACCCCGTATGACTGAATAAGACCGGCGGCGACGGGCGCAAGAAGCACTGCTCCTGATCCAAAACCGGCGACAACCAGGCCGGAGGCCAGTCCCCGTTTGTCCGGGAACCATTTGACAGTGTTGGCCACGGTGCAGGCGTAGATTACGCCGATGCCTATGCCTCCCAGCACGCCATAGGTGAGATAGATGTGGGTCAGGGATTGGGTGAAGCCGGCGCCGATAATACCGGCGCCGAAAATAATGCCGCCGGTAAAGATGACGAATTTGGGGCCTTTCTGATCCTGGACTTTACCGGCGACGATCATGGCCAGCGGCACCAGGGACAGCGACAGGGTGAAAGCCAGCGACGCCTCGCTGGTGGACCACTGGAACAGGCTGATGAGCGGCCGTTGGAAGACGCTCCAGGCATAAGCGGAGCCGATGCAGAGATTGATGACCAAACTTGCGAACAGGACCAGCCAGCGGTTTACGTTCATTTTTGCATACCTCCTACTTTTTTACCGGTTGCATATTATAAATGCAAGCTCCGTGCCAAGTGTAAAGGCCGCTGGTTCCGGGAGGTGACTGAAAGCAGGCTGTGTAATTTGCTGGATTATTGTGCAATTATTTTGACATTCAGGCAAAAAAAAATAACCGACCCTCCTCACTAGGAGAGTCAGTTCAGATCGATATTATATTTTCGCAGCTTGTTGTAAAGGCTGCTGCGGGATATTCCCAGGGCCTCGGATATTTTTATCTTGTTACCGCGGTACTGTTTGATGGCGCTGACGATGGCCTCCCGTTCAGCCTCATCGGCATGAAACCTGAGCAGCGAGCCGTCTTCCGAGCGCTCCGTCGGCCGCAGATCACCGGAGAAAGGAGGTCGCTGCCAATGTTCACGGGTGATGATGCCGCCGGACATACTGACCGCCGCCTCAAGAACGTTGGCCAGTTCCCGCACATTGCCCGGCCAGTCGTAGTCGAGCATGTCGGTCAACAGCTGTCGCTCGATTCGCGGTCTCTCCACCCCAAGTTCGGCGGTAAATTTTGCTGAAAAGAAATCCACCAGAAGAACGATATCCTCGCGACGGTCACGCAGGGGCGGAACATAGACCGGGATGACATGGAGACGGTAATACAGGTCCTGGCGGAATTTGCCGGTCTGCACCAGTTCCAGCAGATTGCAGTGGGTCGCTGCAATGACCCTTACATCGACAGGCACCGGGGCGCGACTGCCGATCTTCTCCACTTCCTTCTCCTGCAGCACCCGCAGGATCTTGGCCTGAAGAGCCTGGGGCATATCGCCGATCTCGTCGAGAAAGATGGCGCCACCGTCGGCTGTTTCGAACTTTCCGGCGTGACCGCCTTTAATCGCTCCGGTGAAAGCGCCCGGTTCGTAGCCGAAAAGTTCCGATTCCAGCAGATTCTCGGGAATGGTGGCGCAGTTCATCCGGACAAAGGGCTGATGGCGACGGTCGCTGAGGCGATGGATGGCATGGGCGACAAGTTCCTTGCCTGTTCCTGTCTCGCCCAGGATCAGCACTGTGGATTTCGTTTTGGCCGCGGCGATGATTTTTTCTTTCAGTTGCAGTATTTCCCGGCTCTGGCCAATGATATCGTCGATGGTGTACTTTGAACTGAGGTGTCGGTCGAAGGTGAAGGTCCGCGACTTTCCGCCGTCGGCCAGCACCTCCGGCAGATATTCCAGCAGACTTTTGAGATTGATGATGCCCACAACGTTTTGATCCTGGTTGACCACCGGAATAAAATCACTGTCGGCCTTTTTCAGCAGGGCGATTGGGTCGTTTTCCTGCACCGGGGCAATGGAACGGACCAACGTCTCCACCGTGGCATCGGTGCCGGCCGCTCCGGTCAGTATGTCCACAGCCATCAGGACGCCGCGATATTTGTTTTTATCATCGACGACTACAAGATAGGGTTGTTTTTCCTGGGCCATTTTCCGCACGGCGGCTTGCACCGGTTCTCTGCTGGAACATATGGTGAACAGACAGTCCATGACCAACCGTATGCGCAAAATGGCACCTCCCGATCGCCGTTATTTATTTTTATTTTATCATATCCGGTAGATTGTTCCTATATTGCCAAGATTGTATAATGTAGTTAACGTGTTGAACTGCCGCTTTCGCTGTGAAGGGAGGAAATCGACTTGAGGATCCGCACCCGCCTGTTTATCTGGTTTGTCCTGGCTTCGGTGATTCCTCTGATCATCATCGGCAGCTTCAGCTACTATCTGATCTCCGAGAAGATCTCGCGCCAAAACGAAGAAACTATTGCCAATATCAATAAAGGCATCTATAACATGGTGGATATTCAGCAGAAAGTACTGTCGCTGTGGCTGCAGAGCAGCGCATCCTTTTTAACGGAAGAGCTGGGGCTGCGGGGCGCAAGCTCCTTCGATTATGATCATATGGTCAACCTGGCCGGATACAGCCTGCCTACCTGGTCGATCGGCAACCAGAAAATCACCGGCGATTTCACTCTGGTGGACAGGCTGATCGAAAAGGAGAATATCGGCTGTACCATTTTTCAGTTGCAGGGCAATACCTTTATCCGGGTGAGCACCAATGTCCGCAAGCCTGACGGCTCGCGAATCATGAACACTATTCTCGACCCCGCCGGACCGGTTTATAAAAGACTGATCCAGGGTCTTCCCTATCTTGGCCGGGCTAACGTCGAGGGCGCGATGTGGGCCACGGTTTACCAGCCGATCCGCGACGCATCGGGAGGTATGATCGGTGCTTTCGTTCTTGGCCGCAGGGAGCAGGAGTACGAGCTGATCAACGCTATCAGGAACATTGTGGTCGGCGACACGGGTTATGTTTTCGTCATGGATCCGGAAGGAACCCTCATCATTCATCCGACGCTGCAGGGCCAGAACATTGCCGAGCATCCCTGGGCCCAGGAAATTCTCCAGCGAAAAAACGGTTCCATCGTCTACGAGCAGGACGGCCGGAAGAAAATCGCCCAGTACATCTATTACGAACCCTGGAACTGGTACATCGTCACCGGAGCCTATCAGTCGGAGATCTTCAACACCACCCGCCGGCTGTCGGAAAGCCTGATACTTATGCTGCTGGCTGCAGTCGGAATCTCTTCTCTGCTTGCTTTTGTCCTCTCCTCCAGTTTTTCCAAGCCGATCAACGGCTTTGTCCAGACCATGCGCCGGGCTCAGAGCGGCGATCTTTCAGCCAAACTCGACTACTCGCATGACGATGAATTCAAGGCCTTGGGCAGTGCCTTTAACGCCATGCTCAACAATTTCGCCCTGATGATCGGCCGGATTCTGGGGAGCTCCACCAAGTTGAAAGAGGCGTCCCAGCGCCTGCTTATCGATATCACCGAGTCCGAGCGCTCACTAAAGGGGATCGAGAGCAGCATCGAGATGCTCCGCCGGGCTTCCCCCCAGCAGACCGAGACGCTGGCCGCAGGAAACAGCCTTATCCACGAACTTCAGCAGACTTTCTTCCGGCTGGAATTGTTGATTGAAAGAACCATCGCCGATAAGCAGTACGAAGACCTTGAGCGGTTCAACGCGCTGCTGGACAGGGTCGAAGCGCTAACCCACAGCCTGAGCCCCAGGAGTCACGACTTTAGGTATAGTGACGTCGACCCCGCCAATCTGCCGATTCCCTACGGAGACAAAATCAACAGTCTGGAGGTCGAGGTGCAGAAGCTCAGGCTGCTGCTGAAAAACATCGGGTCCTCGGCCGACAGCCTCGACGACATTGCCCTATCCCTTGACCGCCACGCCAATGTCTTTAAAATCGACGACAGGGAAAATTTCTAAACACTGTCGCCTGAATTGCTCAGCAAAAAAGACAGGTCTATCGACCTGTCTTTTTTATGGATTTCGGGGGTTATTTATCGGTTTCCAGTTTGGTTATGGATGTTATTTCGATGGTGGTGCCCCACATATGAATACTTGGGCGGATGACCGGTGTTGCTGCGACCCGTACCGCGAGACCGTCCTGCTTGAAGTCCGGTTCCAGATTGATCGGCTGGTAGTGGGCACCCTCGGCAGAGACAATTCCCCAGAATCCGCCCTCAAGCGCAACATAGCGGACGGTTCCCGCGAAGTTCACGCTTTGGGGGACGGCGGCGGAGGCAATCAGGGGAACCAGACAGAACGCAGCGGTCAAACAGAAAACAAGGATTCTGCTGAAGTTGGTCATGGGTATACCTCCTCTTTTTGTCGGCCATGGCTGGGGCCGCGCAAGGGTCTAAGTCAATCCCAGAAGATGGTGGCACCCTGATGGGCGGCGGTGGTGTCTTTTTTGTATAGCTTCAGCCAGCCGCTGGAGGGTTTTTCAACAGGACGCCACTTGGTACGCCGTTTGGCGAATTCTTCCTCGCTTACAGCCACGGTCAGCCGCCGCTGCTGGATGTCGATCTCGATGATGTCCCCGTCTTCGATCAGGGCGATGTTGCCGCCGTCATACGCTTCCGGCACCACGTGTCCCACGGCCAGGCCGCCGGTGGCGCCGGAGAAACGGCCGTCGGTAATCAGGGCAATCTTGGTGCCCATTCCTTTGCCAAGCACGGCGGCCATGAAGGTTTCCAGGTGGGGCATGCCGGGCGCGCCCTTGGGGCCTTCGTAGCGAATGACCACAACATCGCCGGCTTTGATTTCGTCCCGCAACATGGCGGCCCAGCTGTCGTCCTGGGATTCGTACACCCGGGCCGGCCCTTTGAAGATCCAGGCCGCTTTTTCCACTGCCGAGAACTTGACGATAGAGCCCTGAGGGGCCAGGTTGCCTTTGAGGACGGCAATGCCGCCTTTCTCATGGATCGGGGCGCTGACCGGCTGGATGACGGCCGGATTTTTGTTGACAGCTTTTTGAACTTTCTCGGCGGTGGAACCGAAGGCGCCTTTGGCGTCAAGGTGGATGAGACCGCCTGCCGCCAGTTCCTTCATCACTGCCGACAGTCCGCCGGCGCGGGAGAATTCCACCATGGTGTACTGTTTGTGATTGGGATAGATGGTGTTGATCACCGGGACTTTCTCGCTGATTTCGTCGAATTTCTCCGGGGTGATATCAAGACCGGCCTGTCTGGCGATGGCCGGCAGGTGCAAAAGGGTGTTGGTGGATCCGCCGGTGGCCATAACGTAGCTGATGACATTTTCAAAAGAGTGTTCGTCAACAAGGTCAAGGGGCTTGATATCCTTCGCGGTGATTTCCGCCGCGGTTCGGCCGCAAAGCACGGCCATCTGGCGCCATTCGTCACTGCCTGATTTGACGCTGGCGTTCCCGTCAGGCGTGAAACCAAGGATTTCGGCTGTGGCGCACATAGTGTTGGCGGTTCCCATGAAGGGGCATACCCCAGGGGTGGGACAGGCCTGGCGGACCACTTCCTTGTATTGCTCGCGGGTGATCAGCTGACCGATGTAGGCGGCATACGCCTGTTTCTGATGGGTCAGGGTGAGCATTTTTCCTTCAGCCTGGCCTGGTTCCATGTAGCCGCCGGTGAACAGGACCGCCGGGATGTTGACCCGGAGTGCGCCCATGAGCATTCCCGGCACGACTTTGTCGCAGCTGCCCATCAGGACCATTCCATCCAGCTGATTGACTTCCGCCACTGTTTCAACTTCGGCCGAAACCAGGTCCCTGGCTGGCAGGGTGTAACGGTCGCCGGGGGTATTGCTGCAGATGCCGTCACAGATGCCGGATATCGGCAGTTCCAGGGGCAAAGCGCCGCAGCGGTAGATTTCGTCCTTGATCAGGGCAAGGGCGTCTTTAAACGGGTAATGGCCAGGATTCAGTTCGTTCCAGGAGTTTACGATTCCGATGACAGGCCGCGTGGCATCCGCCTCGCTGACGCCCATCGCGTAGAGCAGACAATTGCGGTGATCCAGTGCTTCTTCAGTCCATTTACGTGCCACTACTATTCCCTCCTATTATCTATCACCTGTTGTCTGATTCGACATCAAGGCGGCAATTCCTATTTTCAAGCATCACAATGCTTGCTTCAACAACGGCGGTATGGTGCAGCTATGCTATATCAGATGGAAGGCCCGCGGCAATACCAGGCTGAACCAAGGCACAAGGGCCACGATGATGATACCTACCAGCAATGCCACCAAATAGGGCAGCATGTGGCG
Source organism: Negativicutes bacterium (assembly GCA_031292015.1). The sequence goes on along the minus strand of JARLHY010000052.1, from coordinate 14,822 downwards.
CATCATCTCCTCCAGGGTTGTTTTACTGACAGCCACGCAGACATATGCCCCGACCCCGATGGGTGGCAGGAAGTTGCCGAGGCCCATTGAGATTACCAGGACCAAGCCAAATTGAACGGGATGGATCCCGAAGGCAGGGGCGATAGGCAAAAGCAGCGGCGCGAAGATCAGGATGGCCGGCAAACCTTCGAGGATGGCCCCCATGACAATCAACACGAATATCGACAGCAGCATGAACACCGTAGGTGAACTGCCGGCCACCGCAATCAGCAGCTTGGCTATTTCATGCGGCACCTGGGCCACAGTCAGCGACCAGGAAAAGGCGCTGGCGGTGCTGACGATGAACAGCACCATGCCGGCCTTGGCTGCGGTTTCGACCACCATCTTCCAGATGGCCCGCAGGGTGAGTTCCCTGTAGATAAAGAGGCCGAGGATGATGGAATAGACCACGGCGGAAGTCGATATTTCGGTGGGTGTGCCGATGCCGGCGACAATGCCGCCCACAAGGAGAACCGGGGCGAACAGTGCCGGTATGGCGATGAGGGCCCGACGGCCGACCTCTTTGAGCGGGACCCCTGCACTGACAGGCATATTGACCATCCGGGCCCGGATGAAGATCAGCATCATGAGAACTACGGCCATGACGACCGCCGGCAGCAGCCCCGCCACAAAAAGAGTGCCGATGGATAACGTTGTTATTGACCCCAGGACAAGCATGTTGATGCACGGCGGGACCGTCTCGCCCATTACGGCGGCGGACGCCAGCACTGCGGCCGTTTCCCCGGGATCGTAGCCTTCCTTGCGGAGGGTTTCGTTCATGGTGGTGCCGACGGCGGTGACGTCAGCCACTTTCGAGCCGGAAAGACCTGATACGATGTAGGTGACGACGATGATCACATGGTACAGGCCGCCTCTGACCCTTCCGACCAGCGACATGACAAAATTGATAAGCCGGCGGCTGAGGCCGCCGTCAGTCATAACGTAACCGGCCATGACAAAGAACGGGATAGCCAGCAGCACGAAATTCATCATACTGTTCTGCATCCCAATGGGTACAGCCGTCGCGGCCACCGTACCTGTGACAAAAAGATAGAGCATCGCTCCGGCTGCCAGCACAAAACCGATGGGTATGCCGAGGAAGAGAAAGAAGACCACCGCGGCCAAGGTCAGGATCAGCCCGCCGGGACCGCCCCCTAAACCCGCCCACAACGGCTGGGTAAAAAAGAGCAGGACAAATACAGCCAGCACCACCGTTCCGGTGATCAGGGTTGTGCGGCGGGGGTAACTCCATACCCGCAGCAGGCCATAGAAGGTCAACAGCAGCAGACCGGCGATCATCGGCAGGGTATACCAGGCCTGGCTTATCTGCAGAATCGCGGTTTTGTTGGCCAGGGTGGTGATAAAGACAATCCTGACAGACAAAACGGCGCCAATGAAGGATATCCCGGTCAGAATCCAGGCGGCGGCGGCCTGGATCGCGGTGTGACATCGCTGGGGCAGCATTTTGTACATGATTTCCACGGCGACATGATCGCCGCGGGGGTAAGCGATGGCACCGCCGATGAAGGCGATAATCACCAAGGACAGTTCGCCAATCTCTTCGATGCCGTTCAGCGATGTATGAAAGAAGAACCGACTCACTACGTTGCCGAACATTACGGTCAGTTCGGCGAGGATGGCTATGCCTACAATGATTTCGAAGAATCGGTCCACGTATGTTCTCACTCGGTTGAATAAGCTATCGTCCGTGCCGATCCGGGCAGCTTCGTCCGTCGCCCGCGAAGTCGCTTTCATGTGTCCCTCACCCACTCAAAATAATGTTTGCTTCCCGGATTTCGCCGACAAGGTCAAGCGATATCCAAGGGTCACATAGTGATCTTGAAGATCATTATGTGACCCTTGCTGCTTTATCGAGATGGTTTGCCGGGCTTCCAGCCAGACCTATTTGATGGTCAGGAAAGCGTCAATGACGTCTTTGCCGATCTTATCCTGGTATTCAGCGTAGATCGGTTTTACTTTTTCCACGAAGGAGGACTTGTCGCTGATGGCATTGACCTTCATGCCCTTGCTCTCCAGATCTTTGATGGCGTCGCTCAACTGGGTCTTTTCAACCTGGACTTCATAATCGCCGGCTTCCTTGCCTGCATCAAGCACTACTTTTTGAAGATCAGGCGGTAGTTTGTTGAAGAATTTTGCGTCCATGACCATCAGGTTGGGGGTACAGAAATGTTCGGTCAACGAAACGAATTTGGTGACTTCATATTCTTTCTGGGTAATGATCAGCGGCACGCTGTTCTCAGCGGCGTCCACCACTTTGGACTGCAGGGCCATATAGCGCTCGTTGGCAGAGATCGCCACTGCTTGTGCTCCCAGCAGTTCCATGGTTTTCACCATGATCGGACTTTGCATGACCCGAATCTTCAGACCCTTGAAATCCTCGGCGGAGTTGATCGGCCCCTTGGAACTGTATACGCTGCGCGGCGAGCGGACCAGCCAGGAGACGATTTTCAGGCCGGACTTCTCTTCCAGATTCTTGTTCATCTTGTCGCCCAGGCCGCTCTGGATGACCCGGATTTCGTGGTCCATATCTTTGGCAATATAAGGCAGGTCAAATACGGCAAATTCGCCTGTCAGCGGTGCGAGCAGCGGGGAACTGACTTCGCCGGCCTGGATGTTTCCGGCCTGCATCTGGGCTATGTAGTTCTTCTGATCGCCAAGCTGTCCGTTGGGGAAGACCTGTACTTCGATCCGTCCGTTGCTCTTGGCTTCGGCCAGTTCCTTAAACTTATAATAGGCCTTGACGCAGGAATCGTCAGGAGCGCTGGGGGAAGCCACCTTGATTACGAATTCACCTTTTTTGGCGGCTGGGGGGGGGTTCGAAGAGGATGACCCGCAGCCGGCTACAAAGGCGAGCAAGGACAGAACAAGCGCCGCAACTATCCATTTGGACAGCTGCTCTTTTCGATTTCCCATTTTAAAAATTCCCCTCTCAGTTAGTATTGGATACTATTTTCCCGTTGGTTTCGGTTTCACCTCCCCGTTTCGGTCCTTGATCAGGTCCGCTGATCGCAAAACCGTAAAGCATAACCTGTTTCTGACCTGTATCCTTCGATGGGCCCAGGTCTATCTGTTTTTGGCCGGAGGTCTGGTTGTCGCCCCAACCACCAGGTCAACCGGGGTTTCGATTTTAATCCGGCAATCCCCCCCGCTCTCCAGTCTGCTGACAATGTTGTCGGCGGCGATGGACGCCAGGGTCTTGAGATGTACGTCGATGGTAGTCAACTGGGGCAGCAGATGGCGGAAAGCGGCGGCGTATTCGTTGTCAAAGCCGACAACACTGACATCGCCGGGCACCGACATCCCCAGTTCCGTCAGACCCTGGATGGCACCGATGGCGGTCATGTCATTGAAGGCGAACAGCGCTGTTGGACAGTTGCCGCGGTCGGCGAAGATTTTCCTGGCTCCTTCGTAGCCGCCGTCGAATTCCCAATTGCCTTCGTAAATGTCGGCCGGATTGAAAGTCAGGCCAAGCTCCCGGGCAGCCTTGTGGCAGCCATCAAACCGTTCGTCACAGGTGACATAGCCGTGCATCCCTTTGATAAGGCCGATCCTCCTGTGCCCGAGCTCCATAAGATGGCGGATGGCTTTGTAAGCTCCTTCGGTGTTGTTGCTGAGTACTGACCCCATGTTTTCGTCATAGCTGTTGACCAGGATGGACGGTATTTTTGCATCCACGGCCTGCCGGATGAACCGCTTGCTGACATTGGTTACAAAGATGACCCCGGACAGGCGATGGGCTTCGACTACCTGAAACAGGTCGTCGTCTTCATCAAGGGTGGTGTAGATAAGACTGAAGCCTTTCTTTCGGCACTCGGCTTCAACGCGGTAAAAAAGGCTGGAGTAGAATGGCTGGGTTATCCGGTCGGCTTTTTTAGTGCTTTTGGGCAGCAGAAAACCGATGGTCCGGAAATTGTTCTGAATCCCTGGTTTATATTGACGCATCACTACCCGGGTCCCGACCCCTGCCTTTTTTTCGACAAGGCCTTCCTCCACCAGGAGTCCAAGGGCTTTACGGACGGTGGTCCGGTCCACTTCGAAATTGTCACCGATTTCTTTCTCGGAGGGCAACAAGGCGTTGTAGCCGAACCTGCCGGCAAGGATTTCCCGCTTCAGGCCCTCATAGACTTTCTCGTATAAAAACTTATTTTCATCCTTCATAGGCAAAACACACCTTCCGCGTTGTGCCGCGCCGGGTCACAGCACCTTGTTGAAAACGTCGCGTATCAGCGCTGTGCCGACAGAGCGCGGATTGCATTTGATATGGCCGGTGGTTTTCAGCACCGTGTCAAGCACTTTGTCCATGTCAACCGGTTCGTCTTTTATGTATGGTTTCAGCCGTTCAGGGGCGTTTACAGCCGTCCGCAGGGCTTCGACCCTGGCGATGCCCGCCGCCGCGATCTGTTCCTTGCTGGCGCCGCTGTCAACCCCCAACTCCCGGGCGATTCGGACATACTTGTCCAGGGCCGAGTGCAAGTTTAGCTTCATGACTTCCGGCAAAAAGATGGAACAGGCGTCGCCGTGGGGAATTTTGAACATCGCCCCTACCGGCTGAGCCATGATATGAGCCAGACCAATGCCGGCGGTCAGCGCGCAGCCGCCAAGATAGCTGCCAAGAAGCATGTTTTCCCTGGCATCGAGATTGTCCGGCTCGTTATAAGCAGCCACGAGATTTCGGGCGATGAGTTCAAGGGCTTTGAGAGAATACATTTCGCTCACAGGATTAGCGTTCAGGGACACATAGGATTCGATGGCGTGACTCAGTGCGTCCATGCCGGTAGCGGCCGTAATCGGCGCCGGCAGACCGACGCTGAGAACAGGATCGAGAATCGCGATTTCGGCGATCATGGTGGTATGATAGAGACTTTTCTTCAGTCCGTTGATATTGTTTTTGACTACACTGACCTTGGTGGCTTCAGCGCCGGTCCCGGCGGTGGTGGGCACGGCAATAAACAGCGGCGGCAGCTTGGTCACCGCTTTGCCTTCCATCTGATATTGTTCAATATTGCCGCCGTTTGCCGCCAACATGCCGACCGACTTGGCTGTGTCGATGACACTGCCGCCGCCGACCGCGATCACGCAGTCGCAGCCTTTATTTACAAACAGGTCTCGCCCTTCATTGATGACAGTAAGGTCAGGTTCATCGACGATTTTGTCATAGACAACATAATCAACGCCGCTGTCTTTGAGAACGGCGCATATGGCGCCATAAGCGTCCGCCTTCGTGCTGAACACCGCCAGGAAAGCCTTTTTCAGTCCGTGCCAGGCAAGGATTCCGCCGATCTGCGTCAAGGCCCCTTCCCCGACAATGATTCGTCGGTTATTGACAATTTCCCACACAGTCTTCTCTCCCCCACCGGTTTTTAGCGATTAATACAACATGTATCATACCTGTTGTTCTTTATGTTAATTTTAGTATGGTTTATTTTCGCTGTCAACCTTGTCTTGAAAGTCTTTTTCATTTTTAAAAAAAGAACCGGCCGCTTCGGTTAGAAGGGTCCGGGTCTTTGGTCTCGACAAATTTTCGTCCGTTCTCAGCCGATGTTTTTCTGATGGGATCCCACTCCCAGGTCGTTGGCCAGGCGGGTCCAGATGGTATGATCCGGTTTTTTGCAAAGGACGACATTGTCCATGAACTTACCGACAATACCGGCATCCAGCATCGAGCCGCCGATGGACAGCATGACTTCGCAGGCCTTTTGGGGCTGCAGGGTGGAGCTGAAGGTTTTCTTGGAAACCATCGAGTCATAGGTGTCGGCAACTGTGGTGATTCTGGAGTAGGGATGGATGCTTTCACCGGATAACCCTTGGGGATAGCCGCTACCGTCATAGTTTTCATGGTGTTGAACAGCGACAAGGCGGCAGGCTTCGGGAACGGCCGCGTCGGCTGCCAACCGGGTGTCGCCGAGGTTGGTGTGAGCTTGAAGGGTCTTCCATTCCGACGCAGTTAGCCGGTCTTTCTTGGTCAAGATGTCAGCAGATATCGACGCCATGCCGACATCGTGCAAAAGGGCGGATAGCCCCAGTCTGTAGAGTTCTCGCTCCTCCAGCTGCAGCCTGACACCGATGGAGGTGGAAATGAGACAGACGTTGATGGAGTGGATAAAGGTCGACATATCCTGCAGCCTGATGTCAGTCAAATGAGGGAGAATATGACTATTATCAAGAATGTTGCCCATGGTTTTTTCCAAGAGCCTGTCCATGCCGGCCACATTGAGGCTATGGGTCTGATCAAAGCCAGCCAGCGTCTGTCTGGTATAATGAGTCGTTTCCAGATGGGTCACTTCCACCAACGCAGCCGGAGTCGGGGCGACATAGACAAACTGAACATCCATACTGCTTAGCCTTTTCAGACACAACTGATTTACCACCGAGTCCTTGGCCATCAGAAATAAGCCGCTGTCGTTATAGACATCGCGCGAAACGATCATGCCGGGCTTGATATTGCACAGCGGTAAACGGGGCACGGGACACACTCCTCAACTTCGCTTAGATAATAACAAAACCAGGCAGGATGCCTGGTCAGAACTCGCGTCGAACCGCGGCAACCTGGCAATCATAGAGAATATCTCCTTAGACCCAAGGCTTTGCGCCCTTGCCTTTCGGCAAGTTTGCCATTATTTTGTCGAAATTAGTCGTTGCTAGTTTTATTCTACACCTGGGGAAAATCATCCGTCAAGCACTTTGTTGACTGGACTCGGAGTTGAAAACCTCTTCCGGCAAAATTCGATTTAACCGGCGCCTCTATCTTAATTATATCTATGTGCTTCTCGGCAGGAAATTATTGGTATTTAGTCGTATCTATAATAACGAACATTGTTATAAAGAAGGTTTTGCGATGCTTTTCTGGGACCTCCCTACGATTCAGGCTCATTTAACGGAAGATATGTCTCTGTTAAAAAACTTCGGTGTTAAACGGATCGGGCTTGATGCGGGTTCCCTCGCCACCGACAGCCCTTATATCCTGGTGGAGTTCCATTCCCCTGAACAGGGCGCCGACAAGCGGCGTTTGCGGGATATCACCTTTTTGTTGATGCAGACGCTTGGTCCGACGGTTTCGGTGACACCGTATCCCTTTCCTTACCTTTCGACTGATATTGCCCTCAGGATAAGCTGGGTCGATTGAAAGCCGTAAAGCGGCATATCAGTCCGGCATAAAAACCGGCCCAGGTTCATTCCCGGGCCGGTTTTTTCGGTATCAGTAATTTTATTGAGGTTCCGTTTCCCAGCTCGGATTCGCACCATACTTTGCCGCCCAATCTCCGGATCAGGGTTCTCACATAGGCGAGTCCCAGCCCCTCCCCGGGTTGGTCCTGTTTCCCTGCTCGCTGGAAGGGCATGAAGATTTTTTCGCCATCGCCGGCGGAAACACCTCGACCGTTGTCCGTGACGCTCAGCACATATTCGTCGTTATTTTCGACGCAGTCGACAGCGAGCGTTCCCCGGCGGCCAGGGTCGAGGTATTTGATGGCATTGTCCACCAGATTGCCAATAATCTGCTCCATGATCAGCGCGTCGGTCGGAAGTTTCGGCAGCTCTCCCACCTGGACCGAAATATTATTTGCTTCGATCTGGTGCTGGTAGGAACGAAGGACGGCGTCGACCAGGCCGCGGAGGTCAACCTCGGATACAACTGTCTCGCGCCGGCCCATGCGGGCCATGTCCAGCAGAGCTTCCACCATCCGGTTCAGCCGGTCAGCGGAGGCAGTAATGTAGTTTTGAGCGGCTGTAACATCGTTATCCAGCAGATCATCCACTTTGGCCCGCAGTTCCTCTGGCAGCACATATTGGTGTTCATGAAAAATTTCTTTGAGTTCAGTCAACGAATGACCCAGTTCGCTGCTGAATCCTTTCAGGTTGATCATCGGTGAGCGAAAATCGTGGGCCAAGGTGTTCACAAATTCCTTTAGCTCTGTATTTGCGGCCGCCACCTCGTCGGCGTAGTATTCTAGCCGCTCCTGGTAGCGGACGATTTCAGTGGTATCGGCAATCAGAACGGCAATACGGTCTTGTTCAGGACTGTAAGCGGAAAGCTGAAACCATTTTCCCCTGACGCCAATCTGCTGTTCGAAAGTATACGAGGCGTCTTTCCTGGACATTTCGCTGTATCTCGGCAGCCAGTCGAACAACCCGGCCCAGTCGCCGAAGAAATCATCCGGCCAGCGTGATCCGATCAGATCAGCGGTCTGACCGCCGAATATTAATTCGAAGGAAGGGTTGACATCCATAATTTCGAAAGCGACCGAACGGTGGTTTTCATCCGGCACTGCGGCAAAATAGACGAAAGCCTTGCGCATATGGGCAAACAAGCCGCGATAACGGGCGTCGGACACCAGCAGGGCGTTGTTAGTCTCATGCAGATCTTCCTGGGTTTGCTGCCGTTCGGTTATTTCCTCCTCCAGGGTCGCGGTAAGCTGCTGCAATTCCGACACGGTTTTTTCCAGGGCCAGGTTGGTGCGCTGCAGCAATATTTCAGCTTTTTTCTGGCGGGTGACGTCGGTGGCGAACAGCAGGGTTGCTGTCCTGCCGTCGGGCCAGGGGACCGCTTTACTTTCAAGTAAATAATACCGGTCATGAATGACGTCGTGGCGTTCCCAGGACAAGTAGCCGTCCTGGAGCTCCGGGCGTGAATGATAGGGGCAATCGGCGCAAATGTCTGAGAACCCGAACAGTTCAAAGCATTTTTTCCCAGCCAGATCATCACCATATAATTCACTCAGCGACTGACTGGCATGGACCAGTTCACAGCTGTCGGCGTCAATCACGTAGGCCAGCGCGCTGATGCCGGCGACAAGACTTCGCAATATGGATTGGTCGTACTGGCTGGTCTGCAGGGACTTTTCCACTTTGCCGCGGCTGAGCACCTCGCCGACAAGGGGGGCAATCGACTCGACGAATTCGAGAGCAGCCGGACTAATCCGATCAGGCGCGAGATCAGCCAAATGAATGATACCCAGGACTGTTCCCTGATTACGGATGGGTATGACGGCCACACTGCGGTAGCCGGCGTCATTGCAGGCCCCGCGGTACATTTTCTGCTGTTCGGCAGTCAGTGTCTTGGCAAACGACTGGGTGTCGTTGCAGCACAAAGAGCCGGCTGAGTTGATAATCGGCATGTCGAACGGCAGGAGCTTCCCGCCGACGATCCTGGTACAGCTGCAATCTTCTTGGGAAACCTGGATCATATTTTCGGCTTCCCAGAAGGCGCGGCTGAAACCGATATAAGACTGATAAGGAATATAGCCGGCCTCGTCCCGGACCCGGATACCGACAAAGTCACAGCCGCACTGCCGCTGGAAGAGCCGAACGACGTTGTCGAGAAATTCCTGTTCCGACCAGCGGCCGCCCAGGCACTGAATCAGGGACTGTACCACCCGAAAATATTCCGTCCTGCTATCGCAGCCGGTTTTATCGTTAGCGGAAGCTTGTCCGTCAGTATTGATCACCGGGTTACCTTCTTTCCGGATAGCGTTCTACTTGCTAGTCGGCCATTACGTTTTATTATAGGACAAGTTTTGACGAAAAGAATAGTAATCCTTCTTGGCCTGGGTAGTTTTCGTTAAAATTTACCTGCAATATGGGTATTTCACACAACAAAAAACGGGAGGTTGTTCTCCAATCCTCCCGTCAGGCACAAAAGCCGTTCTGTCGTTAATTCCTGCTTCACACCGTGATTTTGCAACTGCGGGCCGGGACTCCTCCGCTGACTGGCCGCTATTGCGGCCTACTTGGCAGTTGTTACGGCAAACCGGCATTCAGGTCAGCGACTGTAGTATTCCTGAACAGTATCCCAGGCCACCTGCTGAAGGTGGCTGGCGACTGTTTCGTCAAGGCCGGCGCTGTAGGCGAGACCAACGGGTGATTTCCTGAAGACTGAGGCATAAACTGTGGCTGCCGCCAGATAAGTCCCAGCCAGGCTGGGATGCCTTTTGTCGGGGTCATAGAGGTTGATGTCCGGCCGCAGGTCGATGGATCTGGCGAAAGCAAGTCCTGCCGGTATCACCAGGGCATCGTTGTCGTTGCCGGCTTTGGTATAGGCAGCTTCGAGCAGCTTGGTCATCTCCGGCCGGTCGGCATAGGCCCAGGACATGAAAAATACGGGTGTCGCTCCGTGCCGGCGGACGATATCGCTGTCCTTTTTGGCGTACTGGGTGAAGACGTTCTTCAGGCTCGGATGAATCGGGCCCTGGCTGGAATCCATCATAATCGCGACTTCAAACAGTTTTTGGTTGGGATCGTTGAAAACGACGTTATTCTTGCTGTCAAAGGAATATGTACCGATGGCGGCCGGGCGAAAGTAAGATTCGACGTCATGCCAATCGAGCCCGGAACCGCCGATGGTGACCATGGTGGAACGGAAGCGGTGCTGGGGTATTCCCTCTGCGACCATCTTGGAAACGTAGGCCGTGATGCCGTTGTTAAAATAAAAGAAACTGTTGCCGATAAATATCACCGACGCCGGATCGGCAATGCCGATCGCCTTGATCTTGGGGGCAGGGCTCTGGTTCTGCGGGTTGTCTTCCTGAGCCAGGACCAGCCCTGAGCCAAGGCAGTTCATGGTAAAGACGACCGCCAGCACCACCATTAATGCAATTAACCTGATTTTTTTCATCCCATACTCCTCCTTTTCTGAATCAGCCGAAAAAAACGCGCGGGTCCTCATGACAGCTACTAGAATCTTCCATGAATAATATTCGTTATCCGTCGGCGATATCCCTACCGTTAAAGGTCCGGGGCCTGACGGAATCGGCAGCGGCTGCGGCAAAATAAAAGACCTGCCATATATAGGCAGGTCGGCAGATACTTTTGTTATGAACGGTATACATAAAAAGGCCGGGCGAGTTTCCCTCGTCCGGCCTTGGTTGGTTTGGTTGCGGGAACAGGATTTGAACCTGTGACCTTCGGGTTATGAGCCCGACGAGCTGCCAGCTGCTCCATCCCGCGATAATTGGCTCCTTGAGTAGGACTCGAACCTACAACATCTCGGTTAACAGCCGAGTGCTCTACCATTGAGCTATCAAGGAATAAACCGATGCTGTGGCGTTTCTGTAGTATACCGCAAACGCCTATTTGTGTCAAGTTGTATGTTTTTCCTATTTTTGCTATTCCGCAGGAAAAGCGGGATAGAAATAGTTTGGTGCGGTCTATGGGATAAGTATGTAGCGCGCTGTTCGGTAAATTCGAGATACTCATCAAAAATAACCCGGACTGAATACTACCGGAAAACCATATCAAGGTACTCGATATATTCTTTTCGGGGCTAGGGGGTTACTATGAGTAAAAAAGCTGTAAATCACGTCGTTGGACTAGTCTATATCTTACAGACAATAGGGCTATTCAAGATCGGTAAGACAATGTACATAGGCAGTCATAGGCATGCACCCTTGAGTATTAATTCATCTTAAAGGAGCGGGACGTAAACGGTAACCGAACAAAAATTTCAGGGATATTATTTCCAAAATATAGGAGGATTTCATGTTCAAAAATAATATTAGTGATTCACTGGAGCAAGTATATATTTTGGAAGGACCGAACGGTCTTTTCAAAATCGGGAAATCGGTAAATCCACAACAGAGACTCGCAGCACTGAAACACGCTTTACCGGGTATTTCGATCTTGCGCTGCATTGAGACTAACAACGCCTCCATCCTGGAGCAGCAATTACACTCCCGCTTTGCTAGTCGGCGCATAACAAAATTCCCCGGCTCATCTGAATTGTTCATCCTTCAAGCCGAAGATGTCAAATACCTGGAGACGGTCCCCTCGCCAATGATAACAAAACAACATGCAACTCAGACCGCAAATTCACCTAAATCTCCGCATGTCATGGTCCCTGTGGACCGTGTGGCATATCTGGAGCTAAAGAGTTTTTGTAAAATCAATCATTTCAAACTTCCAGATATGCTTGAATCATCCATCAATTTCTTCCTTAAACACTGTGGTGAGAAACAAAATCTACAGGTGGGAAAATAATTAGTTCTCCCACAGATGAAGGAGTCGTGAACCTGCATAGAATAAGGGTTCACGGCTCTTTCATTTTCAACTTCTTATTGAAGTTAATAGGTCAACAACGAAGAGGGGGTTCATTATTTGTGAATAATAATTATATTTTTATTAATTATTATTTTGAGAATAGTTCATGAAAGTGGTTTGGTCAGATGGCAAAAAATAAAAAAGTTTTACGAGCAGAAAAAGGGCGGGACATGTCTACCGCCTACAAAAGCTAGTAAGATTTTTTATCGGCAAGAAAAACGGGCGGCCAATCTTGGTCGCCTGTTTTTTATTGCTGATATGTTATTAATCTTTTAAAGCGTCGCGAACATTTTTCATTGAACCATATACGTCGCCAGTCTCCAGAAATTCGCCGTACTGATCAAATCCCGTCTCAGCTCCCTTTTGGAAATCATCTTTCCAATTACCCATAGCCATCTCTCCTCTACATATTTTTTGTTATTGCTTTGCCCGCTTGCCGTCCGTAGTACAGTCCAGACGTTGTTCCGGTACCGAAACCAAATGTACCACCCCACGGACCCCCAGCCACAAAACCCAGCGCAGTGCCGAGGGTAGCCCCCGCTGCTCCTCCGACAACCGTACAGCTTGTCTCGACTAGCCATTCGAACATGCTCATGTCACCTCCTTGCCTCGATTTTCGTTCATATTGTTCGGCAAACAATGTCCCGTTATACCCATATTTTCAATTTTTTTATTTTTTTGGGCATAATAGGGTATGAGGAACAGTATGCGCTCCGTCGCAAGGCGAAAGGAGGTGTCTTTATGATACCAGTCATATTGAAAGTTGCCGTTGCTGCCGCTGAAGCAACAGCAGGGACGATAGTTCGATCTTCGTCCATCGGGTCCGGAGCTTTATCTGGTGCGGTTGGATCAACGGTTGGTTTTGCGGTTGGGTCATTTTGTAACCCTCTTTTGCAAAAAAATGCAATCCTCACAACTGAAGCATGCGAGAAAACAAATGATGCAAAATCTTTGGCTCACGGGACTTCCCGAGAGCAGGAGGATAGCTGTAGCGGAACTACAGAAGCTAACAGTTCTACCCAAGCGGTATTAGCTCAAACAAAGAGATTAATTGAACCACAATCCCCTCCGGATGTCTCTGACATACCCTGTCTGGACCTGTATATCGATCAACTTCTTATTTATTTGAATAGCAAAATAGGACATCTAGAACGGACAAATGGATCGACACCTTTTTCAAGAACAATGATAAATAACTACGTTAGGGATGGCATCATAAAACCCCCTGTAAATAAAAAGTACAACAAAGAACACGTTCTATCGTTAATTCTAATTTCTTACTTAAAGAATATTTTATCAATGTCAGACATTGCAATTCTTCTCAAGCCCATAGCAGAAACCTCAGAAGTGGAATCTCTGTCAAGCCAGCTATCGTTTGAAGATATATATCGGGTATTTGTAAAATCTAAAATTGCCTTTGAAAAAACGTTTCAAACTTATTTTCAGGAACTGAATTTTGTTGACATAAAAATTAATGAAATTAAAAATGATGAGTTGCGTAACAATACCGAAGATTTTCTTTCAGTTCTTATGCTGGTTGCACTTGCTAATATGTCTCGCCGTATAGCAATAAACATAATTAACACAGAATCGAGATTGGAACCAAAAAGTTAGGAGGCCAATGGCCTCCTAACTTATCTAATTATGTTGAAAGAATTGCTCGTCACTACCAGAACCTGTTACTGCTAATCTATTTAGTCCAACGGTTGACGATACAAGTTGTCCAGATTTAGTCGATAATTTTAGCAAATCCACCCCCGCTAAGGGAATTATTGCGGACCGCATGACAGCCCCGGAAGAGACCTGGCGGTACTGCTTCCTGCCTAATCATTAAACGAATAAACTTTCAGTATCCTGTATGTGAACTCAATTCACCAAAGCAGTATGTTATTAAATGCTTGCAGTATAAGTTCCGGTTTGGCTGCTAAAACTTTGGTTCTAAATCTTTTATCAAATTCCAACGGCTTATTAATTAATCTCTGAGCTAGAGGGTTGTCGGTAATAAAGTAATCGCAATAGGGTAATGCACTAGCTGCGTGTTGGAAATCATAAAAATCATTCTGCTTAAACTTTTTGGCTTTATCGTATCTGAAAGATGCGTGTAACCCAGAATGAATTTGAAGCGACGGGAAATAGTTTTCTATCTTCCCAAATCTAAATAGATTGGGAAACATATTAATAAGACCTCTCTGTTTTATTTCTTCTAATTTAACAGCACTAGGGGAAAGATTGTAATGCCATTTTATATAATGAGCAAGTGCTGCGTTGATAGTGCTTGAGCAAGCATCTATAGCACCCTGAAATTCTTCGTTGAATAAATCTATTAAATCGTCACTACGCACTCCTGGCCTATTAGCTAAATCAAAGTTTAGTTTTTCCGCTAACGTTTGATAGTTTTGTTCGGGTGAGTCGTCTTTTCCGAATAGCTTAAAAAAATCCCGGAATGGAATAAAATAAATAGCATCAATCATAGTTTTACTAATGGCAGCCATAGGAATATTCGTATCTTTAATTTCAGGAAGTGGTATCCCTAAAATAGCTGATGCTTTATCCCATTGATAAGAAGAGGAATCGAAATGGTTGTCTTTTGTTTTCAACAAACTCATCAAATAAGCCAGTGTTTCGTCAAATACTAATTGCAATGGATTTTCAATAGTCAATTCATTGCTGAGCTTTCCAATGATATTTAATAAGGTTATAAAGTCCTGTTCTTTTCTCTGTTTTTGCAATTC
>JARLHY010000051.1 GCA_031292015.1 Negativicutes bacterium | reverse complement strand
CGCCACCGATAAGGCGATTGACGTTCTCAAGGCTCAGGGCGTTACTTCGGCCCTGGTGAATGCCGGTGGCGATGTCCGGGTCATCGGCAGGCGGCCTGTCGGAAACCCCTGGCGGATCGGCGTGCAGCATCCGCGTAAAGAGGCCGGAGTGATCGCCAAAATGGCCATGACCGACTGGGACACCCTGGAGACTTCAGGGGATTACCAGCGTTATATCGAAACAGGCGGCGTCCGTTATTCGCATATCATTGATCCCCGCACCGGCCGTCAGCCGAGGGAACTGGCCAGCGTGACCATGGTGATCAACAGTTCCACCGACGGCGATATCCTCAGCACGGCGCTGTTCGTGCTCGGGGCGGAACGAAGCCTGGCGGCGCTCCAGCAGTTTCCGGGGGTCGAGGCGATCATGGTGACGACTGACGGCAAGGTCATTACTTCGCCGGGGCTGGCCGGAAAAATAGAGATTACCGCGGAATAGTTTTTGCGGTTGCAGAAAAGGCCGCCAATTTAGTATAATAAATAAGGAACAAGTTCGAATGGCCTCATGAAGGGGCTGCCGGCGGAATTGGCAATTGAAGAAGCATCGGTCCACGAAGGCCGCGGGAGACTGAAGGATCCTGAGCCCTTGTGGATTTTATTTTTAGGAGGCGTGTTTCTGTGCATATTCCCGACGGTTACCTCAGTCCCTCGACCTGCCTGACGCTGGGCGGCGCGATGCTGCCGGTCTGGTACCGGGCTTCGGCGGTGGTCAAAAAGAATCTCGATCTGGCCCGGGTCCCCTTTATGGCGATGGGGGCGGTATTCTCCTTTTTGATTATGATGTTCAATGTTCCTGTTCCCGACGGCACCAGCGCCCATGCGGTGGGCAGCGTCCTGCTGGCTGTGACGCTGGGACCATGGGCGGCGGTGATCGCCACCAGCGTTGCGCTGCTGATTCAGGCGCTGCTGTTTGGTGATGGCGGAATACTGGCTTTTGGCGCCAATGCTTTTAATATGGCTTTTTTACTGCCTTTTACCGGCTATTATGTTTACCGCCTGGCGGCAGGCAATACGCCGGTAGGATCTTCACGACAGATTTTCGCGGCCGGGCTGGCCGGCTATATCGGCCTGAATGTGGCGGCCCTGGCTGCCGCGATCGAATTCGGCATTCAGCCGCTGCTGTTTACCGCGCCGGACGGGACGCCCCTTTACTGCCCCTATGGGCTGGAGGTGGCGATTCCGACGATGATGCTGGCTCACCTGACGGTGGCCGGCGTGGTGGAAGGGGTGGTTACCGCCCTGGCCCTGAAATTCATCGCCAAAACCTCTCCGGAAATTTTCCCGGCCAGCGGCGCCGGTCGATAGGAGGAAAAGTACATGTACCGTCGTTATTGGCTGGTTTTAGTTATTATGGCGCTGCTTACTCCCCTTGGACTGCTGGATCAAGGCGGGGCCTGGGGCGAGTGGGGCGCCGAGGAACTGGAAAAACTGCTGGGTTTTGTCCCGGCGGGAATCGAAAGAGCGGCAGGGTGGTGGCAGGGGCTGCTGCCTGATTACAGCGTCAAATTTTTGGGCGAGGGCCGGCTGGCCGAGAAGGCCGGCTACCTGGTCTGCGCTCTTTTGGGGTCGGTGCTGGTGTACGGGGCTACGATGGCGTATGTCCGACTGATGACAAGGAATGGGGCCAAACCGTGAGCATACCCGGCTGGCTTGAGCGAACCGACTGGACGCCGTTGCCGGTAAAGAAGTTTGGCCGGAGCAGGGCCGATTATCTGGAAAGAACGCTGGCCGACATCCAGCGGGCCATGGCGGAAGACCTGTATCAGACGGCGGCGGCGGCCCGGCCGGGATTTCTGCAGGGACTAAACCCCCAGATCAAGCTGGTGGGGATCGGACTGATGCTGGCGGCGGTGGCCCTGACAGGCAGCCTGCCGGCGCTGTTGGCGGTTCACGGACTGCTGCTCTTCACAGCCGGAGTGTCGGACATCGGCCTGAAGGCTTATATTACCCGGGCCTGGCTGCCAGCGGGATTGTTCGCCGGGGTTGCCGTGCTGCCGGGGGTGTTCAGCTGGATTACGCCCGGACAAGCCGTATGGGTGGTTTACCAGGGAGCCGGCTGGCATCTCGGGCCGATTACCCTGCCGGCGGAGCTGGCTGTGACCAGACAGGGACTGACTGCGGCAAGCCAGGTGCTGCTCCGGTCGGCGGCCTCGCTGGGGCTTGTGGTTCTCCTGGTGAAGACGACGCGCTGGCCGGTGCTGACCAGGGCGCTGGGGCGTCTCGGCCTGCCGGGACTGTTCGTGATGGTCCTGGATCTGGCTTATCGCTATCTGTTTTTATTTTTGCTGCTCTTAAGCGACTATCTCTGGGGCCGGCGCAGCCGCCTGGTGGGAGCCGAGGGGACCGGAGCAAAACTGGCCTGGATCGGCGGCGCCCTGGCGGGCTTTTTGCGTATGGCCGGCGAGTACAGTAAAGAAATCACCGCCGCCATGCAGGCGCGCGGATATGACGGCGGCAGTCACCATGTCCCGGCTGCCGGGGTGAGGCCGGCTGACATCGGCTTTCTCGCTGCCGCCGTTTTGGTTGTTGCATTGATGTTGGGAGGCGTACAGCTTGGCCGGATCTTCGGTATTTGAACTGGCAGGAGTGAGTTATCAGTATCGGCCGGGAGAACCGGCGCTCCGGGATATCAATCTGAATATAATGGCAGGTGAGAGGATCGTTTTGTTGGGGCCGAACGGCTGCGGCAAGTCGACCCTGGAGAAGGTGCTGGCCGGACTGGTCTATCCGGCGGGCCGGGTGACCGCATTCGGCATGGTGATTGAAGCCCAGAAGATGAGGGATAAAGAATTTGCCGCCGCCTTCCGCCGCAAGGTGGGGTTTGTTTTTCAAAACTCGGATGTGCAAATTTTTTGCGCCAGCGTCCTTGACGAAATCATGTTCGGCCCGCTGGCGATGGGTATTCCCTATGCCACCGCCCAGGAACGGGCGATGGAACTGCTGGAGTTCGTGGGGATAACGGCTTTGGCCGATCGTCTGCCGCATCATCTGAGCGGCGGGGAGAAGAAAAAAGTAGCTATCGCGGCGGTGCTGGCCGTAAACCCGGCGGTGCTGATTCTGGATGAACCGACCAATGGCCTCGATCCGCGGACGCAGCGCTGGATGCTCGACACCCTCAACGAGCTGAACTCGCGGGGCAAGACGATCATTATCGCCACCCATCAGCTGGATATCATTCCCGAGCTCGCCGGTCGGGTGGTGGTGATGGACGACAGCCATACCATCATCGCCGAAGGGCAGGCGGCGGACATTCTTCAGGACCGGGAACTGCTGCTGGCAGCCAATCTGATTGATGAACGCTATCATGTGCACCTGCACGGCGGGGAAGGTCACGTCCATGTTCACAAGCATGTTCATGGGCAGTCAGAATAACGGCAGCGGAAGCGAGTGGAATTATGCAGGTTGATCAATTTTGCGCACAGCTCAAGAAGAAATTGACCGGACGGATTCCCATCATCCAGAACGAGACGGATTATTTTTCCTCGGCGGTGGTGGTTCCGCTGGTTAAGCAGGGCGGGGAGCTGGGGATATTGTTCGAGGTCAGGTCGGCCCAGCTGGCCTGGCAGCCGGGGGAGATCTGCTTTCCCGGAGGCCGGATCGAGCCTGGGGACATAAGTCCCGAGGCGGCGGCGGCCCGGGAGACTTACGAGGAACTGGGCCTGCACGCCGGCGATCTGACGGTGGTCGGTCCGCTGGACTATCTTGTCAGCCCCATCGGGGTAATCGTCTATCCTTTTGCCGGCTATATCCACGATGTCCGGCAGGTTGTGCCCAGTAAGGACGAAGTGGCCGAGGTCTTTGTCGTACCTCTGAAATTTTTCCTTGCGACAGAGCCGCTGGCGGCCGATATGGAGGTTGCCACAAGACCGCTGCCCGGCTTTCCCATGCATTTATTGCCTGGGGACTACCCGGCCTCCTGGCGGCGGCGCACTACTTATCCTGTTTTGTTCTATCATTACCGGGAGTATGTGATCTGGGGGCTGACGGCGAGGTTGGTGTATAACTTTATCAACATCTGCCGTGGATGATTTCTCGGCTGTTGAAAAACTTCGCCTAGCGGCGTTGCTCCTCAGAGCGCTTGCTTACGTACATCCCACAGTACGCGGCGCGGCGCGCTCTTCCGGTGCGCCTGGCTATGCTCGTTTTTGAACAGCCTTGGATGTTCATATTGGGCGCAATCTAAAAGCCCTCTGCTTTAAGCAGAGGGCTTTTCGTTTTCTGTTTCTTTAGATGGCGAATTCGGCGATGCGCCAGCTGTGGCCGTGCATCATTTCGTTGTAGACATCGGTGATGGTCATAAACAGGGTGGTTCGTTTGGGCGAGCGCTTTTTCGTCAATAGCGAAAACTTGAACCAGCGTCCTTCGCGGGAGAGTTGGTAGAGAACATTGTTGATTTCTAGAAGAATGGCTTTGGTGGGAGAGCTACCTAGTGCGGTTTCGAGCGTCTTGACCGCCAGTCCGTCAAGCGGCGGCATGGATTTCAGCTTGTCATCCTGCATTCACACACGCTCCTTGTGCTGTTCTCTATTCAATTTTCAGTAACGCCACTTTTATTATACCATTTCAGGTGTCGGAAAGCGTCGAAGAAAAACGCCAAAAAAGACCGTCAGATCGTGTTGGACATCACTTGTCTTCACTTTACTGGCCCAAATGCGAGTTTTCTGAAAATTATCGCCCCCTTCGCCGGGTTGCCCGGAAAGACAAGCCGATGATATTTCGGAGGATGAGGTAAAAGATGGCCGATTTTGTTTGGCGGCCGGGTTCGGGGCGGTCTGTCAGAACGAGATATGTGCAGCCAACAACTTGCGCTATCGCTGGGCCCGACGCCAGCCGGGCTTTCTTTCGCGGACAAAACCGGCCGGTCCCGGCGCGCATAAGAAACTTCTGCCGGCCTCATACTAACAGTAAATTGAGTTGTGGAGGGGTGACAGTTTTGCGTTACTCAAAAGTAATCACGGTACTTGTGTTGATCATCTTTGTGCTTGCCGCACTGTCCCTTGTCGACGGTTGTGCCAAGAAACCGGCACCGAAGCCGCTGCCGGGCGACCTTGGCGGCCCCAAGAGCGCGGAAAAGCCGCCGCGCCAGGTAATCGGCTATTACGAGAATCCTTGGCCCGGAACTCCGGAAAAGACGGGATCGTTTCCCAGTATGAAGACATTCGCCAAAAGCATGTCGGCGGTTGGGCCCTTCTGGTACAGCGCCGAGAAGGACGGGACGCTGCAAACCAAGGAAAGTCAGCTGGTTTATGATACAGCCAAAGGGCTTGGCCTGAAAATGTACCCCCTGGTCACCAACAAACCCAACGCTACCGACGTGGTGCTGGGAGATGCCGGAATCCGCAGCAAAACGGTGGACAATATTGTCAAGGTCGTCAAGGAAAGGAACTATGACGGAGTAAACATCGATTTCGAGCTGTTGCCGCAGAAGCATCGCGACAACCTGACGGCGTTTATGGCCGAACTGTATCCCAAGATGAAGGCCGCCAACAAGACGGTGATTATCTCAGTATTCCCGCAGGTCGACGTTACGCCTGATGTCGCCGGAGCCTACGATTATCCTTCGCTGGCCAAGAATTCCGACTTTCTCCAGATCATGCTTTATGACCATCACTGGTCAACCTCCCCTCCAGGCCCGGTGGCGCCGGTGGACTGGTATGAGAAGAATCTGAAATACGCGATTGACACAGTGGGGGCGAACAAGGTGATCGCCGGTATCAGCGCCTATGGCTACGACTGGCCCAAGGGCGGCGGGCCGGCCAAGGATGTCACTTATGTGGACGCCATTGTCACAGCCGAGCAAAAAGGAGCCCAGATCGAGTACGACAACACCAGCCAGGCGCCCCACTTCAGCTACGGCGATCACGAAGTGTGGTTCGAGAACGATAAAAGCACCGCCGCCAAGCTGGATATTCTGGCCAAATACGATCCGGCGGGAGTGGCCATCTGGCGGCTCGGCCAGGAACAACCCGAGATCTGGCCGATCATCGACAAGAAATTTCCCAAGCAGCAGTAGTGGGCAATACCGGCCTGAAGCCGGATGAATCAGGCTGTTTCAATGCTTCAGCGTAAGAGTTGATCAGGAGGGGACCGCAAAGAGCCGGGGGTTCATCCGCCCGCTTCTGTGAGGCCTTGCTGTCAGAAACTTGGTTGTAAACAGACCCGCAGGGGTTTTGTCTGCAACCTTGTTTTTGTCAGGAAAGTTCCCCAAATCGAGAGTTTTGCAGTATAATAGGGGCATGGGACAAGTCGGCGGCCGGCAGGAAAAGCAGGATCCGCCGGACGAATAGTATACAAATGATAAGGGTTTTTCCGCCGGATGATTTTTTCGGCGGACCGGTTATACCCATACATAGTGGCGATCAATTAACAGGGGGAGATATAAATGGCAGTCGTGGAAGTAACTATTGCGCCGATGGGCGTGGGGGCAAGCATAAGCCCTTATGTGGCAGCCTGCCACAAAGTGCTGGAGCAGGCTACCGATCTGAAACATCAGCTTACGCCGATGGCGACGATTATTGAAGGTGATCTGGACCGGATTCTGGAAGTGATCCGCCAGATGCATGAGGTTCCTTTCGGTAACGGGGCGCAGCGGGTGTCGACGCTGATTCGCATTGACGACCGCAGGGATAAGGAATTGACCATGGCCGGCAAAATTAAGGCCGTAAGGGATAAATTGTAGGAGGGAAGGGTTATGTGTAAAACCTGCGGCTGCCACGGCAGCAAGCCGGAGAAACAACTGTTGAAGGTGGCTGGCATGACCTGCGGCCATTGTAAGAATGCGGTGGAAAAAGCGGTGCGCGGCCTGCCGGGGGTGCTGGCAGCCGAGGTCGATCTCGCGGCCGGAACTCTTGCGGTGGACTTTGACCCAGGCAAGTCCTCCTTGGACAGTATCGCAAAAGCGGTGGAAGAGGCCGGTTATCAAGTGGTCTAAGAGGTGTAGTTGACGCCTTCTCTGTTGTTTGCTATACTTGACACGAGCCCCCTTTACACATGGGGGCTTGTTTTGTCTATCAGAATCATGACATTATATATAGCCGACGGCTTACGACGGCAACTGAAGCTCGACGTAAGCCGGATGATCTAATAACACATTCCCCGGGGAAGGGTGATCAACTTGTCGACCCGACTGGAAAAACGTATCGCCGAGCAGCGGCAAAATTATAAAAAACGAATATTGATCGCTACGGCAGGACTGCTGGTCTTTATGCTTGCCGTGGGAGCCTCTTATTTTTTGTTTAGCGGCGGCCTGAGCAAAAGCCGGCGCTCGGGCGGTCTATTGACCTCCCCGCACAAGGTCAACATTCTGGTTCTCGGAGTCGACGAACGGGCCGACGACGTGGGCCGGTCGGACACCATGTTCCTGGTGACGGTGGACACCAGCACCAAGGAAGTGGAAATGTTGTCGATACCCCGTGACACGAGGGTGAAGATTCCTGGCCATGGGTGGGACAAGATCAACCACGCCTTCGCCGAGGGCAAGGCCAAGCTTTCCCAGAAGGCGGCCGAGGAGCTGCTGGGCATTCCCATCGACTATTACGTGGCTCTCAACTTCGCGGCGTTCACCAAGGTGGTGGATGCTGTCGGCGGAGTCGATATCAATGTCGAAAAGCGGATGTACTATCAAGATCCCTATGACGATGACGGCGGCCTGGTGATTGACCTGCGTCCGGGTCAGCAGCATCTGGACGGCCGCAGGGCGATCCAGTATGTCCGTTACCGCGACGAGGACGGCGATATTGGGCGGGTGCAGCGGCAGCAGAAGTTTATCAAAGCGATGCTGGAGCAGGTGACCAACCCGGGGGTCATCGTCCGGGTGCCGTCCATTATCAGGGAAGTAAGCGGGGCGATCCAGACGGACATGTCCACAAGCGACATGCTGAGTCTGGCGAAACTGTTGAACGACGCCAATAAACACGGCCTGGTCACCGATATGGTCCCCGGCCGGCCCGCCTATATCAGGGATATCAGCTACTGGCTGCCGGACATTGTCGGACTGCGGCAGCATATTGCCCAACTCCAGGGCGGCGTTCTGGACGGGAAACATCTGGCCGAGGCCGAGCAACTGGCTGACGAGTACCGGCGTTCCATCCCCCAGGAAATGAAGATTGTGGAGCTGCCCAAAACCCTGCAGCCGAAGGACGCGGCCAAACCTGGCGAAAAACCTGACGCAGGGAAAAGCGCCAAACCGCCTGTTCCTGACAAGATTTCGGTGGCGATTGTCAACGCCAGCGGCAACCCCAGCGCCACAGCCAAGATGACGGCGATGCTCCAAAGTAAAGGGTTCGAGGTCGCGGGAGCAAGCACAGCCGCGACGGTCAGCAATAGTTCGGCGGTGGTTTCCCATACGGTCAATAACGCGGTGGTCAATAAGCTGACAGGACTGCCCTTCAAATATGTGCTGCAGGTGACGAAGGACGACAGCAAGACCACTCAGGCGACGGTGTTTATCGGCAAGGACTACAACTAGTTTTAAAGGCTGTTGAAAAAGGCCAATCTGCGTCGTGCCCGCAAGGGGTAGGCCGCAGCTCTAAGCGCTGAAGCGCAAAGAGCTGCGCACTTATTGCTCCGGGAGCGCGTTTGCCGTACTACCCTGTACTGTCGCCCCGAGCGTATCGCCGTCCATGGCGAGCTCGGGACTAGGCCATCCAAGGCCGTCGGCGCGCGCTTCCTCGCAGCGACCCGCACACATCGCGTAAGAATATCGCCAGATGACATATGCGTTGAACCGATCGGTGTAATCAGAACGTGCATCTCGACCTTTTTGAACAGCCTAGGGGTTTTTAAATAGTCTAGAATAGCCCGGGAGGGCTATTTTTTTTGTCCACAGGCACATAATAGGGGTACAGTTCAGCCTGTTGACGGTGGGCAAAGGAGAATGTTTTGATGTGGGATTTGGAAAAGTCGCGGCGGATGACGATTTTGAGTGTGGTTATTTTTGCGGTCATCGGCCTTTTGGTTGCCAGGCTGGCCTGGATGCAGCTGCTGCACGGTTCGCAGTACAAGAAGATCGCCGAGGACAACCGACTGCGGAAGTTTTACGATCAGGCGCCGCGGGGGACAATGTACGACCGCAACGGGGCGGTGGTGGTGAGCAACCGGCCTAGTTTCGCCGTCTCGGTCATTCCGGCGGAGTACAACAATGCCCAGGCGGTGACGCCGGTTCTGGCAGGCCTGATCGGTATGGATTCGGCCGAGATCGAGGCCCAGCTCCAGGCCGGGCAGGAGTTTCCTTATACGCCGGTCCGCCTGAAGCGGGACGTGGATCAGGCTGTCCTGGCCAGGATCGAAGAGCATAAGGCCGACCTGCCGGGGGTGGTGATCGAGGCGGTGCCTGTCCGGTACTATCTTTACGGTCAGCTGGCGGCCCAGTTGTTTGGATTCATCGGCCGGATCAATGAGGAAGAATACGCGGCCCGCAAGGCTGCCGGCTATCATCCCAGCGATCTTATCGGCAAGGACGGGCTGGAACGGGTCTGGGAGGGCACTTTGCGCGGCACTGACGGCGGGCGGGAGTTCGAAGTCAACGCCCTGGGGGAAGAGGTGGGCGTGGCAGGAGAAAAAGCGGCGGTGCCGGGAAAGGGACTGGTGCTTACTCTTGACGCCAACCTGCAGAAAGCGGCGGAAGAAGCGCTGGAGGCGCAGATTGTTCAGAGCCGCCAGATCGGCTACCCGGCCAAAGGCGGGGCGGTGGTGGTCCTGGATGTGCGGACCGGCGGGGTCAGGGCGCTGGTGAGCAAGCCCTCCTTCGACCCCAATGTCTTCGCCGGCGGCATCACCAGCCGGGACTGGAACGCGCTGCTGACCAATCCCGACAATCCGCTGAATAACAGGGTGATTCAGAACGCTTATCCGCCAGGGTCGGTGTTCAAGGTCGTAACCTCGGCGGCGGCGCTGGATCTGGGGCTGACGACGCCTGAGGAGATTTTTGACGACCGGGGAGTATATGTCCTGTATGGCTGGACTTTTTACGGGGCCGAACAGACCGCGCTGGGGCGGATCAATATCGTCGACGCCATCGCCAAGTCCAGCGATCCGACTTTTTATGAGCTGGCCCGCCGGATGGGCCCTGACAAGCTGGCGTCGTACGCCCTGACCTTCGGTTACGGCCAGCCTACCGGGATCAAGCTGCTGGGCGAGATCGGGGGGAACGTGCCGACCGAAGAGTGGAAGCAGGCGACCTACGGTGAGGGGTGGTATCCCGGCGAAACCCTGATCGCCGGCATCGGCCAGGGGTATTATCTGGCGACGCCGCTGCAGCAGGCGATGTCCCTGATGGCGGTGGCTAACGGCGGAATCGTGTACCGGCCGATGCTGGTGGACAAGATACTGGGGCCGTACGGCGCCCCGGAGACGGTTCTACAGCCCGAGATTCTGCGGACGATCTATCTGCGGCCGGAGATCTGGCAGATCATCCGCAGCGGTCTGGAGGCCGTTACGACCCGGGGCACGGCGTCGATCGTTTTTCAGGGCTATAACCAGAAGGTAGCCGGCAAGACGGGATCGGCCGAAACCGGGCGGGAGACCATCCATTCCTGGTTTGCCTGCTACGCCCCGGCCGACAAGCCTGAGATCGTTGTGGCCGCGTTGATCGAGGACGCCGGTGAAGGGGCAGTTTCGGCGGCGCCACTGGTGCGGCGGGTGCTGGAGGCTTATTTCGCCCAGCCGGCGAAGCCGATTGCCGCGCCGCTGCCCGGCACGGGTGACTGATGCGAATTAGCAGGTTGTTAATGGCAGGACAATTGGCGGCACGACGCGAATTTAGTTAAAGAATTATGGGAGATGAAACAATGACGCTGTTTCCGATCAATCTGAATCTTGACCGACGGCGCTGTCTGGTGATTGGCGGCGGCCCGGTGGCGGAGCGCAAGGCGCGCGCCCTTACTGCGGCGGGAGCTCTGGTCACGGTGTGCGCTCCCCGGCTTACAGCCGGTCTGGCCGAACTGGCGGCGGAAGGCGGCGTCGACTACATGGACGCCGGCTACACACCCGGCTCGATCGGAAATTATTTTATCGTTATCTGCGCCACCGATGACGCGGACGTCAACCGGCAGGCGGCTCAGGAAGCCCGCTGCCAGGGGGCGCTGGTGAATGTCGTCGACGCGCCGGAATTATGCGATTTCACGGTACCGGCCCAGGTGAGCCGGGGCGAACTCATGATCACGGTGTCCACCGGCGGAAAGAGTCCGGCCATGGCCAGGCGGCTGCGCCAGGAATTGGAGCAGCACTATGGACCGGAGTACGGACTGTATCTTGAGCTTGTGGCCCGGCTGCGGGCCGAGGTCAGGAGCCAGCCCGGCACGGCGGCCAAACGACAGGCTTTTTGGCGGGAAGCGTTGGATGAGGAGATCCTTGTCTTACTGCGGACCGGAAAGATAAAAGAAGCGGAGGAGAAGATCAAGAATGCCGCTAGTTGTACTGGGGCTCAATCATAAGACCGCGCCGGTCGCGGTGCGGGAGTGCTTTTCCTTTTCAGAGGAACAGATCAGGCAAGGGCTGAAGCACCTTGACGAATACGACGGTATTCTGGAGTGTGTTATCCTGTCCACCTGCAACCGGACCGAAATGTACGCCGCGGTGGATGACCCCGACGAAGCGCTGCCGGTGCTGGAGGCATTTTTCGGGCGGATGAGCGCCGACTCGGGAGCGATCGGTGAATATCTTTTTTATTTTGCGGAGGAAGCATGCATCCGCCATTTGTTCAGGGTGGCTTCCAGCCTGGATTCGCTCATTGTCGGCGAGGGGCAGATTCTCAGCCAGGTCAAAAAAGCCTATTCGCTGGCCCGGGACACCGGTACCACCGGTACGGTGCTCAACACGCTGTTCAACCGGGCCATCGCCGTGGGGAAAAAGGTGCGGACCAAAACCCGCATCGCCTATAACGCGGTGTCGATCAGCTATGCCGCGGTGGAGTTGGCGAAGAAGGTCTTCGGCGATCTTTCCTGCTCCAATGTGCTGGTCCTGGGAGCAGGCGAGATGAGTGAGCTTACCGCCCGCCACCTTGTGGACAACGGGGTGAAGACAGTGTTCGTTTCCAACCGCAACTTCAGCCGGGCGACGGAGCTTGCCGATAAATTCCGCGGGGTGGCGGTGCCGTTCGAAGATTTTCTCAAGTGTGCCGTCGGGGCGGATATTGTCATTACTTCCACCGGTGCGCCGCACTATATCATCAGGGCCTGGGACGTGGCCCATCTGATGCCCAAACGGAACGGACGACCGATCATTTTTATCGATATCGCGGTGCCGCGGGACGTGGAACCTGAAGTGGAAGCCATCGCCGGGGTGCAGCTGTTCAACATCGACGCCCTGGAGGCGGTGGTGGAGTCGAATATGAAGGAACGGGCCCAGGAAGCGGCGGTGGCGGAGGAGCTGATCGAAACCGAGCTGGAGGAAATCCTGACCCGGTTCCGTTATCTGGCTTTCCGGCCGACGCTGGCCAGCCTGACCGACAAGGCGGAGCGCATTCGCCAGCGGGAACTGAAGCGGGCGCTGAACAAGCTGCCGGACGTTACCCCGGAGGAACGCCGGGTGATGGAAAACATGTCCAGGATGCTTGTCCGCAAGCTGCTCCGCGATCCAATTCTCAATATCAACGAGGCGATTGGTACCGGCAAGGAACATTATTATCTGGACGCGGTGTGCCAGCTGTTCAAACTGGAGGAAATAGGGGAGATCGAACGTCGTGAAGAGAAGACTTGTCGTCGGTACGCGCGGCAGTAAGCTGGCCCTGTGGCAGGCCAATTACGTCGCTCAGGCCTTGCGGGAGCACAACCCGGACACGGAAGTAGCCCTCAAGCATATCGTAACCACCGGGGACCGCGTACTGGACGTGCCACTGGCCAAAATCGGCGGCAAGGGCCTGTTTACCAAGGAACTGGAGAATCAGCTGCTGACCGGGGAAATTGATCTGGCGGTGCACAGCTTGAAGGATATGCCTACCGAATTGCCGGCAGGGCTCGCCCTGGGAGCGGTTACCGAGCGGGTGGACGCCGGTGACGCCCTGATCAGCCCGCGGTACATAACCATTGATCAGTTGCCGGCCGGGGCGCGGGTGGGAACATCCAGCCTGCGTCGCCGGGCCCAACTGCTCCATTACCGGCCCGATCTGGAGATTATCGATCTGCGGGGCAATCTTGATACCCGGCTGGCCAAACTGCTGAGTGCGGAGCTTGACGCCATTTTGCTGGCGGTGGCCGGGCTGCGGCGGCTGGGCTGGGACGATCGGATCACCCAGATTCTGCCGCAGCAAGTTTGCCTGCCGGCAGTTGGCCAAGGGGCGCTGGCTATCGAAATCAGGGAGGACGACGCCGAGCTTTTGGCTGCCCTGGCTTTTCTTCATCATGAGGAAACGGCGGCGGCGGTCACGGCCGAACGGGCTTACTTGAGCGAACTGGAGGGCGGCTGCCAGGTGCCGATCGGGGTGTACGGACGGATCGAAAACGGCAGTCTGCTGCTGGAGGCCGTTATTTTATCGGCTGACGGCAAAAAGCGCCTGCAAGACAGCATCACCGGCGAGCCGGCTCTGGCGGCGAGCCTTGGCAGGTCGCTGGCGCAGCGGATGTACGCCGCAGGCGGGGGCGAGATTCTGGCGGCGCTTTTCGCGGCCTGCGAGAGGGAGGAAGGGTAATGAAACAGGGAATTGTCTACCTGATAGGCGCGGGTCCCGGCGACTATAAACTGATCAGCCTTAAGGGGCTGGAATATATCAAACAGGCCGATACGATCGTCTATGACCGGCTGGCGGACGGGCGGCTGCTGGACTATGCCCAGGCCGACGTGGAACTGGTCTATGTCGGCAAGGCGTCGAGCGAACACACCATGCGCCAGGAGGACATCAACCGGCTGCTGGTGGAGAAGGCCAGGGAGGGCAAAAAGGTGGTGCGGCTGAAAGGCGGCGATCCTTTCGTTTTCGGACGGGGCGGGGAGGAGGCGCTGGAACTGAGGGCGGCGGGGATATCCTTCGAAGTGGTCCCTGGCATCACCTCGGCCATCGCCGTGCCGGCCTACGCCGGGATCCCGGTGACCCACCGCGGTATTGCCACCTCGTTTGCAGTCATTACCGGCCATGAAGATCCGGCGAAGGCCGAGTCAAGCATCCGGTGGGACAAGCTGGCTCTGGCCGCCGACACTCTTGTTTTTCTCATGGGGGTGGAAAATCTGCCCTATATCACCGCGAAACTGGTGGAGCACGGGCGCAGGCCCGATACGCCGGCGGCGGTCATCCGCTGGGGCACCAAGCCTGAGCAGCGGGTGGTTGTGACGACAGTGGCCGAAGCGGCCCAGATGGTGGCTCGCCAGGGTATCAAACCGCCGGCGATCTTTGTTGTCGGCGATGTGGTAACCCTGCGGGAGGAGCTGGCCTGGTTCGACAGGCGGCCGCTGTTCGGCCGGAAGGTGCTGGTGACCCGGGCGAGAGAGCAGGTCAGCGCGCTGACGGCGGCGCTGGAGGATTTGGGAGCCCAGTGCCTGGAGGCCCCGGCCATCAAAATTGTCCCGCCGGAAAGCTTTGTGGCTTTGGATAAGGCGCTGGCAGGGCTGGCCGGCTATGACTGGCTGATTTTCACCAGTGTCAACGGAGTCGACGCTTTCTTCCGGCGGCTGCGGCTGGCCGGCCGCGACGCACGGGCCCTAGCCGGGATCAAGGCGGCGGCCATCGGCACGCCGACAGCAGCCCGGCTGGAGAAGTTCGGGGTGGTGGCGGACGTGGTGCCGCTGGAATTCCGGGCTGAGGGAGTGGTCGCTGCCCTGACCGGCAGGGTCGAGGCGGGGATGAGGGTGCTGATTCCCCGCGCGGCGGTGGCCCGCGATGTTCTGCCGGAGGAACTGGCGAAAATAGGGGCCGCGGTTGACGTGGTGGAAGCCTACCGCACCATCGCGGCCGACACCGACGGCGCGGAACTGGCGGCAAACCTGACGGCCGGAGAAATCGACCTGATCACTTTCACCAGCTCGTCGACGGTGACCAACCTGCTGGCTATTTTAGGGGCCGATGCTTCGTCGCTGGTGGGCAGGGCCCGGGTGGCCTGCATTGGGCCGATTACGGCATCGACCTGTCTGGAGCATGGCGTCAAGCCTGACGTCATTGCCGAGGAATTTACCATAACCGGCCTGGTGCAGGCCATCTGCGATTATTACAAGTAGGGATCGGTATGACAAGTCCATTCATCCGTCCGCGCCGGCTGCGGGCGTCGGCGGGGATCCGCGCCATGGTGCGGCAGACTCAGATCACGCCGGCCGATTTTGTTTATCCATTGTTTGTGGTTCCAGGCGTGAAGGTTAAGAAAGAAATCTCCTCGCTGCCGGGGGTCTATCACCTGTCGGCCGATATGGCGGTGGAAGTGGCCCGGGAGGCGCGCAACTTTGGCGTCCCGGCGGTGATGGTTTTCGGTTTGCCGGAATACAAGGACGAACGGGGCTCCAGCGCCTGGGATCCTGCCCAGCCGGTGCAGCAGGCCATCAGCAAGATCAAGGCCGCCCTGCCGGACCTTGTGGTGATCGGCGACGTCTGCCTGTGCGAATACACCAGCCACGGCCACTGCGGCCTGATCAAAGACGGCGGGGTGGACAACGATTCCTCGCTGGAGCTGCTGGCCAACACCGCGCTCAGCCACGTGGCGGCCGGAGCGGACATGGTTGCGCCGTCAGACATGATGGACGGCCGGGTGCTGGCCATCAGACAGAAGCTGGACGCCAACGGGTTCGAGAAAATCAGCATCATGTCCTATGCCGCGAAATACGCCTCGGCTTACTACGGACCTTTCCGCGAAGCCGCCGATTCGGCGCCGCAGTTCGGCGACCGCCGCGGCTATCAGATGGACCCGGCCAACGCCCGGGAAGCGTTGCGGGAGGTAGCCCTGGATGTCGAGGAAGGCGCCGATATCGTGATGGTCAAGCCGGCGCTGGCTTATCTGGACATCATCCGCCAGGTGCGGGACAGTGTCGACCTGCCGGTGGCAGCCTACAACGTCAGCGGGGAGTATGCCATGGTGAAGGCGGCGGCAGCCAAAGGCTGGATCGACGAGTCGCGCATCGTGCTGGAAACTCTGACCGGCATCAAGCGGGCCGGCGCGGATATCATCATTACCTATCATGCCCTGGACGCGGCCCGGTGGTTGAGCAGCTGTCTATAGACAGCTTTGATAAGCAAAACAGCTAAGGAGGATTATCATGGCCTTTACTCTGGATAAGTCGGCGGAGGCTTTTGCTGAGGCCAAGCGGCATATCCCCGGCGGGGTCAACAGCCCGGTACGCTCGTTCCGCGGGGTGGGCGGGACGCCGCCTTTCATCGCCGCCGCTGTCGGCAGCAGGCTGCATGACATCGACGGCAACGAATATATCGACTATGTCGGCTCCTGGGGGCCGATGATTCTGGGGCATGCCCATCCGGCGGTGGTCGAGGCCCTGCGGGAAGCACTGATCCGCGGCACGAGCTACGGCGCGCCGACGCTGCTGGAAACCGAACTGGCGAAACTGGTCAAGGCCGCGGTGCCGTCGATGGACCTGGTGCGGATGGTGAATTCCGGTACCGAGGCGACGATGAGTGTGCTGCGCCTGGCCCGCGCTTTTACCAAACGCAGTAAGATCGTCAAGTTCGCCGGCTGCTATCATGGTCATCACGACAGCCTGCTGGTCAAAGCCGGCTCGGGCGCGACGACTCTCGGAGTGCCTGACAGTCCCGGTGTGCCTGAAGGTATCGCCGCCGGCACGCTTACCGCCAACTACAATGATATCGAAGGCCTTGAGGAAATCTTGAGCCGCCACGGCGAAGATATCGCCGCGGTGATCATTGAGCCGGTGCCAGGCAACATGGGTCTGATCCTGCCGCAGCACGGCTATCTGGACAAGGTGCGGGAAATCACCGCCAGGTACGGGACGCTGCTGATTTTCGATGAGGTGATGTCCGGCTTTAGGGTGGCTTACGGCGGGGCCCAGGCGGTTTATGGAGTCAAGCCTGATCTTACCTGCCTCGGCAAGGTAATCGGCGGCGGTCTGCCGGTGGGCGCCTACGGCGGGCGGCAGGATATCATGGAAGGCATCGCTCCCGCCGGGCCGGTCTACCAGGCCGGTACGCTCAGCGGCAACCCGCTGGCGATGACGGCGGGGATCACGACGCTGAAGATCCTGTCCGAGACGCCGGGTTATTATCAGCAGCTGACCGAAAAAACGACGCTGCTGTGCGACGGCATCAGGACGCAGGCTGAAAAATTCGGCTTTCAGCTGCAGTATCACCAGGCCGGGTCGATGTTCGGCCTGTTCTTCAGCGACAAGCCGGTGTACGACTACGAAAGCGCCAAAAAGTCAGATATCGGCGCATTCAATACCTATTTCCATGCCATGCTGGAGCAGGGAGTGTATCTGGCTCCGTCCCAGTTCGAGGCAGGATTCATGTCGTCGGCCCATTCCGAGCAGGATATCGCCGCAACCGTCGCCGCCAGCGCCGCGGCGTTTGCCAAGGTGGCCGAATACTACAAGCAAAAGTAGGCGGCCGATGAAAAGGACTTCCGGAAGATTTCCGGAAGTCTTTTTGTTTTCTTCGACCGATATATTGTAGAATAACTTTTCAGCCATTGAGGCGTTCAAGACGGAGGGTTCGATAGGTTTGATAGTAGATCCAGAAAAGAAACCAGTCTGCCCCATAGGAAAGCCCAAAGGACCAGTTTTCAAGGTATACCATGTGTCCAGCCCAAAGATACAGGCATTCCAGGGCGGCGGCGTAGGTTGTCCAGGCCAGCCAGTAGGCAAACCGTCGCCCTTTGCTGTTGCCGAAAGGATACCACTGGATGAACAGGCAGGCGGAGAGGGTATACACAGCGGCGTTGGACAGGGAAATGAACAGCCAATTCTCATTGCCGATAAAGTCCCACATCGAGTAGACCTGTCCGATGAGCTCGGCGACGAGGGCCAAGTCCAGGGCAATGAAGCCGATAACGGATGTTGACCGCCAACGGCGTTTATCGATCAGGGCGATAAACCCGGCAACGGCACAGAAAAAAATCGCGGTGAAGAACAATATGATCACCAACCTGTCCGAATAGGTTTATTGTTGCCAGAATGGAGAGTTTTATCAGACAGGATCCTGTGACGGAAGCATACGCAGGCTGACAGACCCCAAAACGACCCGGGGGAAAAAAGCTTCCGGGGTGTTTTTTATCCAAATAAATGTAAATAGTTAGGAAAAATAGTTAATATTATCTAATTAGTGCAAAAAAAAGAAATATATTCTTATCAAAAACAGGATTTTCTGTAATTTCAGCTAGAATTATTATCTAGACGTCTTTCCTGAGGTGGTTTCTGTAGTGGATGATGCGTTGTCCTACCTTGAGAAACAGTTTGGCCAGGGCAATGTCTGGGGATTACTCGACTGTCTTCCCATCGGTATTTCCGTTGCCCTGGATGTTTCCGGCGAAAACATTTTCCGCAATTCCGCCTGCTCGACCTTTTTACGGCTCAACCCGTACGATACAGCCTCCGACGGCAGGCCGGCGGGGCTGACCGCAAGAATACTGCACGACGGCAGGGAACTGGTCCCTAAGAACTGGCCGCTGCGGCGGTCGGCCTGGTTCGGTGAAACAGTCAAAGGGGTCGAACTGGACTTTGTCTGGGCTGACGGGGTAATCAGGCGGGGACGGTGGAGTTCCAGCCCGCTTTATGGCGAGCAGGGTAAAATTGTCGGCGCGCTGGCGACCTGCGAGGATATCACGGAGCGAAAGGAAAGCGGGGGCAACAGCAGGCGACTGGAACAGCTGGAAGACCTTATGCAGGCAAGGATCCACGAACTCTTCGCCGTCGACGCCGCCCGGAAGAAGCTGGAGAAGCGGCTGGAATTCCTGGCGCACAGCGGGCCGGCGGTGCTTACCGTCAGTCTGCCGATCAAGCGGCTGACCGCAACCTTTGTCAGCGATAATGTCAGGGCCCTTACCGGCTACGACCCGGCAGACTTTACCAGGCTACGGAACCTGTTCATGAAACTGGTTCATCCGAAAGACAAAGCGCTGATCGATTCCAAAAGGGAAGAGCTGCTGACCGCAGGGCAGACCGGGATGGAGTTCCGCTTTTTGTGCAAAGACGCCAGGTACCGCTGGTTTCAGATGCGGGCGGTGCTGGCGCGGGAGCGGGGCGGAAAAGCCGGTGAGGTCATAAGCTGCTGGTGGCAGGTCGATGACCGCAAACGCGCTGAAGATAGAGCCGAGAAAGCGGCGCAGCAAACCCATGAGATTCTTGACAGGATCACCGACGGTTTTTACGCGGTGGATAATGACTGGCGGTTCACCTACATCAACCCGGCCGCCGAAAGGCTTGGGTTCAAGGCCAAGGACGAACTGCTGGGCAAGTGTCTGTGGGATGTCACAGGCAAGTCGCAGCCCTTTTACGACGAATATCACCGGGCCAAAACGGAAAATACCGCGGTTCACTTCACTGTACACGGGCCTTACGTGGACAAAACCGTGGAGGTACATGCCTACCCGTCGAAAGACGGCTTGTCCGCGTTTATCCGGGATGTCACCGCGGAAGAAACGATGAAGCAAAAAATGGCGAGGCTGGACCAACTGAATCTAGTCGGGCAGATGGCGGCGGGGATCAGCCATGAAGTCCGCAACCCGATGACCACGGTGCGGGGATTCTTGCAGAGGTTTGTCAGAAAAAAAGAGTACAGCGACAGTCATGAGGTCTTCAGTCTCATGATTGATGAACTGGACAGGGCGAACGGAATCATCGCCGAGTTCCTCTCCATCGCCAAAGAAGAAAAACCGAACAGGCAAAAGTCCAATTTGAATTCAATTATTAACCAGCTCGACCCGTTGATAAGTTCCGATGCGCTGGAAACAGGAAAGAATATCCGCTATCAATTGGAAACGCTTCCTTCGCTGTGGCTGGATAACAAGGAAATAAGGCAGCTGATTCTCAACCTTGTGCGGAACGCGCTGGAAGTAACCCCCGCCGGCAAAAGCGTCGTAATCAGGACATACCTTGGGGATGATAATGAAGTGGTTTTGTCGGTCGAGGATGAAGGACCGGGGATTGACGAGACGGTTATCGGCAAGATCGGGAGTCCTTTTGTAACAACAAAGGAACATGGAACCGGCCTGGGGCTGACCATATGCTACGGCATCGCCGCCCGCCATAACGCGGCCGTCAGTTTTAAAACCAGTTCGGCGGGAACGACCTTTTTCGTTCGCTTCAGGCCTGAGACGTCGTTGTAGACAATCAGAGCGCAGCGGCTGTTTTCTTTCGCAGAAAACCAGCCGCTTATTTTTTTGTCTATATCCTGTATGGGCATCAGGTGAGCCAAGTAAGGTTCGCGGGGCCGTCAGTGCCGGTATTGTCCAGCGGCAGATACATGGGGACGCAGTTTTGGTGGGCAAAAGAGGATAAGGTCTTCATGCCTTTGGTTATTTTCCGGAAATCCAGCTGCTGATAAAACTTTACGGCATCCGGAACGGCAAACAGGGTAACCAGCTGCACCCCGGTCAGGTGCTTTACGGAATATACGAGCCGGAGGACATGGCTGAAGATGGCGTGACCGACGCCCATGTAGCGGAACTTGTCATCGACGCACAGGGCGGCGATCTCAATTGACGGGCACAGGCTGAGAACCTTGTCGCCACCGATTTTCAGCGATGAACATTTCGTCGAACAAAAAGCCACCAACTTGTCGGTATAGCGGTCAAAGTACAAAGTGGTGCGGGTGTTTCCGCTGTTTTCATAATCAAACACTTCTTTTATCAAGAATTGAAGCAGCGGGTCGTAAGTGGTTTCAAAACTGGCAATATGCTCGTCGTAGCGATGAGATAGGGCCTTTGGGATCAGATGAATGACCCGTTCAAGGGCTGGCACCCATACGGGGGAAGACGAGGACGGCGGTTTCCCTGACAATAATCCCTGCCCTGAAGCGAGCGGCAGGAAACCGGCATATTCCATTACTCCACCGGGGACAACATTCATATCGCAGTCTTGCTGACTGGAAGAAAGTGCTGGTTTAGGCACGCCATCACCACCGTCTAAAGTACATGACTGATATATTATATGCGCCGCGGCGGGTGAGCGGCAGGAGACGGCGATGTCCAATTGTAAAATAAAGTTGCTTAGACCACAATATTTAGTAGGATTTTCTAGAAAAATGGATAATTATATACTAATAGGGAAAGTAATGCTATTATATCGCCGGAACAACAACCGGAGTTTTCGGGTTAGAATAAAACAGGACGGTGGCGCGTGCGATGCAGGATCGGAAAATAACCGGCTATGCGGCCGGGGGCGCCGAATACATCCAGGTATTGTCCAGGCGGGCAAACATGGTATTTTCCGTGTTTATCGGTCTGAATGCCTCGATTTTCGGCGGGCCGGGCTGGCAGTGGATCGCAGGTCTGACAGCGGCATACACCCTGTACAACCTCGGTCTGAACCGCCGCAAGACTTCGCCCGGGGGGCCTGAGCTTTTGCTCAGCCTGGGCATCTGTGCCGGACTTACCTATTTTCAGGCCGAGTACAGCAGTATTTTGTATCACCTGTTGCTGCTTCAACTGGCCCTGAGGGTCGGCCGGACCCGGATCAAGCGGGTGGCGATAGTTATCAGCACGGTGTACCTGGCAGCGGCGGCGACGAAGATGACCAGTCTGGCTGCCGGGGTCGTTATGCAGCTGAGCTACAATCTTATCGGAATCGGCCTGCTGACCTACGCCGTCATCTATATCGATACCCTTGTCGCCAAGCAGGTCAACGACGACCGGCAGATGTTGGAACTGATCAAGCAGAACGACCGCAACTACCGGATGGCTCTGACTGATGCTCTGACCGGACTGTATAATCACCGGGCCTATAAGGAAAGAATTGACAGTGTGGCCCAGTACGTGTTATTGATTATCGATCTCGACCATTTCAAAAAGCTTAACGATACCTATGGCCACCTGGTCGGCGATAAGGTACTGGTAGCCATCGGCAATATTATCAAGCTGAGTGTCCGCAGCGGCGATCTGGCCTTTCGCTACGGCGGCGAAGAATTTGTGGTGGTATTGCCTGGCACCACCGCCCAGATCGGGCTGAAAATAGCCGAGCGGCTCCGCCAGAAGGTGGCGGAGTGGCCGTTTGATCAGGTGTCGGTAACGGTCAGTATCGGCGTGTCAAGCAAGAAGCCGGGTATGAACGCCCAGAGTGTTTTCGAGCAGGCCGATACGGCGCTGTATCAGGCCAAACAGTCAGGCCGCAACAAGGTGCAGTCCTTTGTCGACAGTTCCGAGGTATCCGTCAAATACGGCATGTAGGGGAAAGAAACGATGGCGCTGCTTTACTTAAAGAAAATCCCGGTTTTTTCCGACCTGCCGGAGGACCAGCTGGCCCTGATCAAAGAGCGTGTGGTGGAGCGGTTCCATCGGCGAGGGGCGGTCATCTTCCTTGAGGGGGAGCCTGGTGACGGCTTTCATTATGTAAAAAGCGGCAAGGTCAAGATTGTCAAGACCACCGACGACGGGCGGGAGCATATTATCAAGCTGCTCAGCCCGGGAGATATTTTCGCCGAGGTGCTGCTGTTCAACAATCTTCCCTATCCGGCGACGGCGATTGCGGCGGAAGACTCCGAGATCGGCACCATCAAGAACGCC
Organism: Negativicutes bacterium; assembly: GCA_031292015.1. Next base: position 4,920 of record JARLHY010000051.1, on the reverse strand, counting down.
GACCTGGAGAGGCTGGTCCTGAACAATAACGCTTTGGCCCTTCAACTGATCAAGGCGCTGAGCCAGCGGCTGCTGTACGCTCAGCAGAAAATCAAGAATCTGGCGCTGAGCGATGTTCTGGCCCGCACGGCCGAGACTTTGCTGCGGCTGGGGCAAGAACACGGTACTGCGGGCCCGGATGGAAGGATCAGCATCGCCGTGGCCCTGTCGCGGCAGGATCTGGCCAGCCTGGTGGGGACGACGCGGGAGACGGTGACCAGGACGCTGAGCTCGCTCAAAAAGGAAAAGATCATCGACTTCGACGGACATAAGCTGGTTATTCTGAGTCCGGACAAGTTGAAGCGCTATTGTCAGTGAACGAGAGGGGTAGCCGGAGGCTGCTCCTTTTTTGGCGGTGAGGACTAGCGCTGCAAAAGTGCCGGTCGAGCGGAGCTGCAGCTTAACAGGCCCTAAGTTTGCCTGCGGGGTGCGGCGGACGTCACCAACGTCGCGTCCATGCGCCGGTGGTGACTGCCTCGTCGTCCTGACTCGGCCCGCTTTACCCTTACGCAGACTGCACTAAGGGCCTGTAACATCCTTCGCAACGCCGCCGGGCACCTTTGCAGCGCTAGCCAAAGCTTCTTACTGCTCCAATGAGGCAGAGTGTAATTATAAAAACGCAGAAAGAGAGTAGCCATTTGGCTACTCTCTTTTAAGTCCTTGGACGGATTAACGGCTGATAATTTGAAGCTCCATCTGGTCGCCGTTTTTCACCGGGGTTGTGTATTCGGCCGGCTGGCCGTTGAGAAGGATGATGACGCGGGAGGCCGGCGGCAGGGATTTGGGGTCGAATTCCGCGGCCAGCAGGATGTCGCTGACGGTGGGCGAAACCTCGTAACAGGTGTATTCCACGGCAGTGCCCGGCACAGCGGTATCGGAGGGCTTGGCCGGCTGGCCGCCTAGGGAGAAGGTGTAGCGCCGGATCGGGACCCGGCAAGCGGCGTTGTTAAAAAGGACGGTATAGCATTCCAGCGCCTGCTCATCCAGTCCGAGAAGTTCAGCCAGGGACGGGGGCGGAACAGCGGCGACACTGATTTTGTCGTTGTCCCTGATTGTTGTCGACAGGTCGGCCTTGGTGCCGTTCACCAGGTATTCCGGCCAGCGCCGGTAGGAACGTTCGACGCCGTTGATGATATACTGGAATTCTTCGGCTTCCGTGCTTTTCCCGGATAGGGCCAGCACTTCACCGAGGGTTGCCGGCGGCCGGCAGATGATCCTGTCTCTGTCGGTTAGCTTGGTATCGGCGGACGACGGTGTCTCGTTGATGGTAATCAGCGGACCGACCGGGAGCGAAGCGTTTCCGATCGTCAGGTTGTAAGGAGCGGGGATGGCGGCGATTTCCCGCAGGGCAGGGTGGGGGTCTTCGCCGTTGCGGCCTTTTTCGACGTTGATGTCGTCGTTTTCTTTCAGCTTGTCGCCGAAAGAGGCGGGGGCGCCGTTAACCAGGATGCGGCCGTTTTGGCCAAGACTGCCGGGGATGAATTTCTTCTCGCCGTTGATGGTGACTGTGATTCCCAGGCCCGGGCGCCCGTGGAGGCTCCGCACGTCGATGCCTGCAACCAAAAGTGCGTCCGCCACCGAAAGTTTGCCTAGGTTGAACAGGCGCAGCGGCTGATTGTTCAGGGTGACATGGATAAAATTGAGGGTGCGGCTGCCGGCCAGTTTCAGGATGCCGAGCGGGGTTACCCCGTCAGGGGCGCAGAGGGCGGGGGGGATGTCAATGATACCGTCGACGGCGTCCGGACGTCTTATGCCTACCCGGGATGCGGCGATTTCCAGCGCTTCAGCCAGGTCTTCCGGCAGGCAGGGGGTGAGGGAGCCGCCGCCAACAAGCAGCACGGCTTGCGGCGGGACGGCGTTGAGGGCGACGATTTGGGCGGCGATGGCTTGCGCCAACTGGGATACCGCAGGCCGCAGCCGCTGAATGATCTTTTCGGCGGCCAGCTTGTGGTCGTTGCCGAGGATATCGGTAAAGCAGACTTTTTTGTTTTTGTCGCCGAGCTGACGTTTTAAAAGCTCGGCCACCTTGAAGTCCAGCAGATATTCCTGGGAAAGGGCTTCGGTGATTTCGTCGCCGGCCCAGGGAACCATGCCGTAGGCGATGACTGATCCGCCTTTGGTGATGGCGACGTCGGAGGTGCCTGCGCCCACGTCTACCAGGGCCAGATTGAGATGGCGCATGGTGGGAGGAATGAGGACATTGATGGCGGCGATGGGTTCGAGGGTCAGGGTGGAGATTTCCAGGCCGGCCCCTTCGACGGCCGCCTGCAGGGAATCAATGACCTGGCGCGGCAGAAAAGTGGCGATCAGCTCGATGGCGCAGATTTTACCGCGCTGGCCCACCAGGGTTTTGATGGTGGTGCCGTCAAGGATAAAGCGGACTACGCTGTAACCTACGCAGTAATAACTGGCAGGATCATCCACCGAGCTGCCTGTGGCAAGCTGGTGCTGAGACGCCTGGATGGCAGCCAGTTCCAGGGCCCGCTCGTCATCGGCGGTAAGCGCGCCGCGGCTGGAACATTCGATTTGCGCGTCGGCCCGCACGGTGCACAAAGCCCGGCCGGCGGCCGCTATCGATGCCTTTTTCAGCGGACCGAGACTTTCCGCGAGACGGGATTTGACTCTGAGCAGCACCTGGGCCACCTCGGGGACATCGTGAATCTGCCCGTCCAGCATGGCCCGGGTATTGTGCTCCTGGCGTTCCATAGCCAGCACTTTAATTCCATTCGGGGTTTTCTCGCCCACCAGGCCAACGACGCTGCGGGTTCCGATATCCAACGCAAACAGCAGTTTTTTCTCCATCCCGGACGCTCCTCAAGCACAACCTAATTAATGAGTATTTTCGAGCTAAGTCGGCAATTTCCTTTTCTGTGGCCAAAGCACCGCCAGGATTTTGGTCGGCCGGGCCGATGCAGGAAAGAAAACCGGGCCAAGCCGGGTCCCTGGATGAAAATAAAAGCCCGGTTGCTCTGATCCGGTGCCTGAGCCGGAATGATGCGCAACGGCCGGCTTTACGCGCCCCGGGGGACGGGGCTGATGCCGAAAAAGCCATAGAGGAACACGCTGTCAGGTGGGGCAGCAGTTCGACACATGGCGAGTTTTGGGTCAGATTATGAAAATAAAAAATATCTTTAGCCGGCAGGAATAAAAAGCGGGAAAGCGAATATATTATCAATAGATACTAGGATCAAGTGATAATATGTCTAAATATTCAATGAACAGGAGGATGAGACAATGACTTCAGCTTGGTGTGAACATCTTGGGATTACTTCAAAATACACGATTCTGAAATATCGTTTCGACGGCAGGGAAGTGGTGCTCAAGGTGCAAACCTGGGTATGCCCGGAATGCGGTGTTCACGGGGCCGACACCGAGATCGTCACGCCGCAGGAGGCCGACTGCGCAAGGGCAGTCGGTTAAAAAAGAGGATTTCGCACCGAAACAGCCGGGGCAGCCCGGCTGTTTTGTTTGTATTGTATTTGCTGTAAATTATCTGGTATGATAGTAGTCAGAGATCGAAAAAAGTGATGTGCATGTCTGCCTGTGATTAAAACTGTCGGTCATGATTGCCGGATACGGCAGGCAAGGGGAGGGATTGTGTTGTTAACAAGGTTGAGTATCAATGAATATGCCGACCGGCTTGCGTCACCGGAGCCCACTCCCGGCGGCGGCAGCGCGGCAGCGCTCTTCGGTTTTCTCGGAACGTCACTCCTGGAAATGGTCATATGTCTCAGTTTGGGTAGAAAAGACTTTGCGGCTCACGCCGACCTGCTGATGGAAAAAAAGGCCGAGTTAGCCCGCCTTCGTGTCGAACTGCAGCTGTTAATCGACCGCGATGCCAGCGCTTACGCCGCTCTGGTGGCCGCCCAGAATCTTCCCGAAGCTTCGAAGGCCGAGCGGCAGGTCAGGCTTTCGTCCATTCAGGAAGCGGTGCAGCAGGCGGCGGAGGTGCCGCTTATGACCGCCCGGTCCTGCCTGGAAGTTCTGGAAATCGGCAAGGCCCTGCAGGGTAAAATCAACGCCCACGCCGTCAGCGACTTGCTGGTCGGTGCTCACGTCAGCCACAGCGGCGTTGTCGGGGCGCTTTTGAATACAGCTATCAATTTGCCGCTGTTGAAGGACCATCATCTGGTGAATGCATACAACGGCCAGATCCATTTGCTCAGAACCGCCGCCGACGAGCTGCTGGCGATGATCGAAGAGCGGGCTTACGCCGAGGCGCCGTTCGGCGTGATGCGGGAAACAGGCTGTTGAAAAAGGGGCATGAAGATAAAAGAGGTAGATGCTTGGCATCTACCTCTTACGGTTTTTCCCTGGCGGAAAGAAAACTTTCCGTATGGATAAAGGCAATTTTTTATTGAGCCGGCTGCTGGTGTTTGACTTTTTTCAGGCTGAGGGCAATGCGGCCACGATTTTCGTCCACACTAAGGATCAGGCAGTCGATGATGTCGCCGACCGACAGAATGTCCAGGGGATGACGGAACGGTCTGTCGCTCAGTTCGGAGCGGTGGATGAGCCCGTTGGTCTTGATGCCGATGTCGACGAAGACGCCAAAATCGGTGACATTGTGTACTGTGCCTTTCATGACTGTGCCTGGGGTTATGTCCGACAGTTTGACGATGTTTTTGCGGGTGAGCGGTAGCGGCATATCTTCCCGGGGATCGCGGCCAGGCTTGGCCAGTGCTCCGAGAATATCGCGCACCGTCGGTTCGCCGGCTTCCAGCTCGACGGCCAGGGCGGCCGGGTCGGCTTTCTGAATGGCGGTCTGAAGTTCACGAAGCCGGTCTTTGTCGGTCAGGTGCTTTAACGAGAAGCCCAGCCGGGCGAGGATTTTTTCGGCGAGGCGGTAGGATTCGGGATGAACCGGGGTGTTGTCCAGGG
>JARLHY010000050.1 GCA_031292015.1 Negativicutes bacterium | reverse complement strand
CCGCCAGGGGTACAGCTGGGTAGCTACGTCGGGAACGGATAAACGCTGAAAGCATCTAAGCGTGAAACCGGCCTTAAGATGAGGTCTCTCACAGAGTTAATCTGGTAAGGCCCCTTGTAGATCACAAGGTAGATAGGCCAGGTGTGTAAGGCCAGCAATGGTCTCAGCTGACTGGTACTAATCGGCCGAGGGCTTGACTTAAATAGAAACTAATCCTATGCGCGTTAATTAACTTCACTATATACCCTGTGCAGTTTTGAGGGAGCATAAGCAGGCACACGACGCTTCAGCGCCGATGTGATCGCTTAGTTCGGAGCGCAAGCGACCGAACAACTCGAAAGAGATGCGCACCTCATTATCTGGTGTCGATAGCTAGAGGGCTCCACCTGTTCCCATACCGAACACAGTAGTTAAGCCTCTATACGCCGAAAGTACTTGGCTGGAAACGGCCTGGGAGGATAGGTAGACGCCGGTCAGGCAGAGTACCTGTTGGGTACTCTGCTTTTATCTCCGGATTGTATATCGCGGGATGGAGCAGCTGGCAGCTCGTCGGGCTCATAACCCGAAGGTCACAGGTTCAAATCCTGTTCCCGCAACCAAAACAAAAGATGCCAAACGAGGCTTGCCTCGCTTGGCATTTCTGATCCTAACGGGGTCACAAAATAAAAGTCCAATCTTCTATGAAAACGGGAAAACAGAAACTAACTGGTTTACGGTTTTCACGGAAGGTTGTTCAAATATAAAGAGAGCCCGTAGCTCAGCTGGATAGAGCGTTTGACTACGAATCAAGAGGTCGCAGGTTCGAATCCTGCCGGGCTCGCCATTTTTTGCCGCGGTAGCTCAGTCGGTAGAGCAGAGGACTGAAAATCCTCGTGTCGGCAGTTCGATTCTGCCTTGCGGCACCATTTTCCGTGCAGCTGGAGTCGGCTGCGATATCAGAACCGTGCCATTTTATTGCGACGAAAACCCACCTATCCTTTATTGAGGATAGGTATTTCTTTTTCCTTCGGGGAGTAACCGTCCGGGGAGATAACCGAACTGGAGAGGAGTTTGGGTATCTACATGGAAGAACATAGTATAATAATGCCTTCGATCATTCCTTTTTTGGAGGAGTGGTGAGGAGCAGGGAGTGATTACATGGGTGGAATCGCTAAGACCCCGCCGCCGCCTTACTATGCCGTGATTTTTACTTCGGTGAGGACTGAGGGTGACAACGGCTATGGGAAGATGGCTGCTGAAATGGTCAAGTTAGGGTCTAGCCAGCCTGGATTTTTGGGGGCAGAGAGTGTCAGGAACGAAGAAGGTATGGGGATCACGGTTTCTTACTGGGAGTCGCCGGAGGCCATTGAAAACTGGAAAAACCATTTAAGGCACAAAGAAGCGCAACAATTAGGCCGGGAGCTGTGGTACGACACTTTCGCCACTAGGGTGTGCAAGGTGGACAGACACGGCCTGTTTAAGCCCCCGAGTGCCGAATAAAATAAGGCCTCAATCTTTGCGGAAAATCGCTGGGTTGAGGCCTTTGTACTTGGCAGGATATACATAACCGCCCCTTATGGCAAGATAGTCATTTTGTTGTTGCCTGACGGAACCTTTTGCGTTATACTGAAGTCAGCCGATAGTAAGTGAAAAAATTCACAATAACTGGGCGTATATCCAGTGAGTGACTTTTGGACTGGCTGTTGGCGGCAATATACGATTTTTATGCAAGAGGGGATAGAGTTATGTCACAAGTCAGCGAAGTAACCAAAATCCGGCGCAAGGTTCTGGCGGAATTAAGCCGGCTTGCTTTTGCCGGACAATTGACCGAGAATGTTAATGAGTTGTTGAATACGGTGGTCACTGAACAGGGGCCCCGTTATCGCTGCTGTATCCATAAAGAAAGAGCAGTACTTAAAGACCGGATTAATATGGCGTTAAACCAATCGATCGGAACGAAACTGACGGAAGCGGCGCAACAGGCAGTAGAAGGCAAAGCGGCTGAATTGCCGGTGATCAATGTTCTGCCGGAAGCCTGTGACCGCTGCCCGATCGATAAATTTCTGGTAACCGACGCCTGCCGTAATTGTCTGGCCCATAACTGTATCGCCAGTTGCCCGAAAAAGGCGATTATGGTGGTGCAGAACCGGGCCTATATCGACAAAACCAAGTGTGTGGAATGCGGGATGTGCAAACGTTCCTGCTCTTACGGGGCCATTATCGAAATCAGCCGCCCGTGCGAGCGGGCCTGTGAGCTTGAAGCGATAACGGCAGGCAACGACCGGCGGGCGGTAATCGATCAGAATAAGTGTGTCGCCTGCGGCGCTTGTCAGGTAGCATGCCCTTTTGGGGCGATAAGCGACTCTTCCCAGATTGTTCAACTCATCCAGGCGCTTAAAGGTCCGCAGCGGGTATACGCGGTGGTGGCACCTTCGTTTGTCGGACAGTTTGGTGCGCAGGTGAAACCGGGGCAGATCTTTGCCGCGCTGGGCAGGCTGGGTTTTCATGATGTCGTGGAGGCGGCGGTGGGGGCTGACATCGTGGCTCTGGCCGAAACCCAGGAGTTTATCCATGTCATGCACAGCGGGCAGCAGTACCTGACGACGTCGTGTTGTCCCGCCTTTGTCGCAATGGTGGAGAAACATCTCCCGCAGCAGCGGGGCTTTGTTTCAACCACAGATTCGCCGATGGTCGCCACGGCAAAACTCATCAAAGCACGGGACCCGGAGGCGCTGGTAGCTTTTGTCGGTCCGTGCGTGGCAAAAAAGGCCGAGGGACGAAAATTCGCCGAAAGCATTGACTTTGTCCTCACTTTTGAGGAGATGGCCTCTATTTTGGAAGGGGCAGAGGTCAATGCCGCAAAAATCTTAACTGAACCATTGTGCTCACAAGCCTCGCGCGACGGGACCATCTTCGCCAAGGCCGGCGGGGTTGCGCAGGCGGTGAAGAATGCCCTTGCCCAGCTCGAACCGGACCTGGAATTCAAGGGGTGCCAGTGTGACGGACTGGCCAACTGCAAGGAGGCACTAATCAAGTTGCAGCAGGGCGCAACCGAAGTAAATTTTGTTGAGGGTATGGCCTGCCCGGGCGGTTGTGTCGGCGGGCCGGGAGCGCTGGCGAATCAGCGGGTTACCGCCAAGCTGGTGGAACAGTTCGCCTCGACGGCGGATACGGCCAAGGAAAATATTGCCTGACGTCTGGTGCGCCGGCAGTTTGCAGCATACAAAATGTGCGGAAAATTCTTCCGCGAGCCTGAAGCGGCCAGGAGATGCTTTGACTTTTAGTCAAGGCATTTTTCCATATTTCGAGCTGCTCCGGAAGGCCTGTCGAAGAATTGTCCCGGTAACCTGCTGAACTTGACAATAACAGTAATGCTGAATAAAATTATAAGCATAGTTTACGGAAGTCGATGACGACTCTCCCCAAGGTTACGGGGAGGTTATTTTTTTGCCTTCCAATAGCAGGAAAGGCGGCGGCAATGAGAAAAGTATGCCAACAGCAGTCCCGGCTTGACGCGATATTGGAGAAGCAAGCCATCCAGACGCTTTTCCAGCCTGTGGTTTCGATGCGGAAAAGGGCGGTGGTCGGGTTTGAGGCGTTGTCGCGGGGAATTGATCCTGCCACGAATAAGATCATCATGCCCTGCGAGCTGTTTGCCGCTGCGGCGATCAGCTCCCAGGTTGTCGAGCTTGACCGGTTGTGCCGGGAGAAAGCCCTCGCCAATTTCAGACAGATACTGGATGTCGATGACCAGGCGCTCTTATTTCTTAACCTTGACGCCAGCATTATCGACAAAGGAGTGGTTGGTTCCGGCCACTTGATTCAGGCAGCGGAAAGGATGGGCCTGCGTCCTTCCTCGGTGGTTATTGAGGTCATCGAATCCAGGGTTGATGATATTCAGGCTCTCAAAACCTTCATTTCCACCTACAAAGGCTATGGGTTTCTCATAGCCCTGGATGACATCGGCAACGGGTATTCCAACCTGGACCGCATTTTTCACGTTCGGCCCGACATTATAAAAATCGACAGGTGCCTGGTTGCCTCGATCGACCAGGATTACTACAAGCAGGAGTTGTTCAAGGCTTTGGTGGGCCTGGCCAAAAGGATCGGGGCGCTGGTGGTTGCCGAAGGAGTGGAGACCAAGGCGGAAGCGGCAGTCTGCCTGGAATTCGGGGCCGATATGATGCAGGGCTACTATTTCGCCAGGCCAAAGCCGTTGCCGGAAGCCTTGCAGGAAAGTACCGACCGGAAGGTGGAGCTGGTGGTAGCCGACTATATGAAGGCCAAGGTTGACAAGATCAAGACCGAGAGCTTCAAGAATAAGACCTATGAAGATATATTGACAGCGGCAGTAGAGGAACTTTCGAATACTCAGCCGAAATACTTGAAAAGGAAGCTGCGGGAAATGGCGAAGAAATACATTTCCCTTCAATCTTTTTATGTCCTTGATATGGCGGGAATTCAACTGACCGATACCATTGAAACCCCGTCGGAAGCGGACAAACGGCAGCATGGCATCTTTCAGGCCGCCTTCAAGAGCGCCGACCAGTCATTGAAGGATTACTATATTTACATCCGCGCCGGGTTGACCAGGCATATTACCGAACCTTACATGTCTCTGGCCAATGGGAAGCTTTGCGTCACCGGCTCGGCGATTTTCAAAGACCGCCTCGATAACAGCTATATCCTGTGTATCGACTTTAATCCCTGAAGCTTCAGGGTAAAGATTGCTGCGGTGAACAAGCGGCGGGAGAGGTATAATAATGCAAGGTTTGGTCTTCGACGAACAGGGACTTCGCTATGCCGACGATATTCCCAGACCAGAGCCGCAGGCCGGCGAGGCACTGATAAGGATCATATACGCAGGTCTGTGTAATACTGACCTGGAAATAGTGAGAGGCTATAAAGGCTTTCACGGAATTCTCGGCCACGAGTTTGTCGGCGTGGTTGAAGCAGGACCGGAGGCCGGTTATATCGGCAAACGTGTCGCAGGTGATATCAATATTGGCTGCGGGTGCTGTGAATGTTGTGTGTCGGGTCACCGGCACCACTGCGTAAGCCGCAAGGTTCTGGGGATCAGCGGCAAAAACGGGGCTTTTGCCGACTATATTACTTTGCCTGGGCAAAATTTGCAGATCGTTCCGGAAAAGGTTTCCGACCTGACCGCGGTTTTTGCCGAACCGTTGGCCGCGGCGCTGGAGATTGTGGAGCAATGCCACGTGAGGCCATCGGACAATGTCGCGGTAATCGGGGACGGAAAACTGGGTCAGCTTATTGCGCAGGTGCTTACCCTCACCGGGTGCCGTCTGACCGTTATCGGAAAGCATCCGGAGAAACTGGCAATACTGAAAGAAAAAGCCCAAACCATCCTGTATGGCCAGGCTGAACCCCGCCGGACATACGATTTGGTGGTGGAGTGCACCGGTAATGAAACCGGTTTGAAATACGCCGGGCAGATTGTGTTGCCCAGAGGCAAAGTCATTCTGAAAAGTACCTTTAGCAGCCAAAACGGGATGATCGGTGCCGACTGGGTTGTCAATGAACTTACGCTGACCGGATCCCGCTGCGGTCCCATTGACGGGGCGTTGCGGCTGATGGAGCGGGGCCTTGTGGATGTTGAACCGCTTATTGGCGGTGTATATGAACTGGCAGCATGGGAGAAAGCCTTCGCTGAAGATAACGGCATTAAGGTGCTGTTCAAGCTGCAATAAAACCGGTACGGCACTAAAACTACGCAGGCAGGCGCCATGGGGAGGAAAGCAGATGAAAAACAGACCAGGGAAAATGTTGATGATAGCATCCATCGTATTTCTGGTAAGTTTGCAGGGGTGCGCCCTGAAAACCGGGTCTGAAACAAAACCGCCGGAAAAAACTGCCGCCGCGCAGAGCGGGGAAAGCGCCAAGCCCATATCGGCCGCTCCGAATGTCGACCCAGCCAGGGCCGCAGAGTCGGATAAATTTTTCGAGCAAGGTTTGAAACGCTATGAAGAATACGAGTACCAGAAAGCAATCGCTTTCTTCGATAAGGCTATCGCCGCCAATCCCGCCAGTTTTAAAGTTTATACAGCCAAGGGGATTGCGCTTTGTTTCGAAGGCGACTATAAGGGCGGCATGGCCCTGATTCAAAAGACCCTCGACATGAACCCGGGTTATGTACCGGCTTTTTATGATATGGCTATGGCCTACAAGCTGCAAAACGATTATGATCAATCCCTGTACTGGTTTGAAAAAACCATCCAGGGCGATCCGCAGAATACCTGGAGCTATTACGGCATTGCCACAATTTACGCCGACCGGGGCAATACGCAGGAGTCGCTGAAATATTTAAAGAAAGCCATCGAACTTGACCAGGTGGTAAAAGAAGTGGCCCGGCAACAGTCTCATTTTGACAAAATGCGCACCCTGCCGGAGTTTCAGGCCTTGGTGCGCTAGTCCCGCGAATTTACCGGATGTATTGTGTAGTTGCAGAGGAGGGGAAAGCATGCTGCAGGGATTTGCCACAGCTATTGGTACCTTGGAATACTCCAGGCGGTATCCCGCACTGCCTTATCAAATGCTTGGCAGGACAGGCCTTGCTGTAAGCGGGGCCGGGTTTGGGAGCTACCGGGTGGATGACGGCATTCTCGGGCATCGGCAGGCGTTCGCCGAGGCGCTGCGGTCGGGCATCAATCTAGTCGATACCAGCGCAAACTACGCCGACGGCGGGGCTGAGCGCCTGATCGGGAATGTGCTGAATGAGCTGGCGACGCAAGGAGAGGTGCGACGGGACGAGATGATTGTCGTCTCAAAAGGCGGCTATCTGCAAGGGGAAAACTACCGCCTCAGTCAACAGCGGCAAAGAGAAGGACGGCCTTTTCCGGAACTGGTCCCATACGGCGAAGGCCTGGAGCACTGTATCCATCCCCGATTTCTGGCTGAGCAGATCAGCAGCAGCTTGGAGCGGTTGAAGCTGGATACCATCGACTGCTATCTGCTCCACAACCCGGAATACTATCTGATGTGGGCCAATAAGCAGCATCTGTCACGGGCGAAGGCCCAGGGGGAATACTGGCGGCGGATTCGCGAGGCGTTTCTTTACCTGGAAGAGGAAGTCGTCAAGGGCCGTATTCGCTGGTATGGAATCAGCTCAAACACTTTCGTAAGGCCGCAGCGGGATTATGCGTTCACTTCTCTTACGAAAGCCTGGGAGACCGCGGCTTCCCTCGGCAGCAGCCACCACTTCGGCGTTGTTGAATTTCCCTTCAACTTATTTGAAGCCGAGGCGATCCTGGAAGCCAACCAGCCAGGCGGAGAGAGCGTGCTGGAATTCGCCAGGGAGAAAGAGCTGGCTGTGCTGATCAACCGCCCGTTTAACGCCATTCAGGGCAACGATCTTATCCGCCTGGCGGATAACGTCTATCAAGACCAGGGAGCCGAGAACGCTGCCGCCTTTCGCAAGCAAATCGCGGCATTGGATCAGGAATGGGAGGATGCGTCCACCCTGACCCATCTTGCTCTGCGGGCTCTTCGCTCCACGAAGGGTGTGTCGTCTGTTTTGGTTGGGATGCGCCACACTTCTTATGTGGAAGATGTGCTCAAGGAACTTCGCCGGCCTTGTGTTGCGGCCGATCGCCGCACCGTCTGGGAAAAAGTGCGGGGGATTGTCGCAGCAAGGTAAGGGTGCGCTGGACAGAAGGAGGAATTCGATGAAGTACAACGTATTGGGCAGAACCGGGGTATTGGTGTCGGAGCTGTGTTTCGGTACCATGACGTTCGGCGCCGAGGCCGATGAAACGGAAGCGGCCCGCATGTTCAAAACATGCCGGGAGGCCGGCGTGAATTTCTTTGATTGCTCCAACAACTACGGCGGCGGGAAAGCCGAGGAGATTCTCGGGAAACTGATCCACGGCTGCCGCGACGAGGTTGTCATTACGACGAAGGTATCCCAGCGTACCGGCAAGGATGTCAACGCCATCGGTGGGTCCCGGCGCAATATCATGCTTTCGGTGGAACGGAGCCTTTCCCGTCTGCAGACAGACCGGATCGACCTTTATTTTATCCATTATTTCGACCCGTTTGCGGCGATGGATGATACGCTTCGCGCCCTCAGCGACCTGGTCAGCCAGGGGAAGGTACTGTATCTTGGTGTCAGCAACTGGGCGGCCTGGCAGATAGCCAAGTCCCTCGGCGTTGCGGAAAAAAACGGCTGGCCGCGGTTTGAATGCATCGAACCGATGTACAGTCTGGTGAAAAGACAGGCGGAAGTGGAGCTTCTCCCGCTGGCGGAGTCGGAAAAGCTGGGGGTCATACCTTACAATCCGCTGGGGGCAGGGTTGCTGTCAGGAAAGTACTCGAAGGGTTCTCGGTCGACATCAGGCAGAATCGCGGAAAAAAGCAGTTACAGTCAACGCTACAGCAATCCTCTGTATTATGAGATTGCCGACAGGTTTATCGATTTTGCCCAAAAAGCGGGAGTGAATCCGGTAACGCTGGCTATCAGCTGGGTCAAAGCGCACCCGGCGGTTACCGCGCCGATTATCGGCGCAAGGAATGTAGACCAGCTGCGGGATTCTCTGGCTGCCGCCGATTTTGACATGGATAGCCACATGCGCGAAGAGATAGCCAAACTGTCTGTTCATCCCGGCAATGCCACCGACAGGCTGGAAGAAGACCTTGATGCAGCGAACCGGTTTAGAAACAGATAGCGGCTTGATAAAATTCACCAGGATTCATAGCGGCGAGGGAACGAAAAAAAGCAGCATCGCGTTCAGGCGAGGCTGCTTTTTCTTCGGTTATTCCCATTAGCCGGCGTGAACCGGCAATTATTATTCTTTGGCAATATTAACTATGCCGGCGCTGCAGATGCTGGCGAAGGCCGCCACTCCCGCCAGCAGGTAAAAAGCAGTGAGGAAAGTCCCGGAGGTGTCGACAAGCTTGCCCATCATCGGCGGCAGCGTCATTACCGCGATAGCCCCCCAGGTATTTACAAAGCCCATGGCAACCCCGGGGTTTTTGGGGAAGGACACGACAGCGTAGTGGAAGATGCCGCCGAAGGGCAGGGAGGCCATGCAGCCGGTAAAGAAGATCGCTATGATTGCCATACCGGTGGTTTCAACCAGGCCGATCCAGGCAAAGCCAACGGCAAGACCGGCGTGGGCCAGTACCAGAAGCTGCTTCGGTGTTAACAGTTTCTGGTCAAGAATCCAGCCGCCCAAAGGACGCATGATAATGCCGATAAGGAGAACGATGGAACCGATCATGCCCGCGGTTTTCGGATCCAGGTGAACGCTTTTCTGCAGCAGGGTGTTTACCCAGACGCCGCAGGAGATAACAGTACCGAAAGAACCGAACTGGGCGGCGGACAGCAGCCAGATATTGCGGTTGGTGGTAAGTCCGGCCCAGTCAATCTTATTTACGACACCGCTGACCGGGGTTTTGGGAGCGAAGAAGTGCCACAGGATGGTAAAGACCCCCGCCATGGCGCCGGTAGTATAAAACACGCCCTGCCAGCCCAGGAAAGCCAAAAGCTGCGGAATGACGTAGATGACGAAGCCGGAGCCCAGCAGTATCGACCCGCCGTAGACACCCTGACCGAGAGCAATTTCTTTGCCGGCAAAAAAGGTCGGCACATAACGAAGTCCTGCCACGATGGCAGAGCCGGTCCCGATGCCGGTGAAGAATTTCCATAACAATATGGCCTCATAGCTGGAAGCCATACCTGTCATGATATTGCCGACGGCAATAATGGCCATGCCGATTGTCGCCACATTTTTGGAGCCGAGTTTATCGGCCATTGCGCCGCCAGGCATCTGCAACAGGCCATGGGTGAGGAATACAGCGGTGGTGAAGAATCCGGCCATTGTCATGGTTATGCTGAGTACTTTGATCAGGGTCGGAACAAGAGGGCCATGATTCGTGTAGTTGCAAGAAAGAATGAATCCAAGCATCGCCACCCAAAAGAGGGCATTCCACCGCTGAGCCCAAAACTGTTCTCTGTCCATCGTGCGATTCTCCTTTGATGAATTTTTTCGATCGCGGCCTTAGCGGAAATGTGCTGTTTTACAGCACGTTTTTCGAGCGTAGTTCGGCAACTTTTTCGGCGGAAAAGCCAAGAAGTTCCTGCAGTATTTCCTCGGTGTGCTGGCCAAGTAGCGGCGCGGGTTTCTCAACAGCGCCGGGGGTTTCGGACAGCTTGATCGGCACGCCGGCCATTTTGACTGCTCCGGCCACCGGATGGTCTGTTTCAACGATCATGTTTCGCGCTTTGATCTGGACGTCATTGATCACCCGGTCGACAGTATTGATCGGCCCTGCCGGAATGCCGACCCCCTCAAGCAGCTTAATCCACTCATCCACCGTTTTATCCGGGAATACGGTGTCCAGAATGGCTTTGAGCGCTTTTTGGTTTTCGGTGCGTTTGGAGTTTGAGACAAATCGCTCATCGGTGATCAGTTCCGGTTTGCCGATCAGATTGCAGAAGGTTGCCCACAGTTTGTCGTTGCCGACGGCGATGATGACATAGCCGTCTTTTGCCCCAAAGGCTTCGAAGGGGGTAATCGACGGATGCCGGTTGCCGATGGGCTTCGGGACAATACCGGAGGACAGGTAGCGGGCGATGGCGTTTTCCAGAATCGCGACCTGGCAGTCCAGCATGGCAACATCCACCTTTTGCCCGACGCCGGTCATTTGACGGTGATAAAGCGCGGTAAGGGTGCCGATAGCGGCAAAGAGACCGGCGGTGATGTCGCCGACAGAGGCGCCGACGCGGGTGGGTTCGCCGCCTTCGGCACCGGTGATGCTCATGACGCCGCCCATACCCTGTACGATCACGTCATAGGCGGGTTTCTCCGAATAGGGGCCGGTATGACCAAAACCGGAGCAGGCGGTATAGATCAGTCTGGGATTGATCTTCTTCAGCTCGTCATAACCAAGGCCAAACTTCTCCATGGTTCCCGGCCGGTAATTTTCCAAAACCACGTCGGCTTTTTTTACCATTTCTTTGAACAATTCTTTTGCTTCCGGTTCTTTCAGGTTGAGGGTCATCGAGCGTTTGCCGCGGTTCAGACTCATAAAGTAGACGCTTTCTTTTCCGACAAATGGCCCGAAGGCCCGCGAATCGTCGCCCCCTTTCGGGGCCTCGATTTTAATTATATTCGCCCCAAAGTCCGCCATCATCATTGCGGCGTAGGGGCCGGCCAATACGCGGGTCAAGTCGAGAACAACAAGATTCTCCAACGGTTTCACAGTTAATCTCCTCCATTCTTAATGCGAGAATATTCTGTTTTAGTTTAACAAAAATCCGGGGCTTGGGATGAATTTCTGCATAAGGTAAAAAAAACAGGGCTTATCTGCCCTGTTTTCCTGCATAAGATGCGTTTATCCGATACCCAGTTCGCTGTTAAATTCCTTGACATAGTGACGGGCAACCGGAATGTTGGTTTCGCCGCAATTTTTCAATACCAGCAGGTAGGTGCCGTTAAACCAGGGAATGACCTCCTGGACTTTGGCAAGATTGACAAGATAACTTTTGTGGGTCCGCAGGAAGCGAAGTTCTTTCAAATTTTCGGCTAATTCTTTTAAGGTAGTTTTGGTGAAAAATACGCCACGGGTCGTATGCAGGGCCGTCTGTCTGTCCTCATCCGCTTTTGCGAACAAGATATCCGCCGGCTGCAGGATAACCATCCGGTCTTTGGACCAGACGCAGATGGTTGGCGGATTACGCCGCTGCTGCTCCAGGGGTTTGGCGGAGTCGGCCTCGCTATCTCTT
This sequence comes from Negativicutes bacterium, assembly GCA_031292015.1. The sequence continues at coordinate 31,935 of JARLHY010000050.1, read as the reverse complement.
TGCTTTTTCATCTTGGCGACTTTTTCGACACAGGTTCGGACCCGCTCTTTCGCGTAAGGTTTGAGGATATAATCCACGGCGTTCAGCTCAAAAGCTTTTGCGGCATATTCACTGAAACCGGTGGTGAAAACGATGTACGGACAGTGGTCCTCCTCGAGCAGGGCCGCGGCGGTGGCCAGCCCGTCCTTTGAACGCATCATGATATCAAGGAAAACAACGTCAGGCCGCAGGTTCCTCAGGGCGGCCGGGACTTCGTCCCCGTCTTCGCATTCCCCGACCACGTCAACCAGGCCGGTTTGCCCGAGAAAATACTTTAATTCTTCCCTGGCCGGAAATTCATCATCCACGATAATCGCCCGCAGGATCATGTTCTCACTCCTCCTTCAGCGGGAAAGGTATGAGAACGCGGGTTCCTTTTCCCGGCTGGCTTTCAATGGTGAGTCCGTACTCTTTCCCGTAAATCGCCTGGAGGCGGCCATGTACGTTGGCCAACCCGATACTTTTGCGTCCAGGCGTTTCCCGCAGCAGGTGCTCCAACTGGGCAGGCTCGATGCCGACGCCGTCGTCGGCGACACTGATGATGAGCCTGTTCCCCCGGATTTGGCTGCTTATCGTAACCGCCCCGCCTTTCTTTTTCGGGTAAAGGCCATGCTTTAAGGCGTTTTCGACGATGGGCTGCAAAATCAGCGGTGGGATACGCGCTGTTTCTCCGTCGGCTATTTCATAAAGCACCTTTAGTTTTCCCTGAAAGCGGGCCGACTCAATTCTTACATAGGCTCTGATGTGATCAAGCTCGGTCTGAAGACTTACCACGCTGTCCGCATCCGCCAGATTACTGCGATAGAAATCGCCCAGACTCGACAGCAATTCCCGGGCGACTTCAGGCTGCTTGCGGCAGTAGTAGCCAATGGTGTTAAGGGCATTAAACAAAAAATGAGGATTGATTTGCGCCTGCAGGGCTTTGATTTCGGCATGAGCCCGCAGGGCCGACTGATGCTCGGCCTTGCTTACCTCAATCTGCACCGAGATCAACTGAGCCAGACCGCGGGCCAACTCTATGTCAAAAGAGGTTATGCTGTTGGGAACAGTCCGGTAGAAAACGAGGGCCCCGATGACGGTGTCCTCATCTTTCAGCGGCACGACAATTTTCGCCTGGAGCGGGCAATCAGGGTCCTGACAGCCGATATTCTGCCTTTTCTGAACCAGCAGGTATTCACCGGTCGCAATCGCCTGCATGGTGCTTTGGGTAACCAGCGAGCCGCAATGATGATCGGCACCTGTTCCCACAAAAGCCAAAATCTTTTCCGTAGAGGTCACGGAAATTGCGTCCAGGTGATTTGCCTGGGCCAGAATCGTCTCGGCTGTTTTCCCGGCTGACACCTCGGTCAGGCCCTTGCGCAGAAAGCCCAGCGTATTGCCGGCAATCTGCAGGGCCTTCCTGGCTGCTTTGCCTTCCACTTTCTCCTGCTCGGTATAGACACTGTCCAAGATTGCGATGAAGGTGGCGATTCCCAGAGGGTCGATGATAAGCATGGACGGGCTGATCGCTTTCACCAGTTCAAGGGCCCGTTCATGCTCCGGGGACAAGACCGGCAGCAGCAGCAGGTGCAAGGCCTCCAAACAGAAGCCCAGCAGCAGGGCATAAGGCCAGCGGACCGAGAGGGTACGAAAACGATGACAGCACCAGCCGGCCAGAAGCCCCTCCATGATAGCCGTAAAAGCGCTGGCCGGGGCAGTTACACCTCCGACAAAGAAACGGTGAATTCCGGCGATGATCCCGGCCCCGAGGCCCACGACCGGTCCACCGACCAAGCCGCCCACGACGACGCCGACCGCGCGGGTATTGGCAACGCCATCGGTGGTATAAAAGCCGGTATAGGTTCCCAGTACCCCGATGGTACCGAAGAAAACGGCGTACAGGCATTTCTCCCGCAGGGATGTCTGATGGCTCCTCAACATGATATTGCGGAAGAGGCGCGCTTTCGTAAGCAAAAAGATAAAACCGAGGACCAGGCTGAGGCCGATCAGCAAATGACTTAGGATATATTCCCATTGAATCAGCATGCAATATCCTCCCGATGACGCAAAGATGCATGAATCATTATGCCATATTGGCGCGTTTGATGCAAAAGCCAAAGGAATACGCTGAATTCAGGAAAAGAAACAAATATGCCGAATTACTTTGCGTTCAGGGCATAATGGCTATTCATATAATGTATTTTACTGTGGCGTAGATATAATGTATAGTAACAAATGAAAGTGAAAGTTATCACTTTCACAAAGTCGGCGCGACAGAGCTCCTGCAGGAGAGACCGGACAAGACCTGACGCGTTGGGAGCTTAGATAGAGCTTACGGTAATTTGGAGGGTGTACATGAAAAAGAAAGCGGTTTTTCTCAATTCGGCCAAACTGGATTACGACCAAAAACTGGACTATTCGCTGTTAGCGGATGCAACTGAATTCACCAAATATGACGACAGCAGCGACGGGCAGATTCTGGAACGGGTTCAGGGCCAGAATATCGTCATTACCAAGGAACTGCCTGTCAGCAAAGATGTCATCGCGAAATTTCCCGCATCAGTTGAAATCATCTGCGAGGCAGGAACGGGATTTAACAACATCGATCTTGAAGCAGCCAGGGAAAAGAAGATCGCCGTTTGCAACGTGCCTTCCTACAGTACCGAGGCGGTGGGCCATCTGGCCATCACATTTGTGCTGATGTTGAGCGCATCTTTGCACAAACAGCAAAAAATGCTGGACAGGGGCGACTACGACAATTTCACCAAACACCTGCAGGTGCCTCATTTTGAAGTGCTGGACAAGACGCTCGGGGTGATTGGCGGCGGCGCTATCGGCCGGCAGACCGTAAAGGCGGGATTGGCTTTAGGCATGAATGTCGTTGTTTATGATCCTGCTCCGCGGCCCTGGGGCGACCCAGACGTCCTGTACGTTTCTTTTGAAGAAGTACTGCGGAGCGGTGATTTTATCTCCCTCCACTGCCCTCTGCTGCCGTCTACGAGGCACATGATCAATAAAGAGACGCTGAAGCTTGTCAGGCCTTCCGCCTTCCTTATCAATACTTCGCGGGGGCCGCTGATTAAAGAAGCGGACTTGGTGGAAGCCCTGCAGGCCGGAAAGCTTGCGGGAGCGGCGCTTGACGTTCAGGAAATCGAACCGGCGACGGCGGACAATCCCCTGTTTCACATGGATAACGTGATTATGACGCCTCATATCGGGTGGCGGCGGATCGAATCGCGGCAAAGACTGGTCAACCTCACGGCCGCAAACATCGTCGCCTTTGCCAAGGGCCACGCGGTGAATATTGTAAGCTGAGAAGAGAATCAGCAACCAGCTATGGGTTGTTGATTCTCTTCATATCGTATATATTTGGTATTGAGTGGTAAACATCATCAAAGGGGAACCGATTTCGGGCATTTCGGAAAAACAGCGGGGGTGAATGAGATGACTAAGATCACAGACGATTTGGTGATTCGCGGGAATCGGATCAGAAACCGGATTGTTATGGCGCCGATGGTCACTTTTTCTTTTCACGGCGACAACGGTTCGCATTACGGCAGGCAGCATGTCGAACATTATACCCAGCGGGCCAAAGGCGGCGCCGGTCTTATTATTGTGCAGGCCACCCGGGTCATCGGGGCTGCCGGTTCAACCCATATGTGGTCGATGGATAATGTCGCGGCCTTAAAACAGATTGCCGGCAACTGTCACGCCCACGGGGCGACAATCATGATGCAGCTTTCCTGCGGCGATATGGACATCAACCAGTTATCAACCGCCGAAGTTCATGCCATGCAGGCGAATATGAGGCAGGCCGGCATTTCCGCCTGTGAAATGGGCTTTGACGGTGCAGAGTATCATTTTGCCCATGGCTTTGCTTTATGCAAGTTTCTTGACGCGTCCTTCAACCGGCGGACGGACGGATACGGGGGCGATGCCGCAGGCAGGACAAAGATTCTGACCGAATTGCTGCCTGATATCCGGAGTAATACGCATGAAAAATTCATGATCGGGGTGCGAATGGGCGAATACCAGCCTAGCAGCCGGGACGGCATCGAAGCGGCGAAGATCTTTGAAAAGGCCGGGATCGACCTGTTGCACATTTCTTACGGGATGAAGCCGCCGGATCACGCTGTTCCGGCGGGTTTCCCCTGCAGCCCCATGACTTACAGCGGCTGTAAAATGAAAAAAGAAGTCAATATACCGGTGATCGCCGTGAATGAAATTCGTACAGAAGAACAGGTGCGGTTCCTGATTGAAAATGATTGGGTGGACTTGGTCGGGATCGGCAGAGGGATGTTCGCCGATCCCGAGTTTGCCAATCATGTGCTGAAGGGAGAGCCGGTAAACAGATGCCTGGGCTGCGGCGGCAATGTGGAGAAGTGTCGGTGGTTTACCGATCATACCCTGTGTCCGGCCGGAAGGCAGAGATAAAGCGAAGCGGTTGGCACCGAAAAGGACTTGCAACAGCAAGTCCTTTTCGGCATCTTCAGGCCTATTTCTTGGTCTTCGGGGCCAGTTCCTTGGCAAGTTCTGCCGAAGATTTTTTCGCGCTTTTCTTTGGTCCCCGGCCTGGTTTTGTGTCACCCATCTCCCTTACCCCCTCAGCGGTTTGGGGTTAGTATATGTGAAAAGCTCCGAATCTATGCGCTCCGCCGCTGTTGCTGGAAGGCGGGACAGATATCGATGGTGGTTTTATGATGAATTTTGGGTTTATAATAGACACTGAGGAATGCTAACATGGTACCGGAAAGAATTGAGGGACGAAGATGAAATCGCTTGTACTGACGGAAAAACCGAGTGTGGCCCGCGAAATCGCCCGGGTCTTAAAATGCAATACCAAGGGCAAAAGCCATATGGAAGGACCGGCCTATGTCGTGACCTGGGCGCTGGGGCACCTTGTTACTTTGGCTGAGCCGGAAGATTATAATGTCAAATATAAGGAGTGGCGACTGGAAGATCTGCCGATGCTGCCGACTGATCTGGAACTGAAGGTCATCAAGAAAACGGCGCATCAGTTTTATGCCATCAGTCAGCTGATGAAACGGACCGATATCAAAGAGCTGATTATTGCCACCGACGCCGGACGCGAGGGCGAATTGGTGGCTCGCTGGATCATGGCTGAGGCCAAATGGAAGAAACCGTTCCGGCGGCTGTGGATCTCGTCCCAGACTGATGATGCGATCCGGGAAGGGTTTGCCGCGCTGAAACCCGGGACGGCCTACAACAATCTCTACGATGCGGCAGTCGGCCGGGCGGAGGCCGACTGGCTGGTGGGGCTCAATGTCACCCGGGCCCTGACCTGTAAATTCAACGCCCAGCTGAACGCCGGCCGGGTGCAGACACCGACCCTGGGGATGATTGTCAGGCGGGAGGAGGAAATCCAGAAGTTCGTCCCCAAAGACTACTGGACTATCCGGGCCAACTTCGGCGATTATTTCGGCGACTGGCGCGACGCGGGGGGGAACAGCCGGCTATTCGATTTCACCCAGGCGACGGCGATCGCCGACAGGCTCAAGGATCACGGCGGCGTTGTCGCCGAGGTCCGGACGGAGTCCAAGAGCGAGCCGCCGCCGCTGGCCTATCATTTGACCGAGCTGCAAAGGACGCGAATAAACGGCTGGGGTTCTCGGCCCAGCAGACGCTTTCGGTTTTGCAGCGGCTGTATGAGCAGCACAAGCTGGTGACCTATCCGCGGACCGACTCGCGCTATATCTCCAGCGATATCGTTCCGACCCTGCCGGCGCGCCTAAAGAGCATCGCCGTCGGGCCTTATGCCGAAATGGTCAGGCCGCTGCTGCAAAAGCTGCCGGCGCCGACGAAACGATTTGTCGACAACAGCAAGGTCTCCGACCATCATGCCATCATCCCGACCGAGCAGCCGCTTCAGCTGGCCGCGCTCAGTCCCGAGGAGAAGAGGCTGTACGACCTGATCGCCAGACAGTTCATCGCGGTGCTGTATCCGCCCCACCGCTACAATCAAACGACGATGGTCACCACCGTCAACGGGGAGAAATTCTATTCCACCGGCCGGGTTATTGTGGAGCAGGGCTGGCGGGCGATCACCTCCCGGCAGGCGGAACGGGATGAGACCAGCGCCGAAGCGCTGCCGGAACAGACGCTTAAGGTCCACAAAAAAGGCGACAGTGTCAAGCTGGAAAACGCCAAGGTAAACAAGGCGAAAACCAAACCGCCGGCCCGCTACAACGAAGCCAGCCTGCTCACGGCGATGGAGAGTCCGGGCAAGTTTATCGAAGACGAAGAACTCAGGGAGTCGATCAAAGCAAGCGGTCTGGGGACGGTGGCAACCCGCGCCGAAATCATCGAGAAACTGATTCACACCAGCTATATCGAACGTCAGGGGAAAGAGCTGGTACCCACCTCCAAAGGCAAGCAACTGATCAGCCTTGTGGCCAAGGATCTGAAAACGCCGGAACTGACGGCGCAGTGGGAGCAGGTGCTTGCCAATATCGCCAAAGGCAAGGACAGCAAGGCCGACTTTATCGCTCAGATCCGGGAATATACCATGGCGCTGGTCAAAGAAACCATCGCCGATACAACGGTTTACAAAGCCGATAATATTTCCAAGGTCAAGTGTCCGCTGTGCGGCAAGTTTATGCTGCTGGTCAACGGCAAGCGCGGGAAGATGCTGGCCTGCCAGGACCGGGCCTGCGGACACCGGCAGCCGGAAAAGGAGAACGCCTTCGGCGGTCTTAAAACATCAAAGCATGAGAGCCGCATGAACCAAAAGCTCATTTCCGAGTTCAGCGACAACGCCACGATCGGCAGCAATCTGGGCGAACTGCTCAAGGCGGCTTTGACCAAGAAAGAAAAAGATTAGGGCAGGATTTTACCGGCGTTGAAAGAAGTTATAGTATTGTGCAGAAAGGAATCCTGCAAATAGCGGGATTCTCATTTTTTTCGAGGAGTTCAACTGTGAAATTATATATTGCCGAAAAGCCCAGCATGGGGGCGGAGATCGCCAAGTGCCTGCCTGGGCCGCTGAGCCGCAAAGATGGATATATTACCACCGGTGCCGGGGTGATTACCTGGGGGTACGGCCATATCCTCCGCCAGGCGGAACCGGGCGAATATGACGTCAAATATGAAAAATGGCGCATGGAAGACCTGCCGATCATCCCTGAGACCTGGAAGCTTCTGGTGGCGGCTTCCTGTCAGAAGCAGTTCGGGGTGGTCAAGAAGCTGATTGACGAAGCGACGGAAATCGTCCACGCCGGTGACCCGGACCGCGAGGGGCAGCTTCTGATTGACGAAGTCCTGGAGTATGTCGACAACAGCAAGCCGGTGCAGAGGATTCTGCTGAACGCTCTTGATGAGCACAGCATTAAAAAGGCTATCGCCAATCTGCGGGACAACAGTGATTTTCAAAATCTCAAGCAGTCGGCATTGGCCCGGGCCCGGGCCGACTGGCTGATCGGGATGAACCTGTCCCGGGCTTTTACCCTTGCCGCCCAGCGGGCCGGCCATAAGGCAACCCTTCCGGTGGGGCGGGTGAAAACCCCGACCCTGGCCCTTGTGGTGAGGCGGGAGCGGGAGATAGAGGGCTTTAAACTGGCGGATTACTTTACCGTCAAGGCCGATTTTCAACATGCAAACGGCGTTTTTACAGCCTATTGGAAACCGAAAGACGAGCAGCCGGGCCTGGATGCCGAGGGCCGGCTGGCTGACAGCGCGGTGGCCCAGGCGCTGATGGAGAAGCTGGACACCGCTGCCGAGGCGGCGGAAATCGTCCAGTGCGAAACCACTGAAAAGAAGGAACCGCAGCGACTGCCGCTGTCGCTTTCGGCGCTGCAGGTGCTGGCCGGGAAGCGATTCGGTTATGATCCGCAGCTTGTCCTGGATACGGCGCAGAAACTCTACGAAAAGAAGCTTACCTCTTATCCCCGCTCGGACTGCGACTTTCTGCCGGAATCACAGCAGGCCGACGCCGCCGTCATTCTGGGAAACCTGAGCGGGGCCGCATCGAGCGAGCTGGCGGCCTGGGCCGGGCGGGCCGACGGGAAGATCCAAAGCCGGGCCTGGAATGACAAAAAGATCACGGCCCATCATGCCCTCATTCCAACGGTGGAGCAATGCCGGTGGGGCACCTTGAGCGAGACCGAAAAAAACATCTACTTTTTGATTGCTCAGGCCTATATCGCCCAGTTTTACCCTGTTCATGTCTACAGCCAGACCCGGGTGGGGGCCCGCTATGCTGATGAGGGCTTTACCGCCAGCGGCCGGATCGTGCGCGAGCTTGGCTGGAAAGAGCTATATGCCGCAGAGGCCGAAGAGAAGAAGGACGAGGACGAAGGAACGCTGCCGGCAATGGAAAAAGGCGACAGCGCCGAGTATGTCAAGGCTTCGGCGGAAAAGAAGAGCACGAAGCCGCCCGGACGCTTTACCGCCGCCACGCTGCTGGCGGCGATGAAGGAGATCCATAAATATGTCAAAAACCCCGAACTGAAAAAACAGCTCAGGGATGTCAGCGGCATCGGTACCGAGGCGACCCGGGCCACGATTATCAAGGAACTGATTCAGCGCGGTTTTCTCCGGGAGGAGAAAAAGAAGAAGTACCTGGTGCCCACCGATTCGGCGTATCTGTTGATCGATGCGCTGCCGGAAGATTTGACCTACCCTGATTCCACGGCCCTGTGGGAAACGATACTGCACCGCATGGCTGACGGGCAGGAAAGCCTGGAGGGGTTTCTTAAACAACAGGCGGAATTTACTACTGCTATTTGCGCCATGGCCACCGATCTGAACATGACGCCCCAGGGCGACCACCCCTGCCCGCAGTGCGGCAAAGGGGTCCTGCAGCAGAGAAACGGCAAAAAGGGGAAGTTTTGGGGCTGTTCCCGCTATCCTTCCTGCAAAGCGGCTTATGACGACGATAACGGCGGGCCGCAAAAACCGAAGCACGCCTGCCCGCGCTGTCAAGGCGGGGCGCTGCAGCTGATCCAGGGAAAAAACGGGGCGTTCTGGGGCTGCACGAAATATCCCGCCTGCCGGGCCACTTACAACGACAAGGCGGGTGAGCCGGATATACCGGCGCAGCAGAAGCGGACGTAATACAAATAGTCAGACGGAAGATACTATTCATTATTTGGAGAGGAACGGCCGCCGGATGAATTATGTGGCGATAGATTTCGAGACAGCCAACCGCAGCAGGGCCAGTGCCTGCAGTCTGGCGGCGGTTACGGTGGAAAACGGGCGGATCGTAAAAGCGGCGTATTCGCTGATTCGGCCGCCGGTACTGCAGTTTGATTATTGGAATACCAAGATCCATGGGCTGACGGTGCAGGATGTGGCGGAAAAACCGACCTTCGCCGAATTGTGGCCGCGGATCAGGACGCATCTTGAGAACAAAGTGGTGATCGCCCACAACGCGGTTTTTGATATCGGGGTTTTGCGCAGTATGCTTGACGCCTATGAGCTGCCCTATCCCCGCTTTCAGTATGCGTGCACGGTGGATATCGCCAGACGGGTCTGGACGGATGTGGAGAATTATAAATTAGGGACGCTGGCGAATCGCTTCGCTATCGAATTTGATCATCATAACGCCCTGCACGATGCCCGCACCTGCGCGATGATTGCGCTGTCGGCCCAAGAAACGGTCAAGGCCGGAAGCTTTAAACAGTTAACTGAGAAGCTGAAGGTTCCTCTCAGGGATTTTTAAAAACGAAGGGCTTAAACAGAGGGATTGGATCATGAATTTGCTGTCGATGGAAAATTTGACGAAAAGTTATGGCGAGCGGATTTTGTTTGAAAAGGTGACCTTTGGCGTGGACGAGGGCGACAAAATAGGCCTGATCGGGGTCAACGGCACCGGCAAATCCACCTTCTTGAAGGTTGTCGCCGGGTTGGAGCCTGCCGATGGCGGCATGGTCATGCTCGGCAGCGGCGTACGGATGGGCTATCTGCCGCAAAATCCGGAATTTGACGCAGGATCCACCGTGCTGGCGCAGGTATTCAAAGGCAGCGCGCCGGTCATGCGGCTGATCAGGGATTACGAGCAGGCTCTGGCGGCGGTTGAGAGTCATCCCGGCGACAAGCAGCAGCAAGAGCAGCTGATCCGTCTGGGTCAGCAAATGGATGCCCAAAACGCCTGGCAGCTGGAAAGCGAGGCCAAAGCAGTTCTGACCAGACTGGGAATCAACGATTTCACGGCGAAGATCGGCACGCTTTCCGGGGGACAACGCAAGCGGGTCGCGCTGGCGAGTGCCCTGGTCAATCCAGCCGAGCTGCTGATTTTGGACGAGCCGACCAATCATATCGATAATGATATGGTAGGCTGGCTGGAGCAGTATTTGCACGGGTACAAGGGTGCACTGCTGATGGTAACCCATGACAGGTACTTTCTGGACCGGGTGACCAACCGCATCATCGAAATTGACAAAGGCCGGCTTTACACCTATAGCGGTAACTACAGCAGATTTCTCGAAAGCAAGGCGGACAGGGAGGAACAACAAGAGGGCAGCGAACGGAAGCGGCAAAACCTCCTGCGGAATGAGCTGGCCTGGATACGGCGCGGCGCCCAGGCGCGATCCACGAAACAAAAGGCCCGGATCGAACGGTTCGAGGAGCTTAGCGCCCAGCAGTCCGACCGCCCGGGCGGCAAGCTGGAGATGGAGGTTGGCTCGACCCGGCTGGGGCGAAAAATCATTGAGCTGGAAAATATTCGTCACGCCTTTGGCGACAAGACCTTGATCGATGGTTTCAGTTACATCGTACTGCGGGACGACAGGGTAGGGATTGTCGGACCGAACGGCAGCGGTAAATCCACGCTGCTCAATATTATTGCCGGACGCCTTTTGGCTGACAGTGGTACCGTGGATATCGGGCAGACGGTGAAACTCGGCTATTTCTCCCAGGAGAGCAGCGAAATGGACGAAGCCCTGCGGGTGATCGACTACATCAAAGAAGAGGCCAATGTTATCACCACCGCGGACGGCACGGGGATCAGCGCCTCGCAAATGCTGGAGCGCTTCCTGTTTCCGCCTGCCGTTCAGTGGATGCCGATCGCCAAGTTGTCGGGAGGGGAAAGGCGCCGTTTGTATCTGCTGAGGATACTGATGAGTGCGCCGAATGTTTTGCTGTTGGATGAACCGACCAACGACCTGGATATTCAGACCCTGACCATTTTGGAAGATTATCTGGATGATTTTCGCGGCGCGGTGATCGCCGTTTCCCATGACCGCTATTTCCTGGACCGGTTGGCAGATAAAATCCTGGCTTTTGAAGGCAGCGGGGTTATCAGACAGTACGCCGGCGGCTACTCCGACTACCAGGACAAGCGGGTGCTGCCCGGATCCGAGACCGGCAATAAAGCCAGGGGCGGTGAAGAGAAGGAGCCGGCGGCACCGGCCGACGAGAGTAAACGGCGCTATCGGTTTACTTTTAAAGAGCAGCGGGAATACGAGCAGATTGAGGCTGTGATTGCCGATGCCGAGCGGAGATTGCAGGAGGTTGCCGATCAGATCGGCGCAGCCGGCAGTGATTTTGAACTGCTGCAAAAGCTGGTGGGGGTGCAGAAGGAACTGGAAGGCGAGCTGGATGAGCTGTTGGAACGATGGACCTATCTGAATGAATTGGCCGAGAAAATAAGTAAAAGTTCGGGCGGAAAGTAAAAGACCGATTTAAAAGTAAAGCGGTCTGCCAGAGTTTCCTGGCAGACCGCTAAAGACCTTTTTTTCTCATAATATCAGCATATAAAAGGGAATGGCAACCGCCGAGGCGAGGGTCGTAATCGCGGTAAGGGTTGCGGCGTATCCGGCATCCGCTTCATACATTCCGGCTACTATCGTTATCTGGGTCATTGCCGGCAGGGCCGCCTGTATGACAAAGACCTTCTTCATTAAAAGCGGGATTGGAATAAGATAAGCAATGAGCAATACCACCGACGGGGCAATAACAAATCTGCCAAGTAAAGCGGCGATGACATCTTTGTTGAAACGGACATCTTTGAGTCTGACACCGAAGATAACGACGCCGATGAAGATAAGTGACAGGGGGGTAGTCAAACCGCCCAGATACTTGGCGGTATTGATGATAAACTCAGGCAGGCGGATTCCGGTCAGGATGACAGCAATGGCAAAGAGAAAACCCCAGAAGGGTGGGGAGAAAATGTTTTTGAGGCTGTCCCAGCTGATCAACTTGACATCAGACCGCGTTCCGTCTTTGCCGATGAAATAATTTCCCGCCGTCCAGAACAAGAAAGTGTTCACCAGAAAATACAAAAGAACATAAGGGGTGCTGATGTCGCCAAAAAGAGCCAGATTTACCGGGATACCGATGAATACCGAGTTGGAACAAAAAAATACCGTGCGAAAAACCCCGCGGCGGTGTGGCGGTATTTTTAAAGCTTTGGAAATCAGAACACCGAACAGGCAGCAAACAGACATCGAGATGAACGGGACAGCCAACCCGTATAACACCGCTTTAAGTTTCCCGGCATCAAAGGTGGTTGTCAGGTTCCAAAGCATAAAAGTCGGCAGGGCCACGTAATTGATCAGTTTTGGAAGGAGCGCCGAAGTTTCCTTATTAAACCAGCCTTTCGCTGTCAGGAAATAGCCGATGGCGACAATAATTACAATAATAAATACACCTTGCATTGCCTGAAAAAATATCATGAGAATCATCACTTTCTGCCAAGAGCGAATCATTTTTACTGCTGGTGGTGCTGCGGACTCCTAACCTATATAGTTTAACCTTTCTAAGTATAAATTTCAGATATTAATAATCAATGGTATTATAAAAAATATTTATGTTTAACATAATCAAGATAAAAGCCAAGGTGACCGGGTATTCACAAACAGTCAACGAATAAGCAGAGGAAGGTAATAATTTGCTGACAATCATCAATAAGGCGATTTTGCATGTCCTGGATTTTCATTCCGGGGTAACCGTTTTTTCCGAGCAGGAACTGGATAGCCAAAATGCCAGTGTCGCAACTTTTTTAACCAAGCATGTCGAGAAACTATACAGTGATTCAAACGCTCAGTCCGGTCTTTTTTATCCGGACAGCGATTTCAAAGGCCGGTTGACGGCGTATCTTGACGGCAGTCTGGATTTTACCGCTTTTTCCGTTTATGTTGGGGAGCAGGTGTATTCGGTTGTTTCGTTATCCGAGATATTGGACCCGGCTGATTTGATAGTCTGCGATTTGAGTATCGAGGGTGAACGCTTCCTTGCTGTTTTGAAATGCAACAATAAAGTCGGTTTCACCCACCAGGTGGTCACCGCCGATGGGATGGTACGCAACGATATCATCAATCACTACGCCATACTGCCGAGTATTACGCAAAAACTGGACGAATATGCGCTGATTGATCTGAATTCGCTGCAGATCCGATTTGGCGACAAAAAACGGTCGATCGACGGCGAGGATATCTATATCATCCCGGAAAAAATTCTGGAGTGCAGTTCGTCGATTTCGCCCAAGAAGGCCATCGACCTTGTTAACACCATTGCCCGCAAGGTGTCGGAAAACCATGGGCAGAACGCTGTGAGCAGTGTGGCGGCTGTGTCCAAGGCGAAAAATTACCTGGTGGAGAATGCGGAAGTGTCCGATTACCTGAATCCGGTCGAGTTGGGCCGCAGGGTTTTCAGTTCGTCTCCCATGATGCAAGACGAGTACATAAAAGAGGTGCAACAGGCCGGTATCCCTGAGACGGTAAAGGTGGACAGGGCTTTAGCCGAGAAGAAGGGGAAAAGCCACAAAATCAAAACCGACACCGGAATCGAACTCGCGTTTCCGGCAGACTACTTCCAAAACACCGATTACATCGAGTTTATCAACAATCCGGACGGCACTCTGTCGATCCAGCTGAAAAATATCGGCAAAATCGTGAACAGCTAAGCAAAAAGAGCCTGACACCATTGATGGTGGCAGGCTCTTTGCGTAAGGTTCGGCGGCGTGAGTCTTAATTTTTTGTTTCCAGGTATTCGTCATAAGTCGTCCGCTTGTCGATGATTCCGGTCTCGGTGATTTCGACAATGCGGTTGGCTATCGTCTGGACGAACTGGTGATCGTGGGAGGCAAAGAGGATGGTGCCGTCAAAATTGATCAGCCCGTTGTTCAGCGCGGTGATCGATTCCAGGTCCAGATGGTTGGTCGGTTCGTCCAAGATCAGCACGTTGGCGCCGCTCAGCATCATCTTGGCCAGCATGCAGCGGACTTTTTCGCCGCCGGATAAGACCGAGACCTGCTTTTGGGTTTCTTCGCCGGAAAACAGCATTCTGCCCAGGAAGCCGCGGATGAAGCTTTCTTCCTGGTCACGGGAAAACTGCCGCAGCCAGTCGACAAGATTGAGGCTGTTTTCTTCGAAGAAAAGCGTATTGTCTTTGGGGAAATAGACCTGCGAGGTTGTAACACCCCACTTAAACTCGCCGCTGTCGGCTTCATCTTCACCCATGAGGATTTTAAACAAGGTGGTTTTGGCCAGGCCATTTTCGCCGACGAAAGCGATTTTATCGCCCTTCTCCACCCGCAGAGTGAAATCGTTCAGCACTTTTTCACCATCGATGGTTTTGCCTAGCCCTTCGATGGTGATTAACTGATCGCCTGCTTCGCGGTCCGGCTTGAAGGCGATGTAGGGATACTTGCGGGAGGAAGGCTTGATATCGTCCAGGGTCAACTTCTCCAGCAGCTTTTTGCGGGAGGTTGCCTGGCGGGATTTTGAGGCGTTGGCGCTGAAACGCTGGATGAAACTCTGGAGTTCTTTCGCTTTTTCCTCGACTTTCTTGTTGGCTTCTTTGGCAAGTCTCAAGGCCAGTTCGCTGGACTCCAGCCAAAAATCGTAGTTGCCGACAAATAACTGGATCTTGTTGAAGTCGATGTCGGCGATATGGGTACACACTTTGTTGAGGAAATGACGGTCATGCGATACCACGATTACGGTGTTGGCAAAGTTGTAGAGGAATTCTTCTAGCCAGCGGATGGCTTCGACGTTCAAATGGTTGGTCGGTTCGTCCAGGAGGAGGATATCCGGGTTGCCGAACAGGGCTTGCGCCAGCAGCACCCGGACTTTTTCGTTGCCGCTCAGGTCCTGCATTTTCTGGCAGTGCAGGTGCTCGGGAATACCCAGGCCGTTGAGCAATTTCGCTGCCTCGGTTTCGGCGTTCCAGCCGTCCAGTTCGGCGAATTCGCCTTCCAGTTCGGAGACTTTAATGCCGTCTTCGTCGGAGAAGTTGGGTTTGGCGTAGAGGGCGTCCTTTTCCTCCATGATGGCGTACAACCGGGCGTGGCCCATAATGACGGTCGTCAGGACCTCGTAATCATCGAACTCATAATGGTTTTGCTTCAGTACGGCGAGCCGTTCTCCCGGCGAAATATGGACTGTCCCGGTACTGGGCTCGATTTCCCCGGAGAGGATGTTCAAAAAGGTTGATTTGCCGGTACCGTTAGCGCCGATCAAACCATAACAATTGCCTGGAGTGAATTTTATATTCACATCTTTAAACAATGTCCGTTTTCCGTAACTTAGACTTAAACTGATAGTACTAATCACCCGAATGTCCGCCTTTCTCTGTGTAAACGTTATTTGCCGCGAAGGAAAAAAACAAAAGCCGTCCGATAACGGCGGCTTGTTATTCGACGTGCCTTTTAACGATAACACAAGAAGCCCGGTACGTCAACAGGCTTCGGTGGCTCTACGGCCCCTAAGTTTTATTTGAATTGTCGAGGTGCTATACCTATTAAGAAAGTACAGCAGAAAGGGTAAATCCATAGACAAAATAAGAAATCAGATCTATAAAAGCATAGAAAACCAGATCATCAACAGGGAATTGAAGCCTGGCGACAAGCTTCCGCCGGAAAATGAACTGTGTAAAATATGGAATACCAGCAGGATTTCGCTAAGACAAGCGCTAGAGCGGCCATCGGCGGCGAAAAAAAACAGCCCATCTTTGCAGACAGACTATTGGGAATTTATTGGGATAAAAATTTTTACCGCGCAGGAGCTAGAGTATCTTGGTGACGATTAAGCCAAGGGCGGCTCCGCCTACCAGACCGATGGCGATATTTCCGGCGATTCCGATGCCGGCGATGGGAGGTATCAGTTCGAACATGAGGCCGCAGCCTATCACGGCGTGCAACAAGACCATCGATATTTTATAGAGAGAAAATGAGGAGGCGGGGACAGCCGGTTCTGGCGCCGGCACCACGGGCGGCGGGGTGAACGGGGCGGCTGCGGAGGGTTCGGTTTGCCAGACCAGGTTCAGGTTCCGGGGCGGTTTGGCCGGAATGGGAGCGGTGTCCCTGACCGGAGCGGAAGCCTCGGTTGCAGGCAGGGTTTCCTGCGTTGGCCGGACCGGAGCAGGTGCGGCGTCCTCTACAGGATCCGGAGTGGCCAACTGCCTGTTCTCCTGTTTCGCAGCATGCTGGGCCAACAGTTTGGCGGCCGCTGTCTTGAATTTGTTATCAGCCATTGAGCAAATCCCTCGCAATCGATAAATAGTCGAGCGCTACGCCGCTCTTCGGCCGGTAATCCAACACACTCTGCCCGGCCACCGGGCTCTCCGACACCGCGATACTTTCGCGGACGGTAAAGATTGGCACATCCTTGAAATAATCATCCAGTTGTTCCAACACGTTGCGGTGCATCTTTTTGGTCATGGAGCAGCGGGTGGCGATAATCCCCCGCAGTCGCAAAGAAGCATTGGTCTCTTCGCGGACTGTGTCGATGGTCCCCAATAGCTGGGTCATTCCCTTGATGCTAAGGAGATCCGGGCACACCGGAATCATCACCCAGTCGGCGGCGGTCAGCGCCGCCAGCGTCGTCATTCCCAGCGTCGGTGAACAATCCATCAGTACAAAGTCATAGGATTCGCCGGCAAGAGCCTGCCTAAGCTGCTCGATATCCGGCGTCACCGTCGCCAGCATCTCATCGGAGGCGACGACATCCATACCGCTGATGTGCCTGGTCTTACAGGCCCGCAGTGTTTTCCGGCCTTCGAAAAAATCATAAATCGTCCACTCCGGTTGGGTGATTCCCAGCCAGTAGCTCAGGCTTTCCTGAGGGTCCAGGTCGATCAGGAGCACCCGCTGCCCGAGCTTGATCAGCGCTGCGCCGATATTGACCACCGACGCCGTTTTGCCGACGCCGCCCTTTTGGTTGACAAGACATATCACCGTCAAAACGCTTCCCGCCCTCGACAAAAACTATAGCTAATCTCTTAATTTCATGATTAAAGTCGAAATTCCTGCAGTATTCGGCAAATAGATGTCAGGAAAAATGGGGAAAATCGGAAAAGTCGCTTGATAAAGCAAAAAACCACTATGGCCCGGCGAGCCAACAGTGGTTTTCTTGGTCGAAAACAGTTTCGCGCCGCTACCGTTTCCAGGTTACCCCGAGGTTGATGCAGCGCATGTTCAGCTTGTCATCGTAATGCTCGATTTTTTCCACCGTAAGGTGCCGGTAGATCGAGGAAATTTCCAGTCCGGGCTGCAACTGGTAGGAAAACCCGAACTCTACGTTGGCCACGTTCCAGCCGCCCCCCATGTTGACAAAAAACGTGGTGCGGTCATTGAGCTTCTTTGTTCCGATGACGCCGCCCTGAATTACGTTCTTATGCCAGAATGCAGCGTTGCCGCTGCCGCTGGTTGTGGAGAAACCGCCATAAAGCTGCCAGGTGTCGTCGATCTTGCGGACTACGTTGAATTCCCGGTTGATGGCGTCATATAGAGTAGAATTGTGGACCGGATCATACCCCGCCTGCCTGAAGTTAAAGGCCCAGTCATTGCCAAGCCCGGTGGTCAGGCCGAAACTGTAGCTGTTGTTGAAGCCTTCAAAGGTATGAATATTATACGAGACGTCAACCGCCGCCGCACCGCGGGAAAAGTCGGTAAGCGGACTCGCCGCCCCCGGGCAGGGAAAAACCGAAACCACAGCCGCAAGAATTCCGATTATGAATGCCATTTTCTTGAACACGCACTTCGCCTCCAACGATTGGAAAGATTAGGGGAACGGGGAGTGAAACAGCAGAACCCGTATAGTTACCGTTAGATAATTCTCGCCGGATGATTACAAATCCTGCGCCTCGTCCGGTTTTTGCCCTGTTTTTTACCCAGCCGGCGCTGCTCGTCATTGGCGATGATCGGTCAGGCAATAGAGGAAGTATGCAAGGCAGTGATGAATGTTAATGGAACAAGTACGACGCCATTCGGAGTAAGGGAAAGTTGGAAGAAGCAGGGGAATACTAGTTCAGTAAAAATGTTGATGGATGGGACGGTTCCCGCCTGTCCCCAGTGAAGAAACCGGAGGCGCATGCATGAATTACAGAACGATGGTTGTAGCTTATCTTATTATGCTGATTCTGGGCCTGTGGACTGCATATACTTCCGGCAGAAAAGAAAAACAGTTTGAGGTTGTCGGTCACAGACTCCGACTACTGCCGGTGTCGTCACTGAAGAGAATAGTTTTTGTCGCCTCAATTCTGATTTATATTGGTCTTGGGGGCTATTTGCTGTACCGCGCCCTGGGCGGGTATTTTGACAGGTGATTTTCCGTAACAGGCTTACCGCAAGGTATGCCAACGGGGATGTTTCATCTTCTTTTCTTTTGCGGTTTTGAACAAAAAGCCTGAACCCTCACTTTAGGGTTCAGGCTTTTCGGTTTGGTGATCATTTGGCCGGGAATCAGGCCGAGGGCCGGGAACTGGTCGGGACGCTCGGCGGCGCCGCGAGGAACTCGACGCCGGGATTGCGCTCCCGTACCCAGTTGAGCTGCCATTCGGTGGGTATCAGGACAAGCGGGCGGCCCTTGGTGTCTTCGAGCAGCATGCCGTTGTCCATGCTTTTGAGGGCCTTGGGATTAAGTCCCGGCCCCGCCACCCAGCGGGCGACGCTGTATGGCAAGGGGTGCATGAGGATGTCGACCCCGTATTCCTGCTTGAGGCGGTACTCAAGGACTTCGAATTGGAGGGCGCCAACAGCACCGACGACAAAGGATTCCACGACGTCAGGCTGGCGGAAGACCTGAACCGCCCCTTCCTGGGTCAACTGGGTCATGCCTTTGACGAACTGCTTGCGCTTCATGGTGTCTTTGGCTTGCACCCGGGCGAACTGTTCAGGGGTAAAGACAGGGAAATCCTCGAACCGCAGTTCCTGGCCCGGCTGGCAGAGGGTGTCGCCGATGGCGAAGACGCCCGGGTCGAAAAGGCCGATGATATCGCCGGGATAAGCTTCCTCGACCAGGGTGCGGTCCTGGGCAAGAAACTGCTGGGGCTGACTGAGCTTTATCTGTTTGCCGGACTGGACGTGATAGACGTTCATGCCGCGCTCGAATTTGCCGGAACAGATGCGGATGAAGGCGATGCGATCCCGGTGGGCGGGGTTCATGTTGGCCTGTATTTTGAAGACGAAGGCGGAGAATACGCCGCTGTCCGGGCTGACGAGTCCCTGGGAGGAGTGGTGGGGGGCCGGTGGGGGAGCCAGACGGATAAATTCTTCCAGGAAGGGCTGCACGCCGAAGTTGGTCATGGCGCTGCCGAAAAACATGGGGGTCAGGTCACCCTGGGCGACTTTGCTGATGTCGAATTCGTCGCCAGCCAGATCGAGGAGGGTGATGTCGTCGCGCAGAGCCTGCTGGACGTCCTGGCCCAATAGCTGGCCTAAGGCGGGATCATCCAGACTGCCGATGGTCGAGGCTAGGGCCCGCTGGCCATGGGAGTCGTCTTTGGCGAAGAGTTCCACCTGCGCCGTCTGACGGTTATATACACCTTTGTAATTGCCGTCGATGCCGACCGGCCAGTTCATAGGGTAAGCGCGGATGCCGAGAACTTTCTCGATTTCCTCCATAAGGTCGAAGGGGCTTCGGCCGAAGCGGTCGAGTTTGTTGACAAAGGTGAAGATGGGGATATGGCGTTCTTTACAGACGCGGAAAAGCTTTTTCGTCTGCTCTTCCACGCCTTTGGCCACATCGATGATCATGACGGCGCTGTCAGCGGCCACCAGCGTCCGGTAAGTGTCCTCGCTGAAGTCCTGATGGCCGGGGGTGTCGAGGATGTTGATGCGGTAACCCTGGTAGTCGAATTGCAGTACGCTGGAGGTCACCGAGATACCCCGCTGTTTCTCGATCTCCATCCAGTCGGACACGGCATGTTTTTGGGCTTTCCGCGCCTTGACCGATCCGGCCAGATGGATTGCTCCGCCGTACAGGAGCAGTTTTTCGGTCAGGGTGGTTTTGCCGGCGTCGGGGTGGGATATGATGGCAAAGGTCCGGCGGGGGCTGATTTGTTCCGTTTCTTCCATTTTTCCTCCAATTATTGCAGCAGGAGTAAATCCTGGCGATGTTCACTGGTCCGGGTTTATAGGTGTCGGAAAGAATTATACCCGGTTTTGCGGCTGACTGCAAGGTTTTGCCTACATTTAGCCGAATTTGGTGCGGCAAAAAAAAGCCAAGATAGACGACAGTCGTCTATCTTGGCTTGCTGCGCTTCTTTTATAGGAGGAATTGCTCCGGGACAGACCGCTTCAGCCACTTCATCGCGGCGAAATCCAGGGGCAGGGTAGACAGGGCTGCCTGGTGCCAGACCGGTGGAAAGGCCAGTTGCCGCAGGTCGGCGGTCTTGAGATAACTGCGGCAGGTCAGGCAGGCCGATATCGACCAGGCAGGAAATTCATCAGCGGTGAGAATTTTCAGCTGATCGGGCTGTTCTTCACCGCAAAAAGCGCAGCCGATCCTCTTGTAGCGCCAGGCGGTGAAACAGGTCCCGCATATCAGCCGACGGGCGCCAATCCCGCTGTCCAGGGCGGCGAACTTCGGACCGGAGCCGCAGACCGGGCAGCTGTTATACTCCCAGGCGGTCAGGGGGATGGTTTCTGCGACTTTCTGAGCCACTCTGGCCAAGGCGCCCTGGCTGGCCAGATGGATGTACAGGTCACCGTGTTCTTGGCTGATGCCGTATTCAGACCAGCATTCCGATTCTGGCCGATCGGCGAGATAGGCTGACACCAGCCGCTGGGCAAGCGTGAAATCCAGCGACTTTTCCGTCCGGGAGGCAACGGCCGCTATCAACAGCATAGCCGCGTCCCGTTCGGGAAAATCGCCTTCCAGCAGGGCCGCAGACCCGGAAACGATCCTGTCCAGCCAGATTTCCTGCAGGAATAGGTCGGCCTGCACCGGTTCAAGCCGGTCGGCAGCTGTTTCAATGACAGCTAAGAGGTCTGTCAGGGAATCGCCTGAAATCATTTGGCATCCTCCTTCTGACACATTTCGCGATACCATCTGGCGTGGTGGGCCTTGGCGAAAGCCCGGGAAACCGTGCCGCCCAGCATGCCGTTGATGGCTTCCTTGGAGCCTGGGTGTACCAGGCCGAGATACATGTGGCCGATGATGACGGCAGTCATGGTGAAGGCGGCCAGGTCATGCAGCGGATAAGCCCAGCGGATAAGGGCCAGGGGGATCGAGTCGGCAAACCACATCATCAGGCCGGTGACCGCCAATCCCGCTCCTGCGAAGATGATCAGCAGCGAGTTCACCTTTTCGCCGGAATTGAAGCGGCCCTGCTCCGGCAACTGAGGATGGCCGCCGAAGAATTCCTTGGGGAATTCTTTGAGAAAGGCGGCGTCCTCCTTGCCCCAACTGGTGATTTCCTTGAGCCAGACGACGAAGGCCGCCCAGTCGCCGATGACAAAGATGAGGATGGTGCCGAAGGCGAAAAAAAGCCCCGCGATTTTGTGGATAACCCTCGCCGCCTGAACACCGCCGAACACTGGCGCCAGAAAACCGAACTTGGGTGACAGCACGATCAGCCCGGTCAATAACAAGGTAAAGAAGCTGGCGGTATGAACCCAGTGGGTGATTCGCTCGGCCAGGGAAAATCTCGCGATACGATCGTTATCCATTTTTGTCCACCTCCTTGTCTTTATTGACGGAGGACGGAGGATCGTCGGCGTGGTCCCTGGTTTTGATATATCCCACCGCCGTGGCCAGCAGCGCACCGGCGATGGCCAGTCCGCCGAACGGGCGGACTGCATCTTTCCAGATGTCGACAGAGACCGGCACGGCCGGATCCCGTGGCAGACCGTGAAACTCCGGGTCCCGCAGCAGGATGTAAGTGAAGTTGATGCCATGGACCCCGGGGGCATCATAGAGAACGGCCTTGGGATACTGCGGCTTGATTTCTTCAAAGCGGCTTTTCGCCAGCGCCATGATGTCGCTGCGTTTCCCGTATACCAGGGCTTCCGGCTGGCAGGTCTGTACACAGGCCGGCTTCAGGCCGTTGGCCACCCGCTCGGGGCAGCCGGTGCACTTGTATGCTTTCTGGGTCTTTGGATCGACCCGCGGCACGTTGAAGGTGCAGTTGGTAACACAGTAGCCGCAGCCGATGCACTTGGTATGATCGATGACCACGAAGCCGTACTCGGTATGGGAAATGGCGTCATGGTTGCAGGATTTCTTGCAGGCGGCTTCGGCGCAATGCATGCACTGCTCCTTGCGAAACAACCACTGCATGCGGCCGTTTTCCCACACCTCTTTAAAGGACATGAAGGTCCAGGTTTTGGGGGTGAAGGACTCATGGGTCTGGTAGCTGCTGGTCAGCGTCGTTTTTTCGGCAGGCAGGATGTTCCACTGCTTGCAGGCCACCGAGCAGGCCTGGCACGCGGTGCATTTGGTGGAGTCAAACAACACGCTCATTCGTTCGGCCATCCTATTTCACCTTCCTTACATCGACCAACA
Source organism: Negativicutes bacterium (assembly GCA_031292015.1). Next base: position 9,232 of record JARLHY010000050.1, on the reverse strand, counting down.
GGGCTTTGAATTCCGGAGTGCCTGCGGCAGGGTCGAAGGCTGCGTGGGTCAGGGAGTTGACGCTGGGGCCGGTGCCAAGACCGGCGTAGCCCCAGCCGAAGGGCATACCCACCGTATAGGTCTCTTTGCCGTTGATGGTGAGAGGCTGGATCCGCTCAGTCACCATTGCCTTCACCTTGAGAGAACCGCGAGCCGAGACCACTTCGACAACTTCGTTGTTGCGGATACCCAGCTTGGTGGCAAGGGCTGTTCCGATTTCCAAAAATGCCTCAGGCATGAACTCCACCAGCCAGGGGAGATTGCGGGTCAGCGAACCGCTGCAGAAATGCTCGGTACCGGAAGAATAGGTGGTCAGGACATAAGGATAGGTATCGCTCTGGCCGATGTTTTGCTTGTCTTTGAGAGCCTGTCGCGCTTTGGCGAGAGGGTTGGTTGCCACCATCGGATGAAGGGCATTCTTGGTGGGGCTCTCCATCGGCTCGTAGAACTCGGGCAGCGGGCCGTCAGGCACAAGGCCGGAAATGACGGCAGGCATGGCGGCCCCTGGCGGTTTGGTGGCGTAGGGAGCCGTAAACAGCCGCCCCATCCGCTCGGCGGTCATGCGGAAAGCCGGTTTTCCTTCGGGGGTGTCCGGCCCCTTGGTACGGTCGATGACATCGGGGATGTCGTCGCCGGCCCACTGATTTTTGACGCTGTCCCACCAGACGAGCTTGCGTTTGGCGTCCACCGGCTGGCCGGCGGCGTCGCAGGAGGCCCGGTTGTAGAGGATGCGGATATTGGCGGGCCAGGCATAGGTCCAGCCGGGGAAAATGCCCAGACCGCTGGGATCTTTGCCGTCCCGCCGCTTGGCCAGATTGCCGTTGCCGTAGACCCCGGAATAGATCCAGCAGCCACAGGAGACATCGCCCGGAGCGGCGGCCAGGTATTCGCCCAGAGTGGCGATGAGCTTGCCGGTGTTTTTGTTGTAGCCGTTGATTTCCTGGAGCACGATTTCGGGATCGGCTTCGTGGCCGTAGTCCCAGATTGCGTTCTTTAAACCAGCGTCCTTGGGATCGCTGCTGCCGGAGTACAGGGCGCGGACTTTGCGGAAAAGCAGATCGAAGATATCCAGGTCGGACTTGCAGGAGCCTTCCGGTTTCAAGGCTTCGGGTTTCCACTGGACCCAGCGGCCGCTGTTGGTCAGGCTGCCGGCTTTTTCGTAGAGGAAAGCCGCCGGCAGGAAGATGACTTCGGTTTTGATCTCCTCCGGCTTGACGTTTGGAGCTTTCCAGAAGGAGGCGGTTTCGGTTTCGAACAGGTCGACGTTGACCAGCATCTCCAGCTTGGCAAGCCCGGCTTCCACCACCTGGTTGTTGGGGATGCTGACCATCGGGTTGATACCGACATTGAGCAGCAGCTTGAACTGGCCGCGGGACATGTCTTCCAGCATCGGGATATAGGTGATGGCTTTGCCGCTCTGCATCCGCGGCAGGTACTGGTAGCCGAAATCATTGGCCGGCGAGGCGTTATCGCCGAACCAGGCCTTGAGCAGCGACACCAGATGCTTGCGGAAGCCTGAGCTGTACTTGATGCCGTAAGTCTCGGTGTCCTTGTCCACATCGAAGGGAGCGGGAATATAGCCCGGCAGGGTGGTGGCCAGGTTGGAAAAATCGGTGGAACCCTGTACATTCGGTTCGCCGCGCAGGGCGTTCACTCCGCCGCCGGCTTTGCCGATATTGCCGAGAAGCAGCTGGATGATGGCATAGCAGCGGATGCCCTGAGTGGCGGTGGTGTGCTGGGTCATCCCCAGGGCGTACATAATCGTGCCCGGGCTGTTCGCAGCCAACATTTCGGCGATTTTCTTGATGCTCTCGGCCGGGATGCCGCTGATGGCGGAGCCGGTCTCCAGAGTATAGCGCTTGAAGTGTTCTTTCATCAGACTGAAAACCGTATGGTCCTCATCCAGCGCGGCCGCTTTCACCGGCTGCCCGGCCGCGTCCAGTTCGTAGGCCCAGCTGGCGCTGTTGTAGCTGGACTTGTCGCTTTCGAAGCCGGAGAACAAGCCGTCGCTGAACTTGAAGGCCGGATTGATCTTGCAGGTGGCGTTGGTGAAGTTCAGCAGGTAATTTTTGTCGAAGAGATTGTTTTGCAAAATGTGGTTGATGATCGCCCCAAGATAGGCGATATCGGTTCCCGGGCGGATCTGGGCGAACAGGTCGGCTTTGGCCGCGGTCCGTGTGAACCGGGGGTCGACGACGATGATCTTGGCGCCTTTTTGCTGGGCGCGCAGTACATACTTCATGGCGATGGGATGGTTTTCCGCAGCGTTGGAGCCGGCGATCAGAAACCACTTGGCGTTTTCCAGATCGGTCCAGGAGTTGGTCATGGCGCCCCGGCCAAAGGATGGTGACAAACTTGTCACCGTGGGGCCGTGTCAGACCCGGGCCTGATGTTCGTGATAGTTGCTTCCCATCAGGCGGATGAATTTGGTCATGATATAACACTCTTCGTTGTCCAGCTCGGCGGAGCCCAAAAGGCCCAGGGCGTCGGTGCGGTTGCCGACGGCAATCCAGTTGTTGTCGCGGACCTCCTTGATTTTGCCGGCGATTTTATCAATCGCCGCCTCCCAGGAAATTTCCTGCCACTCTTTGCCTCCCGGCGGACGGTAAAGGGGTTTTAGGATCCGGCGGAGATTTTCCCGGACCTGGCCCAGGGAAGCTCCCTTGGGGCACAAGCTGCCTTTGTTGGTGGGATGATCGGGGTCGCCTTCCAGGTTGATCAGCTTCTGGTCCCGGACATGCAGGATGATGCCGCAGCCGCCGGAACAGAAGTGGCAGATGCTGGGATACTCGGTAGCGTCGCTTAGCTTGAGGGAGTAGCCGGCGGCCCGGGCTTCGTTGACATCAAAATTGAGTCCTGACGCCAGTACGCCGACAGTCGAAACAGATAACTTAATAAATTGCCGCCTGGATAGGGTCACATAAACACCTCCTATTGTCCTGATCAATATGGAAATAATGGAAATATTCTATTTCTCACAAAGGAAATCCTGCTAGATAATATCGAATATTATCATTAATTGTCGATAATTGTGATTTATGGGGGCTGCAGAGTAAGAGTTATAGCGTTTTTTTTGATGGGCTGCTTACAAAAAAAGAGGTAATTCGACAAAATATACAGAAATATGCAGGTGCAGGTAATTTGATGATGGATGGAGTGGATGAGGGGTGGATTGGAACGCGAAGGCCGATGTATTGCAACTTTCGGACCCGTATCGCGATTTTTACCGGCAAATTGGCGAATTTATTCCGGCGAAGCGAATTTTTTCCGATCCTATTCGCAGGCTGGCTTACGGAACGGACGCCAGCTTGTACCGCATTACCCCCAAACTTGTTGTCAAGGTCGCCACGACCGGGGAGATGGCCTCCATTCTCCGCATCGCCAGCCGGCTCAAGGTTCCGGTTACCTTTCGTGCGGCGGGGACAAGCCTGTCCGGCCAGGCGCTTTCCGACTCTGTGCTGCTCTTGCTGGCCGGTGGCTGGAGCCGGTATGAGGTAGGCGAAGGCGGTGAAACGGTAAGCCTTCAGCCGGGAATTATCGGGGCTGAGGCTAACCGCTATCTTGCGCCTTATGCCCGCAAAATCGGCCCGGACCCGGCATCGATCAATCACGCCATGATCGGGGGCATCGCCGCCAACAACGCCAGCGGCATGTGCTGCGGCACGGCGGACAACAGCTACAAGACTATCGCCGCCATGAAGCTGATCTTCGCGGACGGCTCGGCGCTGGACATGGCTGACCCGGTTTCGTGCAAGGCTTTCAGCGAGGGCCACCCCGAACTGATCGGCGCGGTGGAGAGGATCAGGGACGAGATCCGGGCTGATTTTCATCTGCAGGATATCATCAGGCACAAATATAAAATTAAAAATACCACCGGATACAGCATCAACGCTTTTGTGGATTATCACGACCCTGTGGACATCATCAGTCACCTGATGATCGGGTCGGAGGGGACTCTGGGGTTTATCGCCGAGGTGACTTACCGGACGGTGGTCGAGCATGCCCACAAGGCCTCGGCGCTGATGATTTTTCCGGATATGGAGCAGGCCTGCCGGGCGGTTATGCTGCTGGAGCGGCCCCTGGTGGCGGCGGCTGAACTGCTGGACCGGATCTCGCTCCGCTCGGTGGAGGATATGGCAGGCATGCCCGCCTATCTGAAGGAGCTGGACGAGCAGGCCGCCGCCCTGCTGGTGGAGATCCGGACCGAGGATCAGGCCGCCCTGGAGGAGCATATGGCAAAAACCCTGGACAGGCTGCAGGGTATTCCCGCGCTTTTTCCGATCGTCTTCACCGACAAGAAGGCGGAGTACGAGAAACTGTGGAAAATCCGGGCCGGGGTGTATCCCGCCATCGGCGGCATCCGCCGCCAGGGTACTTCGGTCATCATCGAGGATGTTGCTTTCCCGAAGGAGCGGCTGGCTGACGCGGTCCTCGCCCTGCGGGAGTGTATGAACCGCTACGGCTACGCGGACGGGGTCATTTACGGACACGCTCTGGACGGCAATGTCCATTTTGTCTTCACCCAGACCTTCGATACCGTGGCTGACGTCAAGGTCTACCAGGATTTTATCGAGGAAGTGTGCGACCTGGTAGTCCGGCGGTTTGACGGCTCCCTGAAAGCCGAGCACGGCACCGGGCGGAACATGGCGCCATTCGTGGAGCTGGAATGGGGCCAGAAAGCCTACAGTTATATGCTGCAGCTCAAGCAGGCCTTCGATCCGGACAACCTGCTAAATCCCGATGTTGTTATCAGCAGCAATCCGGCTGTTTATGTCCAGGATCTGAAAATGATGCCCCAGGTCCACGAGACTGTGGATAAATGCATGGAATGCGGTTTCTGTGAATTGAACTGCCCGTCGCGGAATCTGACCAGCAGCCCGCGGCAGCGGATCGTGCTGCAACGCGAGATCGCTCTTTTGCGGGCCAAGGGCGGTGAAAATGAACTGCTGGGCCGGCTGGAGGGCGACTACGCCTATTTCGGCGAGGCGACCTGCGCGACGGACGGCTTGTGCGAAACTACCTGCCCATTGGTGATCAACACCGGCAGTTTCACGAAATCGCTGCGTGCGGCCCAGACTACGGCAGGCGGCCGCAGAATAGCCAAATTCATGGCGGAGCATTTCGGCGGGGTTACGACGCTGGCCAAACTGGGCCTGGCCGGGGCGCGTCTGGCGCATGCGGCGCTGGGGGCCGGCGCTCTTGGCGGTTTGGCTGCCGCCGCCCGGTCGGTGAGCGGCGGGCGGGTGCCCAAGTGGAGCAGATGGCTGCCGGGCGCCAGCACAGGGCAGGCGACTGCGGAAGGACTGACTTCGGATAACGGGCGGACGGTGGTTTATTTCCCGGCCTGTGTGAGCCGGACGATGGGACCGGCCAAGGACGACCCTGATCAACGCCCGCTTCATGCCGTCATGCTTTCCCTTTTGCGAAAAGGCGGCTTCAAGGTCATCTTTCCGCCGGAGCTGGAAAATCTGTGCTGCGGCATGCCTTTTGAAAGCAAGGGCTATTTTGAGGCGGCGGATGAGCTGAGCGCCGCTTTGGAAAAGGCGCTGCTGGTCGTAACCGACAACGGGAAATACCCGGTGCTGTGCGACACCAGCCCCTGCGTGTACCGCATGAAACGCGTTCTGGACAAACGGCTGACTGTCATGGACACGGTGGAGTTTATCCACGATTATCTTCTCCGGGAGCTGGATGTGGTCAGAGCAGCGGAGACGGTAGCGGTTCATGTGACCTGCAGCGCCACTAAGACCGGCCTGACGGAAAAATTCCGGGCGGTGGCGGAGGCGTGCGCGACCAAGGTGGTCATGCCGGAAAAAGTGAAGTGCTGCGGTTTCGCCGGTGATAAGGGGTTTCATGTGCCGGAGCTCAACGAGTCGGCCCTGGAGCATCTGAAAGAAGCATTGCCTGCGGACTGCCGCTGCGGTTTTTCCAACAGCCGGACCTGCGAAATCGGGCTGGCCGAGCACGGCGGAATCAGCTATCAATCGATCGCCTACCTGGTAGACCGTTGCAGCACCGGCCCAAGCAGCAAGAATATTCAACCGGGGAAATAGCCGACGCTGCGGACCCGCAAAAGCTGTTTTTATTTTTCGACCAATACCTGACAAGGAAAATGCTGTGTTTTGTAGAAAAAGATAATATATTGTCGATTTTACAAGTGTAAGGAGGGGTGGTATGGAGGCGCTCATGTTAGCCCGGCTGCAGTTTGGGGTAACGACAACCTATCATTTTCTGTTTGTGCCGCTGACGCTTGGCTTATCGATCCTGGTGGCTGTGATGGAAACGATTTATGTCCGGACCGGTAACGAGCTCTATAAAAAAATGGCGAAATTCTGGGGTAAGCTCTTCCTGATCAATTTTTCGATGGGGGTCGCGACCGGCTTGGTTCAGGAGTTTCAGTTCGGGATGAACTGGTCGGAATATGCAAGGTTTATGGGCGATATTTTTGGAGCACCGCTGGCGCTGGAGGCGCTGACGGCGTTTTATCTGGAGTCGACCTTCATCGGGCTGTGGATTTTCGGCTGGGACAGATTGTCGAAGCAGGCCCATGCGGCGACGATCTGGATTGTGGCCCTGGCTTCGAATCTGTCGGCCTACTGGATTCTGGTGGCCAATTCGTTCATGCAGTCTCCGACGGGATATCTGCTGCGCAACGGCCGGGCCGAGATGAATGATTTCGGTTCGCTGCTGACCAATCCGTACGTTCTCAATCAGTATCCACATACCTTTCTGGCGGGACTTACCACCGCCGGGGTTTTTGTCATGGCAATCAGCGCTTACCATCTGCTGCGGCGCAGCCAACGGGAGTTCTTCCGCCCTTCGTTCATGATTGGCCTGACCTGTGCTCTGGCCGCCAGTTTGCTGGTGGCCGGGACCGGACACCGTCAGGCCCAGTTCGTGGCTCAGGCTCAGCCGATGAAACTGGCGGCGATGGAAGCGCTGTGGGAAACAGCCAACCCTGCGCCGTTCACCCTGGCTGCCGTGATCGACACCGACAAGAGGGCCAATCCGGTGGAACTGAGTGTGCCGGCCGGCCTGTCGTTTTTGGTGTATGATTCCTTCAGCGGCGAAGTGGCCGGGATCAAAGATCTTCAGGACCGATATACGAAACAGTATGGTGCAGGCAACTATGTGCCTGATGTTGTTGCCGTTTTTTGGAGTTTCCGGGTTATGGTCGCCGCCGGTTCCTGGCTGCTGCTGATTACTATGTTAGCCGCCTACCTGGCGAGGAAGGGGCGGCTGGAAGACAGCCGATGGGCTCTTAAAGCGGCGCTGTGGACGCTGCCTGTTCCCTATATCGCCAATTCCGCCGGCTGGTTCGTGACCGAGATGGGCCGGCAGCCCTGGATTGTCTTCGGGCTGCAGCGGGTCAACCAGGCGGTCTCGCCGTCGGTGCCGGCCGGATTCATCTGGACGTCCCTGCTCGGGTTTACCTTGCTATACGGCCTGCTGGCGATTGTCGGCGTGTATCTGCTGCGCAAGTTTGCCAGGCAGGGTCCGGCGGTCGACAAACCCGAGACGGATCTTGCCGCAGGGAAGGGGGCGACACTGTGGAACTGAATGTTGTGTGGTTCGTTCTTGTGACTGTGCTGTTTACCGGCTTTTTCTTCCTTGAAGGGTTCGACTATGGTGTAGGGATGCTGGTGCCCTTCCTGGGGAAAACCGATGAGGAGCGGAGGGTGCTGATCAACACCATCGGACCGGTGTGGGACGGCAACGAGGTGTGGATGATCACCGCCGGCGGTGCGCTGTTCGCCGCCTTTCCCCACGTTTATGCCACTTTGTTCAGCGGTTTTTACCTGGCCCTGTTTTTGATGCTGGCGGCCTTGATTGCCCGGGGGGTTGCCTTTGAATTCCGCAGCAAGGATGAGAACCGCACCTGGCGCGCGGCCTGGGACTGGCTGATCTGCGGCGGCAGCCTTGTTCCGGCTTTGCTGTGGGGAGTGGCGGTCACCAACCTGATCCGCGGGGTGCCGATCAACGACCGGATGCAGTACACCGGCACGTTCTTCGATCTGCTCAGCCCCTATACGCTGTGCGGCGGTCTGGCGTTTCTGCTGGTCTTTGTTTTTCACGGGTCGGTATTTCTTACCCTCAGGACGACAGGAGAGCTTGTGGAGCGGGCCAGGAGCGCAGCCCTGAAAGCGGGAGCGGCGGCGGCCATTGCTTTTGTCAGCCTGGTTGGCCTGACCTATACCAACACCGACCTGTTTCACAGCACCGGTGCCGGCATTACGCTGTGGCTGGCGGTCGGCATTTTTGTCGTCGCTTATATGCGGGTTTTCAGGCGATCCTTTGGCGGGGCTTTCATCGCCAGCGGGCTGGCGATCGTTTTCACCACCGTCGCTTTTTTCGCCGGATTGTTCCCGCGGCTGATGGTGTCTTCGCTCAACCCTGCCTGGAGCCTGACGATCCACAATGCGTCATCAAGCGCCTATACTCTGAAGATTATGACCATCGCCGCCGCGTGTCTGGTTCCGGTTGTCCTGGCGTACCAAGCCTGGTCCTACTGGGTCTTCCGCAAACGGGTGAGCGCGAAAGACCTGGAATATTGAAGCAGATCGCCGGTTTCACTAAATTGAGTATGAGGTGCAAACAACCATGGCTTATATGAAACCCGAGGATATTCTGCCGACAGGCATTCCGGCGATCGATGACCAGCATCAGGGTCTTGTCAGCGTTGTGAACGAGATGTATGAGGAAATCGCGATCTGCGGCAACCTGGACGAAGAAAGGGTGCTGACAGGCAAATTTCTTGAAAAGCTGCAGGAGTATGCCAGAATTCATTTCGAAGACGAGGAGAAATTGCTGGCTGACAACCATTACTCCCGCCTGGCGCAGCATAAGAACGAGCACAAGCTGTTTATCGGCGAGCTCAAAAGAATCCGGAAGAGTCACGCCAAAGGGGAGCTGGCGCTGTCGTTCGATGTGTTTTCCTTTGCCCGTGAATGGATCGCCAATCACATCAATGTTTCGGACCAGAGCTATCTAGAATATATATAGGGCCGTGGAGAAAAAGAGGCCTGATCCCTTGTAGCAAAGGGATCAGGCCTTTTTTGCGTCAGCGAATACCCCCCGCTATGCGGGGGAGTTCAAAAAAGGCGGAGCCGTTGTGGTAGAAAAGTACACTATGCATTCAGGAAAAAATGAAATTCTATATGTCTCGGCTGAGCGTGGTTCCCAGCCGAAAGAT
>JARLHY010000049.1 GCA_031292015.1 Negativicutes bacterium | reverse complement strand
CCATCGGCGCCTCCCATGTCAATGACTCGGGTTTCTGGATTGTCAAGGAATATTTCGGCATGTCCCTGCCGGATATGTTCAAGAGCTACACGGTGTCGGTCTGCATCGCGGCGGTGATCGGTCTTTTCGCCACCCTGGCGCTGGCCAAGATTGTCGGATAACATTCCTCCCAAAAAATATACAACAATAATGAGGAGGGATGCAGCCGCAGGGCGGAGCGATGCGCAAGAAATAATAAAGGGGGATTCAGCATGAGGAAATGGCGAACAAGTCTGGTGGTCAGTGTTTTTATCATCTACGGGCTGCTGGTCATGCCTGCGGTGCAGGCGGCAATGTCCGGATACATCCCTGGCGCCCATAGCGTAGATGTTAAGGCGTATGACGATCTTACCACCAACAATCCTGTCATCGGCAACCTGGCGGAGGGCGGCAGGCTGGGCCTGGGCCCGCAGGACTGGAACGAGAACGGCAAGCCGGTTCGTCCGGCCTGGTATACCCCGCAGACTAAGGTGGCGGGCCTGGAAATCAGCGGTATGTTTGAGGATTCGAAGTTTGTTATCCGCATACCGGAAAAATGGAACGGGAAGCTTGTGGTGGGCGGATCGCCCGGTATCGGCGATGAACGCAGAGTTGACGCCCTTATCAGCGACTATGTATTGACCCGCTTTGACGCGAATGGCGCGAGCTATGCCTACGCTTATTCGGACAAAGGGACAACCGGCGAAGCGATTCCGGCCCCTGACGGAAAGATTTACCCCTGGGCCAAGGCGGCCACTTCGCTGTTGGATCCCAAGGATAATCTGGCCGAATGGCACATGCGGCTGCATCAACTGACGGTTGCGACGAAAGATCTGCTGAAACGCACCCGCGGCCAGGTCCCGACCCGCACCTATGTCTGGGGCTGTTCCATGGGGGGGTATGTGACCCGCTACGCCATAGAAAATGACGGCGACCTTTATGACGGCGGGGTAGACTGGGAAGGAAACCTGTGGCGTCCGGAAGCCAATATCCTGTCGACGATAACGGTGGAGCTGCAAAATTATCTGGTTCTGAACAATCCGAACGCTACCGCCCAGGATAAGGAAAAAGCCATAGCGGCTCTGAATCAGCTGGGGTTGCCGACCGAATCCCAGATCGTCTGGAAAAATCATTATGAAATCAAAATGTGGACTCCCTGGTTCCATGCTCTGAGGCTGAAATTTGATCCCGGCTCTACGCCGTACCGGAACTGGTGGGAGTATATGGATCATCCGGAAGATGCTTTGAACTATGATTACGCGTCCCGGATCGCGATATTCAACAAAACGATCACCCCGATTCAGAATACCGGCAATATCAAAAAGCCGGTTATCTCGGTATTCGGAACGTGGGACAGCCAGGTCCTGGCAAAAGTGAACGGACTCGGCTATGAAAAACTGGTAAAAGAAAATGGCAAGGCTGATATTTATCGGCTGTACCTGGTCGAGCACGCCAATCATTTAGACGGCATTGTCGGCAGTCCGCAGTGGGATAAGGACAAGCAGCTGCAGCCCCTGCTGCCCTATATTCATCAGGCCTTCAATCTGTTGGAGGACTGGGTCGAAAAAGGCGTGCCGGCACCTGCCAGCCAGACCATCGCAGTACCGCAGACTACCGGTAAGGTGATTGATATCAAAACAGGGCAGGAAATAGATAAATACTAAGGCGTAAGTACCGGACAGTATAGAATGGTTGCTTGCAGCTCGCGATTACCATTTGGCAAACGTGAGCTTTCTTTTTTGTGATGGCAGGGCTGATAAAGGGGAGCGCGGTTGGCTGCAGAATATTGAGAAAAACACTCACACCATCCAGCGTAAAACAGCTGAGCCTGTCTGATTCCGGGGCAAACGGGTCAGCTGCGCTGGATTGACCGGAGGGAGGGGGGGTTAGTGGTGCCGGAGACGAAGGTCGTCAGTCCCGAAACGGAAGAGGTCAAACCGACCCGGGTAAGGATCAGGGTGGTTTTCATCCTGTTCCTTGTCCTGCTGGTGGCTTATCTGGACAGGGTCAATGTTTCGGTTATGCTGGCCGATCCGGCCTTCATCGGCGAAATGGATCTTAAGTCCAATCCTACCGCCCAGGGACTGGTGATGAGCTGCTTCCTTTTTGCCTACGGAATCGGCAATTTCATTTTAGGACCAATCGGCGATAAACTCGGACCGAGAAAGGCAATGAGTTTTTCCATCTTTTCCTGGGGCGTGGCGGTCATTCTGGGGGCGTTGTCCAGAGCCCTGACGCCGCTTTATCTGTCGAGAGCCATTCTGGGCCTGGGCGAAGCCATGCACTGGCCGATGCAAAGCAGCTATGTGAGAAACTGGTTTCCGGTAAGCGAACGGGGCCGCGCCAACTCCGCCTGGGGAGCCGGGCAATTTACCGGACCGGCTCTTGCCATGCCTATTTTTGCGTTCATTATTGGCCAGTATGGCTGGCGGGCAAGTTTTTGGTTTTGCGCCGCGCTGGGGTTTGCCGTACTGCCCCTGCTCTGGTTTTATACCAAGGACCGTCCGGACGAACATGCCGGCGTAAATCAGGCTGAACTGACATACATTCTTGCGGGACAACCAGACGGAACCGTGGCCGACCCCGAAAGGGTCAGTGTACTGGACAATATTGCCTATATTCTGACCCAAAGCAATTTCTATCTGAATACCGTTGCCCAGTGGTCAATGGCGACAGCCTGGTGGGGGGTCATGACCTGGCTGCCGCAGTACCTGAAGGTCGCGCGGGGTTTTTCCTGGGCGCAGATGGGCATGTTGTCCTCGCTGCCCTATGTCCTGGGAGTCATCGGCGTATTGTCTGTGGGGTACTTTTCCGACCGCTTTTCCCGCAGGGCGCCATTCGCGCTGCTGGCAATCGTCGGGCAGTCGGTATGCATCTATCTGGGGGCTGTCGTCACAGACAATTTGAGCAGTGCGTATCTGATGGCACTCAGCATGTTTTTTGCCGGCATGTATGTGCCGATGACCTGGTCTATTGTTCAAACGATCGTTCCCGGCTCGATGGTCGGAGCGGCGGCAGGGATGCAGAACGGTTCCGCCCAATTTGTCGGAGCCCTGGCCCCTTTGGCGATCGGTTATCTCATCGACGTCACCGGCAGTTATACCGGTGGTCTGATGTATATTGTGGGTTTTGGTACCGTAGGTTCGCTTGGCATGCTTTGCCTGGCTGCACGAAAAATCTGACGGATAGGGCAGTATTGATATGAAGGAACACTTTTGGGTGAAAAGTCGCAATAAACGGCTGTCAGTCATGCTACATACTCCCGACAGGCAGCCGGAAGACGTGCCGGTTATTGTTTGTTGTCACGGGTTTACCGGGGACAAGGTCGGCTACAATCAGCTGACTTTGAATCTGGCCAATGCTTTGGAACAAGCCGGCTTTGCAGTAGTCCGGTTTGATTTTCTCGGTTCCGGCGACAGCGAGGGAGAGTTCGCTGAGGATACCTTTATTTCCGGCTGGCAACAAGACCTGGAGAATATTTTGGGCTGGCTTCGCGAACAGCCGCGCTATCGTAATGCTCCCAAGATTCTTTATGGGCACAGTCTTGGCGGGTTGATTGTGTTGACCCGTAAAGATTATGAAGGCGATATCCGGGGCGGGATCGTTTTTGCTCCGACCACCTGCCCTGTGGACACCTTCCGCAACATTATCTTTGGTCCCGAGCTTTGGGGGAGGGCGTGCTCAGGCGAAGAGATCGCCAACTTTTACGGCAGGGGCTTCAGGATCAAAAGTCAGTTTGTCAATGATCTGCTTCAGTATCGGTTCGATCCGCTGGCTGCCGCCCGGCAGCTATCCATACCGATGCTTATTGTGCATGGAGCCGGCGACACTTCGGTGCCGGTCGGCGATTCCGACAGACTCGCCATGGTTTATGGCGGGCCGAGGGAGTATGTAATATTAGAGGCGGATCACCTTGCCACCGGGCACCAGGCCGAGCTGCAGAAAACGGTGCGGCGCTGGGTTGCCGGACTGTTTAATCATTAACCGGCTGTGGCCGGTTTTAGTTTTAACAGGAGGAAAGGGTGACGAAAGGACCTGGCAGACGGTTCGTCGAATGTAGTTGGGGGTAAATGTCAATAGAGGTAAACTGCATGTATCTAAATGATAAATTAGCAGGACAGATCATGGATAGTATCATGGGTTTGGTGGACTGTCCCATCTATGTGGCCGATAAAAACGGAATGGTGCTGGCTGCCAAAGAACAGGCGAGGGTCGGCACCTTCAGCTTTCCTGCGTTGCAGGCAGTGCGGATGACAGTCGCCCAAACGATTTTTCCCGGGCAGGAGGACTTGTTTCAGGTCGCTGCACCCGGAATGGTTCTGCCGTTGCGATCCGACGGACAAGTCGTCGGCGCACTGGGAATGATCGGTCACCCGGATGTTGTCAAAAACGCCGCCTTTATGGCGATAAGAATTACCGAACTGCTTATCGAACGCGAGGGACTTCAACAGGAAGTGCGTTCAAGATATCAGCTGAATGATCAGTTTATCGGCCTTATTATCGCCGGCTCGACCGATGATAAGGATATCACGCGGCTTGCGGATATTCTGCGATTTGATCTGAACCTTTCGCGGATGGCGGCGGTAGTAAACTTTCTCCCTAAATATCCGTCGATAGCGGCAACTGACAATGGGCATGCCGGCTCGGCCCGGGTAAGTGAGTCTGCACGCTACCTATTGCAGAACTCGACCTTTGTGACTTCAGCCGATTTAGTAGGCTTGTGGGATCAGCGACTGCTGATCCTGAAATATATACCCGGCAAGACCAAGAAACTGGACCAGTGGTGCAATGATCTGATCTCGCTGCTTACCGGCAGCATAAGCGATATCTCTGTGCAACTTGGACTTGGCAGTTTCGTCGACGACTGGGCTCTCTTGCCGGCGTCCTATCAGGAGGCCCGGTTTTCTTTGCGGGAGTGCGGCGCCAACCGGTTTGCCTCGATCTATGACGTCGCTATTTTGGCCGGTTATTTTTTCGCCAATAACGATACAGCCAAAAATCTGCACCCGATCATCACACTGGCCGATCAAATCAAGGCAGCCCGGTTAATCGAAAAATATGATATCGCCAATAGCGTCACGGTGCTGCTTGCCAATAACCTGAACCTCGCCTGCGCCGCTAAAGAGCTTTATATCCATCGCAATACCCTGATAGCTCGGCTCGACAAGCTGAAAGAGGCGACAGGCCTGGATCCCTGTCATTCCTTTGATCACGCCGTCGTCTGCAGGGTGCTGTTTTCGTCCCAGGCCAAGCCTGGTTAAAGCAGACCGGTCCAGTCAATTGTTGCCGCCGCGGACATGAAAGTCCCCCGCAAGCTTGCTGCGGGGGACTTTTACCATAACCGTCGGCCTAGATATTCCAGCCCTGGTATTTCACCTTTTCTATCAACGCCGGACCGATCTGATCGTCAAAAGAAGGGTAGAGCTGATAGGCGGCGTCCTTGAAGGATTCTTTCTGCTTTTCTGTCAGCACGGTGATGGCAAGACCCGAGCTTCTGATCTGTTCCAGGTAGGCTTTGCACTGCTCGCGGCCGATCTGACGCTGAAAGAGCCTGAGCTTATAGACGGTGTCGCGGATCAGGTCCTTTAAGTCGGCGGGCAGGGTGTCCAGCCATTTGCTGCTGGCCAGGACCAGGGTGGGAGAATAAGCATAATCGCAGATGGTCAGATATTTTTGCACTTTATAGAACTTGTTGTTGGCAATCATTGACAGGGGGTTTTCCTGGGCGTCCACAATTTTATTCTTCAAAGCCGCAAAAAGCTCACCAATCGGCAGGGGCACGGGTGTTGCGCCAAGTTTGGTGAAATAGGCCATATGGACGGCGTTCTCCATTGTTCTGATCCTGAGGCCCCTGAGATGTTCGGGACTGGTGACCGGCCCGCGGTTGTTGGATAATTGGCGCATGCCATTTTCCCACCAGGCCAAAGGAGCAATGTCCATTGTTTCGAGTTTTTCGGCAACCTCGCTGCCGATGGGGCCATCCAGCACTTTGCCGGCCGCCTCGGGGCCATTGAAGACATAAGGAAGATCAAACACCAGGAAACTCGGGTCGAATAAGCCCAAGGGCCCGGTACTGGTTGCAACCAGTTCCAGCGTTCCGGCCTGTACAGCCTCGATCATATGTTTTTCACTGCCCAGCTGGGCAGAAGGAAAGATCTGCAATTCGATTTCGCCGTCCGAGTACCTCTCCAGCTCTTCCTTCAGTCTTTTGCTGGCATGGTCGTTGGGGTGGCCAGGCGCTCCACCAAACCCGATCTTAAAGATAAGTTTTGCCTGTGTAGTCAAAGTCAGATTCTCCTCTGGATTATCGCTCGTTTATTAACAGGAAGATTAGACAAGCTGCTGCCGAAATCCTTTATGTTGTCCCGATACACCTGCTTCCGTCCTGGCTTTTTTCACGCCGGCCGGGCGTTTGCTTTCGGAACGAACGGCCTGGAAAGCGTACTTTCGCCTGAAATGAAAATTTAAATTGATGATTGCTTTTGGTTATGTTTTGCATTGAAACTTGTATATTAGTATGCTAAAATAAAAAACAAAACCAAAAACTGGGAGCCTTATGGAAATTGGATGGATTGAAAGATTACGTCAGGAATCCAGCCGGGAATATATTTTCCGGTTGCTTAAGACGAATATCCTCAATTTGAAGCTGCCGCCAGGCAGCAGTATTTCGGAGAATGAGATTTCCGATATGCTGAATGTCAGCAGAACTCCGGTGCGGGAAGCGTTCATCAAGCTGGCGGAAGCCACGTTGCTTACGATTCAGCCGCAGCGGGGAACCTACATATCTCTGATCGACCCGGACCAGGTCGAAGAAGCCGAATTTCATCGTGAATGCCTGGAGAAGGAAGTCATCAAGCTCGCCTGTGTTTCTTTTCCCATAGAAGATATCTACAGGCTATGGGCCAACATCGAGATGCAGAGGCTGTGCATTCAGGAGAAAAATTATCTGAAGTTGTTTGAGCTTGATGAACAAATGCATGGGATGATCTTCGGCGGTTGCCGGAAAGCCCGGATCTGGTCGGCGATTCAGCAGATGAACACCCACTACAACAGGGTGCGCATGCTGAATTCGACGGTCACTTATGACTGGCCCAGCCTGATCGAACAGCATCAACAGATCGTGCAGGCTATTCAAAGCAAAGATGTTGAACTGGGTTCCAGCGCGGTTCAGGTTCATTTGAACAAGCTGATCATCGGCCTGAGTGATTTGCAAAGAGACTTTAGCCATTATTTCAAACAGCCGCAGCAGGTAACGGTCAACATGAAAGCAAAAGCCTGATCCGCCGATTTTGCTTTTGTACTTTAGCGAGGGAGGTGCCTGGGAACGGATTATCAGCGTATTGCCCCCGCTTGGCCTGAGAGGATGAGCCTGCACTAAGAATCTTACTACGTTGAAGAGGTGTATTCTATGATCATGAGTTTTCGCTGGTACGGCAGAAAGAGCGACAGCATCCCGCTGTCGTATATCCGGCAGATCCCGGGCATGCGAGGCATCGTAACCGCGCTGTTCGATATTCCGGTGGGCGAGACCTGGCCGCTGGAGGAAATTATGGCGGTCAAGCAGGATGTCGAAAGCCACGGATTGCTGCTTCATACCATTGAGAGTGTGAATATCCACGAGGATATCAAACTGGGAGTGCCGAGCCGCGACTGGTATATTGAGAACTATATCCTCACCCTGCGCAATCTGGCCCAGGCCGGCGTAAAAGTGGTCTGTTACAACTTCATGCCTGTCTTTGACTGGACCCGCACCGAACTGGCCAAAGTACTGCCTGACGGATCGACGGCGCTTTCGTATGACCAGCGTATTTTGCAAAATCTTGATCCCCAGACGCTGGCGGAGGAGATGGAAAAGGGTTCGAACGGCATGGAAATGCCGGGCTGGGAAAAATCGAGGCTGAAGGAACTGAAGCGGCTGTTCGAGGCCTATAAAGACTTTGATGAGGACAAACTCTTCGCCAATCTGAAGTATTTTTTGGAGGCCATCATTCCGGTCGCCGAGGAATGCGACATTAAGATGGCCATCCATCCCGATGATCCGCCCTGGCCGGTATTCGGCTTGCCGCGGATTGTGACAGGCAAGAAAAACCTGGAGAGACTGGTCGGACTGGTGGACAGTCCCTATAACGGCTTGACGCTGTGTAGCGGTTCGCTGGGAGCCAACGCCCAAAACGACATACCAAGCCTGATCCGGTATTTCGGGAAGATGGGACGGGTGCATTTCGGTCATGTCCGCAACATCAAAATCCATGAGCCGGGAGTTTTTGACGAGGCGGCCCATAAGGACGATGACGCGTCGCTGGATATGTATGAGATTATGAAAGCGTTCTATGATATCGGCTTTACCGGCCCCATCCGTCCCGACCATGGCCGGATGATCTGGGGCGAGCAGGGACGCCCGGGCTACGGGCTGTATGACCGGGCCCTGGGCGCTGTCTACCTCAACGGTCTGTGGGACGCCATCGTCAGGGCCAACCGGTAATCCAGGCAAGCCGGAAGAGATCGGCAAAGTTGTGTTGGCGTTTTTGCCGGGAGAGTGTTTTACCGCAGAAAGGAGCTTCACAATGTTGAATCTGAACAAAGAAATCTTTAAGAACGCCGGAAGCTGGGAGCAGGCCGGGATTGAGATGCTAAACTATGATTATCAGCGGATGGCGGACCTGACCAAAGAGAATCCGACCTGGGTTCATTTCGGGGCCGGGAATATTTTTCGGGGCTTTATCGCCGTGCTGCAGCAGACGCTGCTGAACGCAGGCCGGGCGACTACCGGAATTATCGCTGTGGAAACGTATGATGCTGAAATTGTCGATAAGATCTATACGCCATATGACAACCTGGGATTGCTGGCGATCATGAATACGGACGGCAGCCTGGAGAAGAAGCTGATCGGCAGTATCAGCGAAAGCCTGGTGGGAGATCCGTCCAGGAAGAGCGACTGGGCGAGACTGCAAACGATTTTTGCCAAACCTTCCCTGCAAATGGCGAGTTTCACGATAACCGAGAAGGGCTATAACCTGAAGGATATTTCCGGCGATTATTTGTCTGAGGTAAAGGCCGATATGGCCGGCGGGCCCGAGCAGCCCAAAAGCGTCATGGCCAAGATCGCCTCGCTGGCTTATTTCCGATATACGCATGGTGAACTGCCGCTGGCTTTTGTCAGCATGGACAATTGCTCCCATAACGGCGACAAGCTGTATGGCGCGGTTGAGGCGATTGCCCGGGAATGGGCGGCCAAAGGCCTGGCGGAACCGGGATTTTTGGAATACATCAATAACCCGGAAAAGGTATCGTTTCCCTGGACCATGATCGACAAGATTACGCCCCGGCCTTCCGAAAGCGTCAAAAAGGCGCTGCAGGAGAGCGGCTTTGCAAGTACGGCCATTTTTTGCACAAACAAAAATACTTATATCGCACCATTTGTCAACGCCGAAAAGCCGCAATACCTGGTCATCGAGGAGCGATTCCCCAATGGACGGATGCCGCTGGAAGAGGCGGGGGTGATCTTTGCCGACAGGCAGACGGTGGACAGGGTGGAAAAGATGAAGGTTTGCACCTGCCTGAATCCGCTGCACACCGCCCTGGCCGTTTTCGGCTGCTTGCTGGGCTACAGTCTGATAGCAGATGAGATGAAGGATCCGTCACTGAAAAAAATGGTCGAGAAAATTGGCTACAAGGAAGGCATGCCGGTTGTCGTCAATCCTCAAATCATCGAGCCTGAAGCATTTATCCGGGAGGTCATCGAGGTACGACTGCCGAACCCGTTCATACCCGATACCCCGCAGCGAATCGCCACCGATACATCCCAGAAGGTGGGGATCCGCTTCGGCGAAACGATCAAGGCGTATTGTCAAAGACCGGACCTGGATGCGAAGGATCTCAATTATATCCCGCTGGTTATCGCCGGCTGGTGCAGGTATCTGATGGGAGTGGACGATGAGGGCCGGGCGATGAGCCTTAGCTCGGACCCGCTGCTGGATACTCTGAAACCGTGTGTCGCCGGTATCGGACTGGGCGGAGGGGCTTTGGCGTCTGACTGTCTGAGGCCGATCCTGGCCAATAAGGCGCTTTTCGGTTCGAATCTGTATGAGGTGGGCCTGGGGGAGAAGATCGAGGGTTATTTCGCTGAAATGATAACCGGCCCCGGCGCGGTCAGGCGGACAATCGAAAAATATCTGCAGGCGGATTAAGGAGGTTCCGCATATAAAGTAAGACTAAGCTGCAGAGGACAGGCATCCGGTGGATGTATCGGGCCCTGTTCGAACTGCCGTCTGGCTTCGGCCACTGCTCCCAAGGTGTTGACAATTCAAGGGCAGTGTGTTAAAGTGGAAAAAATCATAGTTGCGGCTGATTAGTCAACTAAAGGCCAGAGAATGCTGAGGCATGCTCTGGCCTTTTTTATTTTTGATGTTTGGCAATGACATATCGCCGCCAGGCTGACTGCAAAAACAGAGGCCGGACACTTCGTGATTCTTCACGGTGTCCGGCTTTTTCGGCATAGAAAGGGGGGCAGCTCAGGTCTATACCGTGTCGATTCAGGACAAGAAATAAATCAAACACCGAAAGGGAGATCAAACATGAAGAAAATCAAGTACAGCCTGCTGGCCGCAATGATCGGCGTGCTGGCGTTTATCCTGACTGGCTGCGGTTCGCAGGCAACTCAGGGCAAAGAAGACAACGCCATCTATATCGGGGTTGCCGGACCGTTCAGCGGTGATAACGCCGAGTACGGCGCCATGTGGAAAAAAGGCCTCGATATCGCCCTGGAGGAGATCAACGCCAAGGGCGGCATCAAGGGGCGGCCGATCAAACTGATCTATGAAGACAGTCAGAGCGACCCCAAGCAGGCAGCCAACATCGCCCAAAAATTCGTCAAAGATGACCGGATCCTGGCTGAACTGGGAGATTTCACAACCAACGCCACCTGGTCGGCTTCGCCGATCTACCAGAGCGCCGGACTGGTTCAGCTGGCTTTCAACCCGTCGCATCCCGAACTGACAAAACCCGGGGATTATGTGTTCCAGCTCTGCCCGACCCAGGCCACGGCCGCCATTGAGCTGGCCAATGTGGCGACCGACAAGCTGAAGGCCAAGAAGATCGCCATTCTTTACCTCAATACCGATTTTGGCAAAGCGGTCAAAGACAATATCGTCACCCAGGCTACAGCCAAAAATGTGGAGGTAGTGGCTGCCGAGGCTTATCTGCCCACCGACAAGGATTTCAAGGCCCAGTTGACCAAGGTGAAGGAGCTGGACCCTGATGTCATCGTTCTGGGTTCCTACTATACCGACGCCGCACTGATCATGAAACAGGCAAAAGACCTGGGGGTACGGTCCACCTTCATCGCCTCGGCCTCGGTCCATTCGCCGGCACTGTTTACCATCGGCGGCGCGGCAGTAAACGGCCTGATCACCAACGCGGTATTCAACCTCGCCAACCCCGGCCCGACTCTGAAACAATTCATCGCCAAGTATAAGGAAAAATACGGCGATAGCGAACCGGACACCTTTGCGGTGCAGGCGTACGACGCGATTCGCCTGATCGCCAACGCGGCGGAAAAGAGCGCTGAGAAGGGTCCGATCACGCGAAAAGCAATCCGGGATGAGCTGGCCAATACCAAGGATTTTCCGGGAGCGTCGCAAAGCTTCATCACCTATAGTCCAACCCGCCAGTTGACCAGTCCGGAGCTCTTCCCGATCATAGCCAAAGACGGCAAGTTCGTTCCTTATACGCTGTGAGAAGCTTGGTGAGGGGGCTGCACTGATGTTGTGGCAGCAGATTATCAACGGCTTGAGCCTAGGCAGCATGTATGCGCTGCTGGCGGTGGGATTTGCTCTGATTTGCGGCATATTGCGGATGATTACTTTCGCCCATGGCGAGGTATTCATGGTGGGGGCCTTTGCCGGACTAGGCGTGGTCGTCGGACTTCACGCCGGACCGGTGATCGGACTGGCGGCCGCCATCGGCGTGTCGCTGCTGCTGGGGCTGGTCACCGAACGGGTCGCGTTCCGGCCCTTTCGTGGCGGATCGCACTTGTCGCCGGCCCTCATCACCATCGGTTTCTCGATTATTCTGCAGGCGGCGGTGCTGCTCATCGTCGGCGCTGACACCAAGCCTTTTCCCTATGACGTCGGTGGAGTCAAGTTCACGGTCGGGACAACGGTAATCGCAGGAATCGAGATTATCGTCATCGGCCTGACTCTGGTACTGATGGCGGCGCTGCAGTTATTCATCCGCAAGACGCGCTGGGGACTGGCTCTGCGGGCCACTTCCGAAAATTTCGCTGCAGCCAGCATCATGGGGGTAAAAATCAATCGGGTCGTGGCTCTGGCTTTTGGGGTGGCATCGGCTCTGGCGGGGGCTGACGGGCTGCTTGTCGGGGCGTACTACGGGGCCTTTTATCCGCAAATGGGGGTCAGTATTTCGCTGAAAGCGCTGGCGGCGGCCACTCTTGGCGGGATAGGCAGCGTGAGCGGAGCGATGCTCGGGTCGCTGCTGCTGGGACTGATTGAGAGTATGACGGTGGCCTACATATCGGCGGGGTATCGCGATGTCATCGCCTTCGCCATCCTTGTCGCCGTGCTGCTGATCCGTCCGTCCGGCCTGATCGGCCGGGCCGAGGAGGAGAAGGTCTGATGGGTTCGCAAAGGTTGAAAATCGTTTTTACGGCGGCTTTTTTAGGGCTGGCGGCCATACCGTTCGTCCTTGGCAATCAGTATGTATTTCATGTGCTGATTGTCGCCGGCGTCTATGTCGTTCTGGCCATCAGCCTGAACCTGCTGCTGGGGTGCGCCGGGCTGTTTTCTCTGGGGCACGCCGCGTTTTACGGCATCGGTGCTTATGCGTCGGCGCTGTTGAGCATGAAACTGCACTGGCCGTTTATGGCGGCGTTTGTCATGAGCGGCGTCTTTACTGCAATCATCGGGGGTATTGTCGCCTTTCCGGCGCTGCGTCTGAAGGGCATCTTCCTGGCCATAGGCACGATGGCTTTCAATGAAATCGTCCGCCTGCTGGCGATCAACCTGGAAGAGGTAACAGGCGGTCCGGCCGGTCTGCCGGGGATTGTCAAGCCGGCCATTTTCGGCCTGACCCTCGCTCAGCCGAGAGACTACTATCTGGCTATGCTGGTTTTTGCCGGCATTACCTATGTGATTTTTCAGCGGATTCTGGCCGCCAGACCGGGCCGGGCCCTTGCCGCCATCCGCGATGATGAGATCGCCGCCCGGTCGATGGGCATCAACGTGACCGGTTATAAGGTGGCTGCCTTTGTTATGGCCTCTTTCTTCGCCGGACTGGCTGGCAGTTTTTTTGCCCATTATATGACCTACATCAGCCCGGACAACTTCGGGCTGAGTGAGTCCTTCGCCATACTGGCGATGGTTGCCCTCGGCGGGATCGGCAGCATGACCGGCTCGGTGGTGGGGGCTGTTGTCCTGTCGGCGGTACCGGAAGCTTTCCGTTTCCTGCAGGACTACCGGCAGCTGATCTACGGCGTTACCATCGTGGTGATCATGCTGGCTTTGCCGGAGGGGGCGGCCGGCTGGTATCCCCAGATGGTCCGCCGGGAAAAACGAAGGCCGGCGGACGACAAACCACAGGCCAAGGCGGAGGTGTAGGGTATGCCGTTGGTTGAAGCACGAAGAATCTCGAAGGTTTTTGGCGGCCTTGTGGCATTAAAGGACGTGGATTTAACGGTGGAAGAAGGCGAAATACGCGGCCTGATCGGGCCGAACGGAGCCGGCAAGACGACGCTGTTCAACGTCCTGGCCGGAAATTACCGGGCGTCGGCCGGCAGCTTTCTCTTCGAAGGGAGAGACGTGATTGCGCTGCGCAACGATGAACGGGTCGCTCTGGGAATCGTGAGGACCTTCCAAAATGTCCGCCTGTTTCATTCCCTGACGGTGATTGACAATGTAAAGCTGGGCTTTCACCGGCGGACGAACACCGGCTGGTTCGCCGCCGCATTCCCGGGAAAGCGGGTCCGGCAGGAGGAACGCTGGATAGAAGAGTCCGGCACAGCGCTGCTGAAGCAGTTCGGGCTGGCTGATCTGGCTTATGAGCAGGCGAAGAATCTGTCTTATGGTGATCAGCGGCGGCTGGAGATCGCCAGGGCGCTGGCGATGAAGCCGCGCCTTCTGCTCCTGGATGAACCGGCGGCAGGCCTCAATGAGTCTGAGGTAAAAAAACTGCTGGAGCGGATTAAAACAATCCGCGGCATGGGAATCACCATCATTCTTGTGGAACATGACATGAGTCTGGTGATGTCGGTTTCCGACCGGATAACGGTTTTGGCCCACGGGCAGAAAATCGCCGAAGGGACGCCGCAAGAAGTGCAGTCAGACCCGCGGGTCATTGCCGAATACCTGGGAAAGGAGGCGTGACATGCTGAAAGTAAAAAATCTCCAGGCCTGGTACGGCAGTGTGCAGGTGCTGCACGGGGTCAGCATCGAAGTGAACCAGGGAGAACTGGTTACACTGATCGGCTCCAACGGCGCAGGCAAATCGACGACCTTGAAGAGTATCGTGGGTTTGGTGGAGAAGCGCCAAGGCACCATTTCCTTCGAAGACAGAGATATTTCCGGCAGCAGCCCTCCGCAGACGCTGGATCGCGGTGTGGCGCTGGTTCCGGAAGGCCGATGGGTTTTCTCCGACCTTACGGTGGAGGAAAATTTGCGAATAGGCGCATTCCTGCGACAGGACCGCGATGAAATCGAAGCGACGCTGGAGGAACAGTTCGCCCTTTTCCCGATTCTCCGGGAAAGGCGCAGGCAAAAAGGCGGCACCCTGAGTGGTGGAGAGCAGCAGATGCTGGCTATTTCCCGGGCGCTCATGTCGAAACCCAGGCTGCTGCTGCTTGACGAGCCTTCGCTCGGCCTGGCGCCAAAGCTGGTGCAGGGCGTCTTTTCCCTGCTGAAGAAAATTAACGCCAAGGGAATTTCCATTTTGCTTGTGGAGCAGAATTCTTCGCTGGCGCTAAGCGTCGCTGACCGGGGTTATGTGTTGGGGACAGGCAAGGTGGTCATCCAGGGGCCGGCCAGGGATTTGCTCCATGACGCGAAAGTCCAGCAGACGTACCTTGGCTACAATGACGCCGGTGAGGGAATCTGAGCCAACAGCCGGCTGGGGAGAAGCGGAATAACAAAATGAGGTGACAAAGCCATGAACAGGAAGACCGGGCTCACGGCGCGCAGCCATGCTTATTTGTTCGGGGTAATCGCCAGGGAAGTCATCGATGCTTACGGGAAACCGGGGATCGAAGCGATCGCCCAGGGGGTCGTCAGGTACGGCCGGCAGCGCGGCCGGCGGATGGCGCTGCGGGCGCTGCGCGACGGGGCCGAGCTTTCGCCGCTTAATTATCTGGCTTACGGTGAATGGTCGGCCGAACCGGGGGAGATGGATTCCTCCGTGCCGGCCAAGAACCCGGATGTTCAGCTATGGATCAAAAAATGTCCGTGGTACGATGTGTGGCAGGAGAACGGCCTTGTGGAGAAATACGGGTACCTATACTGCCAGTATGTCGACAAAGCCCTGGCGGAAGGCTTCAATCCGGAGCTTCGGTTCGATGTGCTGACAAATCGAAGTTCAGGCGGCGCGGTGTGTGACATGCGCATCAGAGGGGCCAACGCCACGGAAAAAGAGGAAGCCGAGCTGGCGGCAAGAGTCCAGAGGCTGGGCAGCAAGGCCAAAATGCCCTGGGACTATCACAGCGGGCATTTATATAAAACGCTTTGGGAAGTGATCGTCGCCCGTTTCGGCTTTGCCGGGCTGGCTTCGATGGACAGGGGGCTGCAGGCGTTTGTCGCCGCATACGGCGAGGAGGCCGGAGCGGCGATCCTGAAGCTCATGGATATTGACTATAATGTCCTGCCGGCCTATGCGGGTATCGACGGCTGACGGGGAAAATTCCGTAAACCGGCCTGGCTGATGGCCGGCAATAAGAGGAGGGAAAGCGATGCCGGAGGTAATCAAAGTGACGCCGTTCGGAGGAGCAATATACGAAAAGAAAGATCTGATGAAGCTGGAGCCGGAGCTGCTTAGGGCGCTGCTGCGGGAGCGGGCCCATCACAACATCGAGGTCCCCCTGTATCCGCTGCTTGTCAGGGGGCAGAATAAATCCATCCCGGTCTTCGGCCTGCAGACCCAGCTGGTGTATGATGTCTGGCGGGAGCGGGGTTTTAGCGACAATGACCCGGATATCGAGTGGGTCAAGGAATATCTCGCCCTGGCAGCCAAAATCCGGGCCGGCGAGAAAATCGAGTGGGATCAGCCTGTTCAGACTCCGTTCACCCCTGAGGAACTGGCTGTTGTAAACAAGTTGATCTTCGAACGCCGTTCGATTCGCGACTGGGTCGACAAACCGGTGCCAGACGAACTGATCGAGAAGATTCTGGAGGCCGGAAGAGCGGCGCCGATCGGCTGTAACCTGGACGAAGTCCGTTTCGTCGTGATCCGGGAACCGGAAGAAGCCAAAATGATCTGGAGCGATATCCCGGTGACCAACGCGGTGATCATCGTCATCTGCTACGACCGGCGCGTTCCCGGGGTCGTCGGGCAGGACAAGACGGTGCCGCAGAACGGCGGATTCGACGCGGCGGCGGCGGGGGATCATATGCTGCTGATGGCCCACGCCCTTGGGCTGGGCGGGGTCTGGCTTTCGAAAACCGCGAAAACGGAGGTCACGGAAGACACCGGCAAAACCTTCAAGGAGCGATACGGCCTGCCGGACTATATCGAAGTGGCCCTTCATATCGCTGTGGGCTGGTCGGCGATGGGAACGATCAAATCCCGGCGGATGCCGCTGAAAGAGATGATCCTCACCAGAGGGACGAAGTAAACTATTGAGTAATAGGAACAACCGCATCGCCATTGCACAAAACAAGCCCCTGTCAGCCGGTGCGGCTGATGGGGGCTTTTCTCGTCCGGAGGCGGGCTGGTGCGTCACGACAGTGGTTGGCAACCCTTGTATTCCCTGCAGCTACGGCAGCGGCAATACGTCGAGTCGGATGTCATGATCCGGCACGGTCGCCGGCCTCCTATTCAGTTTTGAAGAACGGAGGCTACCCGTTCTATGTTTATTATATTCATGAGACGGGGGAGAGGCAAAGCCGAAATAGCTGCTTTAAGGGATGGCATTGGCGGAATTGCTTTTTGACGGATCGTTATCCAAACCCTTCGTCTTAATGGTCCAATTGTCATTCTTTCCACTGTGGCGGTCCACAGGAGCGGGTTGCCAGGTTTTTTCCGGCCAGGAAAAGAGGAATTTCAATTTTACGCCGAACTCTATATAAAAGTTCAACGCCGCAGTGAGGTGTTTTATGGCTGACAGCGTCATTATCGGAAAGATTCAGGAAAACTATCATCATCTGGCGCCGCGGGCCCGCCAGGTAGCCGACTACATTCTGAAGAATCCCCGCAGTGTGGTGTACCTGTCGATCACTGAGCTGGCCGAAGCCTGCGCAGTCAGCGAACCGACGGTCACCCGATTGTGCCGGACCATCGGGCTGGCCGGTTATCAGGAACTGAAGTTCACGATTTCCAGGGAGTTCGTCAATCCGCTGGCCAATATTCACGAAGAAGTGAATGAGCTTGATGACATAACCGATGTGGCGAAAAAACTGGCCAAAAGCCATGTAGCCAGCATCGAGTCCACGCTGGAGGGGATGGACTGGCCTCAGCTCACCAGAGCCGCGAGCGCCATCGAAGCAGCGCAGCGGCTGGAGTTTTTCGGCGCCGGCAACGCCGCCTGTGTAGCGGAAAGCGCCCACAATAAGTTTATGCGGGTCGGATTTTATTCCCGCTTTCTTCCTGACAGCCACGGCCAGCTGATGTCGGCTTCGATGCTCGGGCCGGGCGATGTGGCGGTGGCGGTAAGCAGTTCAGGCACCACGAAAGAGATGATCGATGTGGTCAAGGCCGCCAAAAACGGCGGGGCGACAACCATCTGCATCATCGGCCGGCCCAACGCTCCCTTGGCGAAGGTGTCCGACATCCGGCTGGTTACGTCGGCGCCGGAGACTTTCTATCGCGGCGAGTCGATGGAGAATATGATCGCTCAGATCTACATTCTGGATACTTTGTTCATCACACTGGCCCTTCGCCGCAAGGAACTCTTTCTGACGAACCTCGAAAAGACTCGCAAGGCGTTAGCGGTGAGAAAACTTTGATGCCGGCCGAACGGCCGGGGGCGTTTATTCAACATGACTTTCTCAAAAATACTGCAGTCGCCAGGCCGAAAAGCCTGGCGATTTTTCGTCTGACAGATAATGATGAAAATAAATGTAAGAAAAAATAATAAAAAATTTACAAAAAAGAAGGTTTTCAAATTTACACGACGAAGTATTCCGATAATTTCAAAAGATTGAATCAGGGGATAATGGTAACGGCGTTTTCAAAATTTAGGGGAGGTGTGTTTTTGTGTCCGAACCAACCGTGTCCACAAGTACTGCTCTGAAAAAGGCCACAAGTTTCCGTTGGGTTGTTATGGCAATCATCTTTACGACTTACGCTATCAACTTTGCTGACCGGGCCAACATCGGGGTAGCTCTGCCGTTCATGCGCAAGGAATTCGTTCTCAGCAACTTCGAGGCCGGAGCCATCGCCAGCTTTTTCTTCCTCGGCTATGCGATCACCCAGATTCCCGCCGGTTTCTGGTTCAGCCGCTTTGGTCTGCGGGGCCTCGTCTCGCTGTCGATTGTCGGCTTTTCCCTCTTCACCTATCTGATCGGTACGGCCCAGTCCGGGTTTTCGCTGCTGGCCTGCCGGCTCGGACTCGGTGTTTCCGAAGGCCCGACCCCGGTGGGCTGCACGTCGACCATCAACAACTGGTTCCCGGGAAAAGAAAAAGCCACAGCTGTAGGGGTGTATATCGCCTCCACCATGTTTGCCCCGATCGTCGTGCCGCTGATCTGCGTCTGGATCGCCCAGGAGATGGGCTGGCGCTACATCTTTTATATCTTCGCCCTGCCCGGTTTCGTCATGGCGGCGATCTGGTACTGGCTGATCCGGACCAGACCGGAGGACAGCGCCTATGTCAACGCCGAGGAAGCCGCCTATATCCGGGAAAACAAAGCCTCGGCCGCCAGCAGCGCGACAGTGGACGAGAAAGTGTCCCTGGGCTGGCTGGACAGATTTATCCGGGCCAAAACGGTACCAAAGATCGAAACCAATAAAGGCCTATTTTCCTCCTGGAACATCTGGGGCGACTGCTTTGCCTATTTCATGATGGTCAGCGTGCTGTACGGGCTGATGACCTGGATACCGTCCTATCTTGTCAACGAGAAGCATTACTCCTTCCTGAAGATGGGCTTTGTGGCCGCGTCTCCCTGGGTCGGCGGCCTGATCGGGGCGCTATTGGGCGGCTGGGTTTCCGACAAGCTGCTTTACAAGCGCCGCAAGCCGACGATGCTGCTGACAGCGCTGTCGACGGTGCTGATGATGATTGTATTGATTAATCTGCCGGAAAATGCGACATTGGTATCAGCAGCGCTGTTCATGACCGGGTTTCTGCTGAATGTGGGCTGGCCGGCGTTCACGGCGTATCCGATGGGGCTGACGACAGGCAGCACCTATCCGGTGGCGATCGCGGTGGTCAACAGCGGCGGCAACCTGGGCGGTTTCTTTTCACCGATGATCGCCGGGGCGCTGCTGGATGCGTTCAAGACCTACGACTATGTTTTCACATATTTTGCTGCAGCGGCCCTTATCGGCTTTTTGCTGATTATGACCCTCGACGAACCGGTGTGATTTTAGGCTGTTGAAAAAGGCCAATCTGCGTTGTTGGTGCTCCGGGAGCGCGCTTGCCGTACGCCACCATGTACTGTCTTCGCGCGCTTCCTCGCAGCCGCCTAGCATCTCGGCCCTTTTGAACAGCCTGGGGGAATATCAACACGCTTTTACCCCAGGATGAAAGGAGGATCAACTATGTGTCTATGTGCGATCGTAGCCGACGACCTGACCGGCGCGAACACCGCCGGGGTGCTTTTGACCAAGGCCGGATTCAAGATTCTGACCATTGTTCAGGATGATCGGATCGAGTCCTTCGAGGTGACCGGCGTCGACGGCGTTGTGGTCAACGCCATGAGCCGGGGCCTGAGCGGGGAAGAAGCCCGGCTTAAGGTGGAGAAAGATACCAGGGCCCTGAAAGAAAAAGGCGGCAAGTATTTTTGCAAACGGGTCGACAGCACGATTCGCGGCAATCTCGGCGCCGAAGTGGAGGGGATGCTCGACGCCCTCGGGCCGGAATATGTGGCGGTCTGCGTTCCGTCCTACCCGGCCTCCGGCAAAATCACCATCGGCGGCTATCTGCTGGTGAACGCCGTGCCTGTGGCCAGAACGGTGGCAGGGCGGGACCCGATCAAGCCGGTGAAAAACTCCTATCTGCCGAATGTTTTCGCCGAGCAGACCGGCCTGGGCTGCGGCGTCATACCTTTGGCGACGGTGGCGAAGGGAACGGACGCGATCATCGCGGCCCTGAGCACAGAAGTGGCGGAGGGCAAACGGATCGTGGTCGTTGATTCGGCCTCGGAAGCGGACATCGAGGTGGTTGCCCACGCGGTGGCGGCTTCCGGGATAAAAGCCGTTTCGGTTGACCCAGGGCCGTTCACCCAAGCCCTGTTTTCCCGCTATGTCAGTGTCAAGAAAGTCGAAAAGATCACCGGCAAAGTGCTTGTTGTGTCAGGCAGTGTAAGTGATCTGACCCGCAGCCAGCTCGACTATCTGGAAAAAGAGTGCGGAGCCCGGCTGATCAGTGTCGATGTCCGGCTTTTCCTGGACGGCGGGTATGACGAGGAGATCTGCGAAGGTCTGGCCCGGGCCGCGGCCGAGGCCAGCGCGCGGCACGATGTCTTCGGGTTTCGCGTAGCCGAGACGGCTGATATGGTTCTTGATCTTGAAGGAGAAGCGGCCAGCCGCGGGATCAGTCTTGACGAAATCAGCCGAAGGATTACCTGCAGTCTGGCCAGCCTGGCCAAGCGGGCCCTGGAACTTGC
This sequence comes from Negativicutes bacterium, assembly GCA_031292015.1. The sequence goes on along the minus strand of JARLHY010000049.1, from coordinate 10,644 downwards.
CGATGTCGCCGTCAAAGGCGTCTACCTCACCGGCGGCGATGTGACAGTCGCTTTCTGCAGCGTGCTCGGCGCCCATGCTATCGAGCTGGAAGATGAGATCATTCCCCATATATCTTACGGCTGTCTGCGCGGGGGACGGTTCAGCGGCCTGAAAGTCACAACCAAAGGCGGGTTCATCGGTGCGGGCGACACTGCCTGGCAGTGCATAAAATATATGACAGAGCGCTAAAGGAGTTAGAGAACATGAATACTACACGCCCGATCATCGGCATCACCCTTGGCGACCCCTCGGGCATAGGCCCGGAAATTATCGCCAAATCTCTGGCGGCGGGAAAAGTATACGACGAAGTGAAACCGCTGGTCATCGGCAGCGGCAAAATCCTGAGCCGCGCCCTCGCCGGCCTGGGCCTGGGGGCAAAGGTGAATGCGGTCACCGACCCGCAGGCCGGGAAATACGAAGCCGGGATCATCGACGTTTTCAACATCGACAACATTGCTCCTGACGTTCCCTACGGCCAGATCAGTGCCGTCAACGGGACAGCCTGCTATGAATACATCAAAACAGCGGTGAAGCTGGCTCTTGCCGGTCAGCTCGACGGGGTGGCCACCGCTCCGATCAACAAGGAAGCCATCCATATGGCCGGGATCGAATACATCGGCCACACCGAGATGTTCGCCGGCCTCACCGGCACCACGGACGTACTGACGATGTTCCATGTCAACAAGATGCGGATCTTTTTCCTTACCCGCCATATATCGCTGGCCAAGGCGGTGGCGTATATCAAGCACGATAACGTGCTCCGGACGGTGGAGCAATGCGATACGGCGATGAAACACCTCGGTTTTGCCAACGCCCGGATCGCCGTGGCGGCCCTCAATCCTCACGGCGGCGACAACGGCCTGTGCGGCGATGAAGAGATCAACGAACTGGGGCCGGCGGTGAAGAGCGCCGTGGCCAAAGGGATCAACGCCTTCGGACCCGTGCCGGCGGACTCGGTTTTCCTGCTGTTCGAGTCCGGCAAGTGCGACGCGGTTTTGAGCCTTTATCACGACCAGGGCCACATCGCAGCCAAGGTCCATGATTTTCTCAAGACGGTGAGCGTGACCATCGGCCTGCCGTTCATCCGGACTTCGGTCGACCACGGCACGGCGATGGATATCGCCGGCAAAGGAATCGCCAGCGCGGTGAGCATGGAAGAGTCCATTCAGGTCACCGGGCAGTACGCTCTCAAGCTGAAAAACCTGAAATTGTAGCAGGAGACGGCATGAAACATTTTATCATCGGCTCAGGCTGGAAAATGAACAATACCATCAAGGAAAGCCTGGCCCTCATTGACGAGCTGGAAGACCTTCTAGGCGGTTTTGACGAACTCCCGCTCTATGTTTTGCCGTCCTTTACCGCGCTGGCCGCGGTGGGCGAGCGGCTGCGGGGGCGGCACATCAAGTTCGGCGCCCAGAACATGCATTGGGCGGAGACCGGCGCCTACACCGGCGAGGTCTCGGCGGCGATGCTTACCGAGGTAGGCTGCAGTTATGTCGAACTCAACCATCACGAGCGCCGGACCCTGTTTGGCGAAACGAACGAAACCACCAACAAAAAAATCCATACCGCTTTGCGGCACGGACTCATGCCCATCCTGTGCGTCGGGGAGGAGGAGCGACTGGAAGAGGCGGAAGCTTTCCGGGTGCTGACGCTCCAGCTTGAGGAACTCCTGGCCGGGGTCGAGGCAAAAGACGCGGCAGGAATACTCTATGCTTATGAACCCCGCTGGGCGATCGGCAAGACCGCGGCGGCACCGCCGGATTATATCAACTGGATCCACGGGCTTTTCCGGAAAATCCTGGGCAATATGTACAGCCCGGAAATTGCCGAAGCCAGCTACATCCTTTACGGCGGCAGCGTCAACAAGGATAACGCCATGGATATCGCCCGGAAAGATCAGGTCAACGGCCTGTTCATCGGCCGAGCCGGGCTTGATGCCGCGAGCTTTGCCGAAATTATCTTAAATACTGTCATTTACTTACGGAGGGATAACCATGAAAATTGCTATCGGGGCCGATAATTTAGGGTATCAGCTCAAAGAAGACCTTAAAGAATACATCATTTTGCTAGGGCACGAAGTGACGGACTGCGGCTGTTTCAGCGCCGACCCCATCGATTATCCCGATGTGGCTGAAGGCACGGTGGAAGCCATCACCAGCGGCAAATGCGAGCGGGGTATCCTGATCTGCGGCACAGGAATCGGTATGGCGATGGCCGCCAATAAAGTCAAAGGCATCCGGGCCGCGCAGTGCCATGATGTGTATTCGGCCGAGCGGGCCGCCAAAAGCAATGATGCCCACATCATAACGCTGGGAGCGCTTATCGTCGGGCCGCAGGTCGCGAAACCGGTGGTCAAAACCTGGCTGGAAAGCTTTTTCAGCGGCGGGCCGTCGGCCCAAAAAATCGAAAAGATCATGAAGATCGAGAAAAGGAGCGCCGCTGTTTAGCATACATAGCGGGGAGATCTACTATAAACGTCCCAAAACGAAAAGAGCGATTAAAATCGCTCTTTTCGTTTTGGACAACTTGCTTTCGGTTCTTGAGACAGACTTTTGATTTAGCGAATCTTGAACCGCGAAATGAGGCTTTGCAGCTTCTCGGCCATGTCAGACAGTACGCGGCTTGATGCTGCCATTTCTTCCATGGTTGCCGAGAGTTCCTCGCTTGTTGCCGAAATGTTCTGGGTATCAGTTGCGGCATTTTCGCTTAATGAAGCCATGGCTTTCACGTCAGATACTACGGCAATATTACCTTGAACAAGATCTTTCAGTACGTCAGCGATTCGGACGACTTCGTCCTGCATTTTGTTCACCATATCCACAAGCTGTTTAAAGGCTCTACCGGCTTCGCTGACCACTTCACCGCCCAGCGTTACCTCCTGGGCACCTTCGGTCATGGACGTGACCGCCGCGCCGGTACTTTGCTGAATCTCAGCAATCAGGCCGCCGATCTGAGCGGCTGCGTTCGCACTCTGTTCGGCGAGCCGACGCACTTCTTCGGCCACCACGGCAAAACCGCGTCCCGCCTCACCGGCCCTGGCCGCCTCAATCGCCGCATTAAGCGCGAGGAGGTTTGTCTGTCCGGCGATCGACTGAATCGTGTCGATAATCTGGCCAATCTCACCGGAAGCGGCACCGAGTTTATCGACGGTGACTGCTGTTGTTGTCACCGATTTCTCTATTCGCTGCATCTGGGTAATCACTGTGCCGATGCTGTTTTCGCCAGCCGCGGCTACTTTGACAGCGTCGCTGGCCAGTCGCGCCGCATTGTCGGCTTCGGTGGCCGCTTGCCGCACATGGTCGGTCCGGTCCTCGACGCGGCGGGATGTTTCTTGGGCCATATTCGCTTGTTTATCAGAATTTGCAGCGATATTGGTAACAGAAGATGTTACATTGACAACCGATTTGGCGGCTTCCTCGGCGCTGGCACTTAACTCTTCACTGGAAGCAGCCACATGTTCGGCGGCTGCGCCAAGGTCTTTTACCAATTTGGTTATATCGGCCTGCATTTGATTGAATGCCTTCGCGAGCTCCCCGACTTCATCGGTACTGGTGATCTGGATCCTTTGGGCGGTAAGATCGCCGGCAGCAACCTGCCGGGTCCGTTCAGACAGCTCCTGTATCGGCAGCACCATTCGGCGGGCGACGAAAATACCGGCAACAACCATGATAATGATTGTGATAAGAAGCAGTCCGCCGAATTTTAGTTTGTAGGCCATAAGGGCGGCGGCCAGTATGGAGGACGGAGTTTCCACGAGAATTACCCAGCCTGTTCGCGGTTCAGGCAGATAATAGGAATCTACACTTACGCCTTTTTCATTTATATAGCTTGTCCGGCCTGTCTTTCCGGTAAGTCCGTCTTTGATAAACGAAGCAGTGTTCATGTCTTTGCGCGCTTTGGCGATTTCGTTGTCAGGATGAGCAAGCAGTTTGCCTTCGCTGTCAACAATGGACACAACAGCGCCGTTGACAGAAAGCTTTTCAACAAGCTCGCGCAACTTCACAAGCTCATAGGTGTTTTGCAGCACGCCCTGAACCTGCTTTTCCGGTCCGTATAAAGGCACTGCGAATACTACAATCGGTTCGCCGGTCGATAGGCTGATGAGCACCTCGGATATTGCTTCTGTGCCTTTGATAGCTGTCTGGAAAAATTTGCGCTGACCGACATTGACAAAACCAAGGGTATCGCTGCGAATAACCTGTTGCCCGGTGGGGCCTGAGGCAATAAATAAATTGCCCGGGCCAGCCAGCCGCTGGGAATTCACCAGATGCGCTTTACCTCCCTCGGCATCAAGGTTGGCCACGCTGGGATTCGCCCCGATAATGCGCAGCATAGTCATATGGTCATCAATGATGTTGCTGATTTCAATCTGGATGGACTGGGCACTCTTCTCGCTGGATCGATTGTATTCGTCGATGGTTTTTTGCTGTACGACGAAATAGAAGTAGATTGTCGCAAGAATAAGCGGAATGCAACCGGCAGCAAGTAAAATGGCAATGATTTTTCTTTTCATGCTTATATGCCTCCCTCAGATGATCCGACGCCTGATCGTAATTTTTTCGCTGATGTTTTTTTGCTGTTCTTAGCCTATATGATGCGTCGGCTAATCAATTTTTGAAACAGGTTGTATTCCAGTCGGCGCATTACGCTTTTTGCGGGCCGTAATGGCAGGCAAAAGCATCGTGGTGCAGCCGCCAAAAGCTAACAGGGCGACCAGACTGTAGACACCATATTTCATATCTCCTGTCGAGCTTGATATCCATCCGACAAAAAATGGCCCGATAAATCCTCCCAGATTTCCGAGCGCGTTAATCACACCCCTGGAGGCTCCGGCCATTCCTGCCGGGAACACCAAAGACTGCATGGACCAAAAAGGAGCATTATAAGCTTTCAAAAAACCGCCTGTGATGACCAGCAACCCAAAAGATAACAAGACCTTGCCGGGAAACTGCATCGACAGGAATAAGAACCCGGAAAAGCACCACAGGACAACCGCGGCGTAGAACCGCGGATTGCCAAAGCGGTCGGTCAAGGAGCCAAATATGTATGTACCGCCGATCGCTACAATGAAAGGTATGGACGCCAGGAAGCCCACATTCGCCAAACTCAGGCTTGTAAGATCTTTCAGTATTGTCGGCAGCCACATCGAGTAACCGTTCTGCCCGGCAGTGAAGCATATATAACTGACAACCATGATCCAAAGCGTCTTGTCGGTCAGCATTTGCCTGAATGTCCAGTTTTTAGCCGTCATATTTGACGCTGCCTCCGCCTTTTCGGCGGCCAGCGTGTTGACTAAATACTCCTTTTCCTCCTTTGAAATCCATTTAGCCTCTGCGGGCCGGTCGCTGATAAGAGGAAGCCAGATAAAGATGAGCAGAAGAGAAACTCCTCCTTCGATGAAAAACAGATAACGCCAGCCATAACTATATACAATCCAGCCCGAAAAAGGATTTGTGACCGCCGAAGAAATCGCCATGCTTGATACGAACAGTGCGTTGGCGCGTCCGATTTCGCTTCTGGGAAACCAATTGCTGAGAATAACCAATACCGCGGGAAACACTCCGCCTTCGGCGACCCCCAGCGCAAACCTCGCGGCCAGAAGCTGCCACTCGTTTTGGGCCAGCCCTGTCAGCATGGATGTCAGGCCCCAACCAATAATCGACCACAAGATAAAGCGTTTCGCACTTTTGTGTTCTGCCAAATAGCCACCCGGCACTTGCAGTACCAGGTAACCAAAAAAGAATATTCCCGCTGCCAGACCGGAAGCTGCCATGGACATCTCCAGCTCTTTACTCATGCCTCCGGCTATAGCGAAACTTACATTCATTCTATCCATGTACGCAATAATGTAAATGATGATTGTCGGGGGAATAATCCGTATCCAGCGTGCTTTGGGTATAGATTTTATACTAGCTTCAGTACTCACAACCAGCCCTCCCGCCTCATTTTGTAACACTAAAAATTCAGTGCTTAATCGCCAGAGCTCTTTTGTCGAGATTTCGCGAATCGGCACATAGTTTTTGGACGCTAATCCTTCCCATCTCCTGGCTTTGGCAGTAGCAAGCGACATGGAGGCGTATGTTTCGCCAAAGCCACTAAAAGTGAACCACATTATGTATTTCTCCTTGAATTCTACATTTCCTGCCTATTTTACCAACCTCTACCAAGAATTGGGCCGGCGGAAAGAAATCTTCCAGCCTTTGATTCCCGCCAGACGCAAGAAAATTATGGAGGGATTTTGCAGGAATTGTCGAAAATTCCTAAAAGAACTAACATATCTCAGATGATACTGCTGTCTGGGAATTGGGACCGAGAACAATTTTTACCCGGATATCTTGTTGTGAGGGATGAGCATGGAAAGAGTTGGCCAGTATTTCCGGGAGTGGATCCTGCCTGCCAAGTCCATTGTCACGTTTGGTTTCATCCTGCTTGTCCTGGTATGGGCCACCGCCTTGTGGCAGGTTGATCAGGACCGGACAGCGACCATCGAAACGGTGATCAATGACGGCGACAAGTTCGCCCGGGCTTTCGAGGAGCATGTGCGTCAGGTGCTGAAGACCCATGACCAGTACCTGCTGCTGATGAAAAAAGAATATGAGGGGGCGCGGGCGGTGACTCCGGCCCTTACCCGGCTGATGGTCCAGATCGGCCAGGACCCGCTGGTCATCCAGCTGGCAGTAGAGGATAAAAACGGCTATATGCTGGCAAGTTTCTACCCCTCACCCGCCGGGATAAATTTTGCCGACCGGCCCCATTTCCAGGCTCATAGAGATACCGACACGAACAAGCTGTACATCGGCCAGCCGTTCATGGGGCGTGTGACCGGGATGTCTTCCGTTCCGCTGTCGCGCCGCCTGAGCAATCCGGATGGCAGCTTTGCCGGCATTGTTTATGTCTCGATCAGTCCCGAGTATTTCAACAATTTCTACCGGGCCATGAATTTTAACGAGGACTACATTGTGCGGGTACTGGGGCTGGACGGCTACACCCGGGCCAGCAACAGCGGCTCAGAGCTGGGGCGCGACATGGCTGCGGCCACGGTTTTCCAGGAAATTAACAAGGCCCCGGCCGGAGTCTATCACTCCCTCGGCCAATTTCTCGGCAAAAAGGTGCTGATGAGTTACCGGCAGATGTCAGACTACCCCCTTATCGTCCAGGTCGGGGTGTCGGAGAGCACGCTGGCGCCGATGCTGCAGCGCCGTTACGCCTACCTTGGTGCCGCCGGCGGAGTCAGTTTCTTTATTGTCGTCTTTTCCGGCAGTCTCATGCTGCAGGCCCGCAGGCGGCGCCAGGCCGACAAGAGGCTGCAGGAGAGCTATGAACAGTTGTCTGCCACCCATGAGGAGCTTACCGTTTCGGAGGATGAACTCCGCAGAAATTATAACGAACTGAACAATGAGCGGGTTTTCAGCAACGCGGTACTGGAAAGCGTACCCGGGCTGCTCTACCTCTATGACGCCGAAGGGCGTCTTGTGCGCTGGAATAAAAATCATGAAAGCGCGACTGGATACACGGCGGGGGAACTGTCCACAATGACCCTGAACGACTGGTACCGGGATGACGAGGAAACCTTGGCGCGGATTACCTGGGCGGTGGAAAAAGCATTCCAGAACGGCGAGGCCAAGGAAGAAGCCGAACTGCAGACCAAGGAGGGACGCAGGATACCGTTCTACCTTACCGCGGTCAAGATGGTCCTTGACAACAAGCCCTATATTGTCGGGATCGGCATTGATGTGACGGAGCGGAAGAAGGCGGAGGCCGAGCTGAGGGAGAAGGAGCGGCTGCTGCAGGAGAGTTTCGAAGAACTGACGGCTTCCCATGAAGAGCTGACCGCCGGGGAGGAGGAACTGCGCCTGGTCTACTCCGAGGTCGTCGCCGCCAACTCCAAGCTGTCACAAAGCAACCGGACCATCGAGGAAATTTTCAACGCCTCCGGCGACGGCTTTGTGGTGAATGACCCGGAGAACGGCGCCATCCTGGCGGTCAATCGCAGGATGACCGAGATGTTTGGCTTTTCGGAAGAAGAGTTCAAGCAGCAGGGAATTGTGCTGATTTCCACTCCCGCCCTCAAAGAAGAGGCTCTGGCCCGGATCCGGAAAACGGTCAACGAGGGGATACAGGTCTATGAACGGGAGACGGCTGACCGCAATGGGCGCCGAATGGTTGTCGAGATCAATTCGTCACCGGCGGTTATCGACGGGAAGACCTGCTGCCTGGCACTGATGCGGGATGTTACGGACCGCAAACAGATGGAGGCAAGGATCGAGTTCCTCAGTTTGCATGATTCACTGACCGGAGTTTACAACAGGACGTTTTTTGAGGAAGAACTGCTGCGGCTCCAGACCAGGAACGAGCAGGCTGTCGGTATGTTTGTCTGCGATGTCGACGGTCTGAAGCTGATCAACGATACTCTTGGCCACCGTCAGGGTGACGAGTTGCTGAAAAATGTCGCGCGACTTCTCGCAGCCCATGTCAAAGAACCCGATTTTGTTGCCCGCATCGGTGGCGATGAGTTTGCCGTCCTTCTGTTCGCGCCGACGCATGAAGAGATGCAGCAACTGGAAACGCGGTATCGAAACACAGTGGAAGAATATAACCTGCGCACTCCGCATTTGCCGCTGAGTCTGTCGCTGGGCTGGTCGGTCGCGGCGGCGGCCAACATCGACCAGACCTTCAAGCAGGCCGACAACAACATGTACCGGCAGAAGATGCACCAGAGCCAGAGCGTGCGCAGCGCCATCGTCGGAACGATGATGAAGGCGCTGGAGGCTCGCGACCATATAACGGAAGGGCACGCCGACCGACTGGAAAACCTGATGGAACGGATGGGGCGGCGCCTGCGACTGCCTCAAGCCGATCTGGCGGATCTCAGGCTTTTCGCCAAATTCCACGATATCGGCAAGGTGGGTATACCGGACAGCATCCTGAATAAACCCGGCAAGCTGACGGCGGAAGAGTATGCCGTCATGCAGCGTCACTGCGAGATCGGTTTCCGGATAGCCAGGGCTTCGCCTGACCTTGCGCCCATCGCCGACTGGGTACTGAAGCATCAGGAGCATTGGAACGGCAACGGTTATCCGCTGGGGCTCAGTGGCGCCGAGATTCCGATTCAGTGCCGGATGCTCGGCATTATCGACGCCTATGACGCCATGACCAGCGACCGTCCTTACCGCCAGGCTATGAGACACGAGGACGCCATCGAGGAAATCAGGCGCTATGCCGGGATTCAGTTTGATCCCCGGCTGGCCGAGGAATTCATCGCGATGATGAGAGTGGAGATAAACTAGCTGTGCACTATGACTGCAGCGAGAAAAACCCGCATAACTGCGGGTTTTTTGTTGACAAAGTGAGGAAACGGGAGGGGGATTCCTCCGCTACGGACGATATCCTACGCCGTTATCGGCAGCAAAGCTGCCGACGGCTGGGGATATTAGTGAAACTGGCCGCAGGAGATTTTCCGCGGCTTAGTTGAACTTATCCACGTATGTGGGCGAGTCCCGCTGCGGAAATCCCCTCCCGCTTCCTGTCTACAGCCTAAAACCCGCATAATTGCGGTTCTTTTTGTTGGGCCGAAATTCCCGGGGCGGGAGGGAAGTCGGTCCGCACCTGAAACTGGAATATTATCGGATGTGCTACCTTGGCAGTAGTGTCAGCATGGTGCGTAACGGCGCTCATTTTTATCCAGGCGGACAGGGAGGAATTTCATAGAATTTTGTCGAATATTGTAATAATTTAGCGGCGCGGGAGGTAGTTGTCATGGAGTCGGTTTTTTTTGTGGCATTGACGCCCGGGATGGCCCAGGTGGCGGAGCAGGTGCGCCGGGAATCCAGTTTGTTTTTTTCCATCGAAGTGGTAAGTTTTGATAAAGGACCAGAGGTGGCAAGGGCCAATCCACAGGTGGATGTTCTGATCAGCAGGGGTCTGATGGTCGATTTGCTGCGAAAACATACCGACAAGCCGGTGGTGGGTCTTACCATGACTATCGCCGAGATGCTGGAATCGGTGCAGAGGTTGGTGGCAGGCGGCGCCACCAAGGTGGGGGTGGTGGCTCACAGCGGCTTTTTGGAAATGGGCGGAGCGGACTTTGTCGTTGGAGATGTGACGATCCATGTGCGGCCATGGAACACCCTTGAGGACATACCGGGGATATTGGAGCGGCTGAGCCAGAACGGGGTCAACGCCATCGCCGGGGACAAGGGGGGCTCCACCGCGGCCAAGGAGCGGGGCTGTGTGGTGGATCTCCTGGAATCAGGGTTGCCGGCGATAAAGCGGGCTGTCAACGAGGCGCTGAAGATCGCCCAGGCTTATGAACGCGAGCGCGAGTGTGAGCGGGAGAGAAGAAAATGCTTCGAGCAGGGGCTGGCGGAACTGTATTCCGATCTGGAGCAGGCGGCATCCTCGCTGCAGGAACTGGCAGCGTCGTCCCAGGCGCTTGCCGCTTCCAGTCATGAATCGTCCAATATCGCTCAAGCAGCGACCCAGGAAGTGAACGGCATTTCCGAGATCCTGGATGTTATCCGGCGGGTGGCGCAGCAGACCAATCTGCTGGGACTTAACGCGGCCATTGAGGCGGCCCGGGCCGGCGAGCAGGGGCGGGGCTT
>JARLHY010000048.1 GCA_031292015.1 Negativicutes bacterium | reverse complement strand
GCGCGCAAACAAACCCGGAGAATGGACGGCGACAGCCGCCAGAATCGGGAAATGTTCACCGTAACCTGCAGCAGCTGCGGCCAGGAAACCCAGGTTCCGTTCAACCCCACTGCCGGCAGGCCCGTATACTGCCGGGATTGTTTCCAGTCTACCAGACGGTAATATTGACAGAGGCCGGAATATCCGGCCTCTTTTTGTTTGGGCTGATATTATTTTGCCGCAGAGAACCAGGCGTCTTGGAGTTGCCTAAGGGCAACCTCCATCTCGTCAGTGGGGATTTTTGAAAAATACAAGATCATCTCGACTGGTTTTTCCGGCATACTCTCCCAGTAATAGTCCTGGACTGAAGCCACCCGGCAGCCTTTTTTCAGCGCCCGTTCCGCCAATTCCGCCGCTTTCATCCCATTCTTAACGGTAATGGTGGTATGAAGCCCCGACTCGGTCTGTTTCACCTCCACCTCACTCCCGAGGATGCTTTTTACGGTGTTGAAAAACAGCTGCTTTTTCTCTGAATACAGTTTGCGCAAGCGCCGAATCTGCCGTTCCAGATGTCCGTCAGCCATAAATTGGGCCAGAGCCAGCTGTTCCAGCGTTGAAGCGGCCTGATTATACAGCGAAGCATTCTTCTGAAACAGTTCCAGCAAAAGCGGGGGTAATACCATGTAGCTGATGCGGATGGATGGCGGCATCACCTTGGAAAAAGAACCCAGATAGACCACCTTTTCCCCTTTGTCCAGACCCCGCAGCGCCGGGATAGGGCGCCCGAAATAGCGAAATTCGCTGTCATAGTCGTCCTCAATGATAAGGCCGTCGTTTTTCTCGGCCCATTTCAGCAATTCGATCCGCTTGCCTGCAGGCATAATATAACCTGTGGGAAACTGATGGGAAGGGCTGACATAAATAAGGCGGGCGCCGCAGTCCACCAGAGCACCCATATCGATTCCGTCTTTTTTCATTGGGATGGGAATAATGCGAAAATTACGGTCGGCAAATATGCGCCGGCCATTTTTAAAACCCGGTTCTTCAAAAGCTATCGTACTATTTACCGCTTTCAACATACTGCACAACATGTTCAGCAGGTTTTGCACCCCTGGCCCGATGATAATCTGTTCCTTGTCGGCGTACACCCCGCGGGATTTTTGCAGATACCCGGCAATTTCAGTCCGCAGTTCTTCCTCCCCTTTGAAATGGCCGTATCCCAGCAGACGCTCTTTGTGCAAAAAAACCTTGCTTACATATCGCTTCCACAGCACAAAATCAAAACCGTCAATATCCATCTCGCCGCTGGCAAAGTCATACCGCACCCGGACAGGTTCCGGAGCTGTTTTTCCGTCCGGTGCCGGCAAAGCGGAAGCAGACGCAAAGGCGATACCCTCGAATCGGTTCACCGTATAGCGGGAGCGGTTGCGATTTTCGATATAGCCCTCGCTCAGCAGCTGCTGATAAGCTTTTTCCACCGTTATTTTGCTGAGAGACAGGTTTTGGGCGAGTCCCCGGATGGAAGGCAGCCTGTCATCCTCCTTCAATCTGTTCTGCTCGATCTGGACCTTGAAATGATGATAAAGCTGCATATACAACGGTTCCTTGTCAGCCGGATCAATAGCGATCATCTCCATGGAATAGCAGCCCCCCATCTGTACCTATTAATAATTTGTATTTTGTATATTTCATAAGGTACAAATTTATTTTATAATACAATTGAGTTTTTGGAAAGACCAGGATATCCTAGCATGTCCTGAAGGGCTTCTTGTGTCGCCGCGACAATCGCTGCAACTCTGAAAGCCAATTGAACAGGAGGTATCTTTATGACGATCTTCAAGGCAGTTACTGTGGCCGGTTCCGACACCAGCGGCGGTGCAGGACTGCAGGCAGACCTCAAAACCTTTCAGGAACTGGGAGTATACGGCATGACCGCCATTACGGTCATCGTGGCGCAAAATCCCCGCGACAACTGGTCCCATGTCGTCTATCCCCTGCCCATCGAAGTGCTGGACGCCCAGCTTGAAACAATCCTGGCCGGCATCGGCGTGGATGCCCTGAAAACCGGCATGCTGGCAACAGCCGAAGTCATTGCGCTGGTGGCTGAAAAAATCGCCCAGTATCAGGTCAAAAACGTGGTCATCGACCCGGTCCTGGTCTGCAAAGGCACCGACGAGGTTTTGCACCCCGAATCGGCTGTGGCCATCCGGGAAAAGCTGGCGCCCCTGGCCACCATCATCACCCCCAACATCTTCGAAGCCAAGCAGCTCAGCGGCATGAGTACCATCAACACCCTCGACGACGTAAAAGAAGCGGCCCGGGCAATTTACGCCCTCGGTCCCAAGAACGTCCTGATCAAAGGCGGCGCCAAGCTGCAGACGCCAACGGCAGTGGATGTCCTTTACGACGGCAGGGACTTTACCATCCTGGAGTCCGCCAAAATAGACACCAAGTATACCCACGGCGCCGGCTGCACATATGGCGCAGCAGTCACCGCCGGCCTCGCCAAAGGCCTGTCCGTAAACGAAGCCGTACAGCAGGCTAAAAACTTTATCACCGCCGCTATCCGGCAATCCTTCCCTTTAAATGCCTATGTCGGCCCAACCTGGCACGCCGCCCACCGCTCGGACGGTTAGGCAAGGCGCCATGTATCCTTCCTTTCGCGCTGCCCTGGAAAAGAAGCCGCAGCCGCTGATCGGCGCCCACCGCGGCGCCAGCCGCCAGTTCCCCGAAAACAGCCTGGCGGCCTTTTCGGCTGCCATCCTCCAGGGTGCCGATTTCCTGGAACTCGATGTCCGGCTGAGCCGCGACGGCATACCGGTGGTCATCCACGACTCCACCGTCGACCGGACCACCGGCCACAGCGGGCAGGTCGGCGAGCTTACGGCAGCCCGCCTGGTTCAATACGGAATCCCGCTGCTGGATACCGTCCTGGCCTTGGGCAGCGAAAAAGTGCTGTTCAACATTGAACTGAAACCGGACAGTCGCCCGGAATCCCTCGTCCGACTGGTGCTGGACCTGATCGGCTCCCATAGGCTGGAGCTTCAGGTCCTTTTGTCGTCTTTTGATCAAATCGCCTTGCAGCTGATCAAGAAGCGAAACAGCAGTATCCTTACCGGTCTATTGTACGAAGATCGCCTGCCGGACCCTGCCGCCCTCGCCCGCCGGCTGCAGGCCGACGCCCTCCACCCCCACTTCCGGCTGATGAACCGTCGCCTGACAGCGCTGATGCAAGCCCAGGGACTGTATGTCATCCCCTGGACGGTGGACCGGCCGTCGGCTTGGTTTTATTTCCGAAAAATCGGCGCAAACGGCGTCATCACCAATTTCCCGGCCGAAGCCGTCTTGGCTTATTCTTTTCCACCTTATTCCCAGGCATGATAATCCTCGCCGGTGTAACACTAAAATACAGGCGGAGCTATCCTTTCCGCCGCTTTGAGCCAGGCAGGAGGATTTTATGCAACGATCGCTGTGGAAAGGCCAGGTCAGTTTCGGTCTGGTCAACATTCCGGTTAAACTGTTCAACGCCGTAAGGAAAAAAACCATCAATTTTCATCAGCTCAGGGCATCCGACGGCTGCCGGGTCCGTCTGAAAAAGGTTTGCGTCACCGATGGAACGGAAGTAAGCGGCGAAAATATGGTGAAAGGCTTTGAAACGGCAGCTGACCGCTATGTGCTGATCCCGGACGAAGAGCTGCAGGCCCTTTACCCGAAAGCCAGCCGCAGCATTGAAATCCAGGATTTCGTGGAACCGGGCCAACTGGACAGCGGTTATTTCGACCAACCCTATTATCTTGTGCCTGACACCGGCGCGGCGAAAACCTATGCCCTGCTGCTGGCGGCGCTGCGCGAATCCGGCAAAGTCGCCATAGCCAGGCTGGTCATGCGCAACAAGGAATACCTGGCTACCTTGCGGCCAGCCGGCCGGCTGATCGGCCTGTCGACCATGTTCTATGCCGACGAGCTTGTTGCGGCAAAAGAGCTGGCCGAACTGCCACCGGACGAACCCGAACTGACGACACGGGAACTGACGATGGCCGAGCAATTGATCGAATCCCTGGCTGCCGATTTCACGCCGCAGAAGTATCACAACGAATACCACCAACGGGTGATGGACATGATCGAACGCAAGGCTGCGGGCCAGGAAGTCGCCGTCAGCGCCAGGACAGCCGACAAGGCCAGGGTGATCGACCTGACCGCCGCCCTGGAGGCCAGCCTGGCTGCGGTGAAAAAACCGGCGGCGGCCGCTAGGAGGAAGAAGGCCAGTGCCCAGTAAAGCGCTTGTGGAAATAGCCGGACGGGAACTGAAACTCTCCAACCTTGACAAGGTCTTTTATCCGGCCACCGGGTTTACCAAAGGGGAGATGATCGACTATTACCTCCGGGTAGCGCCGGGTCTGTTGCCCCACCTGGCCGGCCGGCCGGTTACCCTGAAGCGTTATCCGGGCGGAGCCGACGCCGACTTCTTCTATCAGAAAGAATGCCCGGCTCACCGCCCGGCCTGGTTGACCACCGCCCCGGTGTGGAGCGAAGGCAACAGCCGGGACGTCAATTACTGCCTGCTGGAGGACCTGCCCGCTCTTGCCTGGGCCGCCAACCTCGCGGCCCTGGAACTGCACACCTCCCTGTCCTGCGCCTGCGACCCGGCCACCCCCACGTCACTTGTCTGCGATCTTGATCCCGGCCCGCCGGCCGCTATACTGGAATGTGCCCAGGTGGCGCTCTGGCTCAGGGACTTGTTTGCCCACCACGATCTGAAGAGCTATCCCAAAACCTCCGGCTCGAAGGGCCTGCAGGTTTATCTACCTCTCAACAGCGCCGCCGGCTACGACCAGACGAAAACCTTTGCCCATGCCGTGGCCCAGCTGCTGGAGAAGCAGCATCCAGACATGGTGGTTTCCAACATGCGCAAAGAGCTGCGGGCAGGCAAAATATTCGTCGACTGGAGCCAAAACGACGAACACAAAACTACCGTCTGCGTCTATTCGCTGCGGGCCAGGGAACGGCCGCTGGTCTCCACACCAGTCACCTGGGACGAGGTGGAAACCGCCTGGCAAAACGGCGATGCCGGCCGCCTGGCCTTTGAAGCCCCGCAGGTGCTGGAACGACTGGAAAAGCTAGGCGACCTTTTCGCCCCGGTGCTTTCGGTCAGGCAAAAGCTTCCCGCTCTTTAAATATTGAATCATGACAGCCTGTAAATAGCCGTTAGGCTATTTATTTTTTTAAGACGTATTACTTTTTCCGCGGATAACGAGGCTGGCAAAATATACTGTGGATTGCAGCCATCATTTATCAAAAACTATCTATAGCAACCTCGCAGGGGAGGAAAAATCGCTATGAAACACAAGCGGTTCCATAAAGGCGTCAAACGAAAGTGCAAGCACCTTGCGGCCGCGGTCGCCGCCGGGGCGGCCATCATGTCGTCGGTGGTGCTGGCGCCGGTTGCGGCCGCCGCGCCGCCGGACGCCTCGACACCAGCGTCTGAAAACATTTCAGCCAAGCAAGTCCTGGATATCAAGGCCACCGCATATGCCCCCGGCGCCGAGTGCAACGATCAATGGGGCAGCAAAACCTACCTTGGCACGCAAATCCGCCCGGGAGTCATCGCTGTTGATCCCCGGATCATTCCGCTAGGCTCACGGGTGCTTATCAAATTCCCGGACGGCCATAGCGTGTACGCCATCGCCGAAGACACCGGCGGGGCCATCAAGGGCAACCGTATCGATGTTGCCAAATGGTCAATGGATGAAGCGAAGGACTTCGGTATCCAGTACGTCAAAGTCTATATTATCGAAAAAGGCACTAAATCCTGACATAAAAAAGCAGAATCTCGACGATTCTGCTTTTTTCTATCTTGGCCGTTCAGTCCAGCGGCAGCGAAAACCCAATATGGCTCTGCCGCCAGCCCAGGCGCCGGTAAAACTCATGGGCCTCGTGGCGGACCAGATTGGTGGACAGAACCAACTTGTAGCAGCTCAGTTCCCGGGCCAGCCTGGCGGCTTCGGTCAGCAGGGCTTTTCCGATGCCCAGGCCGCGGAAGCCGCCGGCCACCACCACATTTTCGACAGCGGCCCAGGGCTTACCGTGATGAGCCAGGTTAGGCACAATCAGCAAGGTAAGGGTGCCGATAATATTTCCGCCCTGTTCGGCGACCAAAACGGTCTGATGCTCATCCGCCGCCACCGCCTGCCAAAGCGTCTTCTCCTGCTGCGTTCCCGGCTTCGCCTGCTCTTTATAAGCACCGTCCAGCTCGTGATACAGAGCAAAAATGGCCGCTGCGTCGGGATCGCCCGCTTTTCGAATCACCATTTCCGGCATTAGCGCTATCACCACTTTCCTCAGCTGTCAGACCAGAAGCTTGTCCACGATAATAGGCATCTCCTGCTTGTCGCAAACCGTCTCATGTCTTGCCGCCTTGCCTTCGAGAGCCGCCAGGGCCGGCGGAACCGGCCAGTCGGTCAGCCGGGACAATTCCTTGAGCACCGCAAATTCGTCTGTGCCAGCGGGGGCGCCGGAACCGGCAATTGCGGTGAAAACACTCTGGTTGAACTTGAATGGACTGGCGGTGGACAGGAGCACTGTCGGCGTGTCGTCCCCCGTTGTCCGGCGATATTTCTCATACACCTGCCAGCCTGCGGCGGTGTGGGTGTCCATAAGATAGCGATGGCGGCCATATACATCCCGGATCGTGCCCAGGGTCTCGTCGTCGCTGGCCCAGTCCGACCAAAAGAGCGACTGGATGGTCTGCAGGCAGGCCTCATCCACCTGATAGCGGCCGCTTACCGCCAGTTCGTCCATCCATCCCGCCACCTTGGCGGCATCGCCGCCGGAGGTGTGGTACAGCAGCCGTTCCAGGTTGCTGGAAATCAGGATATCCATAGAGGGAGACAGGGTTTTGTAAAAAGCGCGCTGGCGGTTATAGACCCCGCTCCGCAAGAACTCGGTCAAAACATTGTTGCTGTTGGCGGCGCAGATCAGCCGGTTCACCGGCAGCCCCATCTCCCGGGCGTAATACCCGGCCAGAATGTTGCCAAAATTACCTGTGGGCACAACAAAATTAACTTGCTGCCCCGGCCGGAAGTCGGCCTTTTTCGCCAGGTCGGCATAAGCGCTGAAATAGTAAACAATCTGGGGCAGCAGCCGTCCCCAGTTAATGGAATTGGCAGACGACAGCTTGTAGCCCCGGGTAAGCAGGCCGGCGTTGAAAGACTTGTCATTGAAGATGTTTTTCACGCCGGTCTGAGTATCGTCGAAATTGCCGCGTACCGCGATTACCGCAACATTACGGCCCTCCTGGGTGACCATCTGCAGCCGCTGGACCTCACTGACCCCCTGATGCGGAAAAAAGACGATAATCCTGGTCTGATCGATATCGCGGAAGCCTTCCAGCGCCGCCTTGCCGGTGTCGCCGGAGGTGGCGACCAAAATGACGATTTCGGCCGTCTCACCCGTTTTGGCGAGAGCCAGCGACAAGAGCCGGGGCAGCATCTGCAAGGCCATATCCTTAAATGCGCTGGTTGGTCCGTGCCATAATTCCAGCACACTGGCGCTGTCAGTGAGAGCCACCAGCGGCGCTATCGCAGGGTGATCAAACCTTGTTTCATGATAAGCGGCCCGGACGCAGGATTCGATTTCGGCCGGACTGTAATCATCCAGGAAATATCGCAAAATCCGCGTCGCCCGGCCGTGGTAATCCAGCGGCACAAGCTCCGCCAAAAAGTCCCCTTCAAGCCGCGGCAACGCCTCAGGCACCAACAAGCCTCCGTCAGGAGCGATGCCTGTCTTGATGGCCGCCGCAGCGGAAAACCGTTCCTGGCTGCCTCTGGTACTGATATACATAGGCGCCACTCCTTCCTAGAAATTGGGTCTGCCCTAAGCCCGGGGCCGGCTGATGGCCGACGCGCGGCCGCTCACCGCCCTGATCAGATCGGCGGGGGCGATGAGCAGTTGACAACCGCGGATGCCTGCACTGACCGCGATAGCGGTCCAGGCGGTCACGCTTGCGTCAAGGTATACCGGATAGGGCTTTTTTGTCCCCACCGGCGATACCCCGCCCCGAATATAGCCTGTCAGGGGCTGCACTTCCTTGAGCGGCACCATATCAACCTTCTTGTTGCCGCTGGCTGCAGCCAAAGCCTTCAGATCCAGTTCGGCCGAGCCGGGGATACAGGCCAGCAGTATACCGGTCTTGTCGCCGCGGGCCACCAGCGTCTTGAAAACCTGCTCAGGCGGCATCCCGATTTTGTCGGCGACATTCTCAGCGCTGAGATCGCTTTCATCCACTTCATATTCGCTGAGCCGGTATGAAATCCCCATTTTATCGAGAATACGGGCGGCATTCGTCTTCATCATGCCGGCCTCATTTTACCTCGATGAGCTCATACTGCAGGGAGCCCATGCCGACTTTGGCTCCGTGTTCCACCTGGATCAGCGCGTTATGGCGCTTATAAGCCAGCTCGGCCAGAGTTTTGCCGTGAGCCGCGGCGGTCAGATCGAGGGTGGCCTTGTCGATAGCCACAGGATCGTCGGAAGCCAACAGGCCGATGTCGGGAATGATCTTCTGCTGGGCGGTGTCGAAGCAGTCGCAATCCTTGGTCATATCGACCAGAACATTGAAGAAAAAGCATTTGCCGGCCTTTTCCTTCACAACACCGTAGGCGTGTTCGGCCATACTTTTTTGCATGAAGCCCGACTCGGCGGCCCAGTCGTATTTTACGGCGTCGAACCGGCACATTGCCAGGCACTCGCCGCAGCCGATACATTTCTCAGTAATAATGTAGGCTTTGCCGCCTTTTTCGATAATGGCATCCTGGGGACACCATTTGATACATTTCTGGCAGAACTTGCACTTGTCAATAATCACTTCCGGCAGCATCGCCGAATGCTGGCGCATCTTCCCCATGCGGCTGGCCAGCCCCATGCCCAGATTTTTGATACAGGCTCCCAGCCCGGAAGCAGGATGGCCGGTGGCGTGCGAAACCACCAGCAGGGTATCGGCGCTCACAACTTCCCGCGCCACCTTGACGCTCTGATGCAGTTCGCCCTGGACGGCTATCTCATACTCGGTGTTGCCTGTCAGCCCGTCGGCCATGATAAAGGGCGCACCGACGCCTTCAATGCCGAAGCCGTGGTTGTGGGCATGCATAATGTGCCGGACCGCGTTTTCCCGCTGTCCCTTATACAAAGTCGAAGTTTCCGTCAAAAAGGGAGTTCCGCGCTGGCTCTTCACCTTATCCACCAGTTCCCGGATTAACTCAGGCTTCACGTGGGTAACATTGTTTCTTTCTCCCACATGCAGTTTAATGGCCACGAAATCCTTCGCCGCAACCGACGCCGACGCTCCTGAAGCATCATAGATCTTGCCCATCGCCTGCGCCTGCTCCGCCGCCGACGATCCATCAGCCAATCTTACGAAATAAACTTTTGCTGTCATGATACCCTCCTTGAATAATGTCCTGGTTATTTTCGCCATCACCTACGGCTTGTTCCTGCTAACAGCAAAAAGCGAAGCCGCAGTTCCAACGCTTTAAGCAGACACATGATGCCGCGGCATCGATGTGGTCGCTTGTGCCACAGGCGAAGCGATCGGAAATGCGGCCTACTTTTAAGCAACTTCAGACACCCTAAAACTCCAGAGACATACTCTTGACTTTCACGTTGGGAAGGGACTGCAGTTTGCTTTCCATATCCTTGATCCTGTCTTTTCCGCCGCAAAACTGCAGCAAAATCAGCCCGGTATTGCTGCAGGACTCCATACCGGCGTCGTGCAGTCCCAGCCGAACCCGGATGTCGCAGCCGAATTCGGTGAGAATGTCCTGAACTTTCGGCGCAGTCTCAACTCGCCTTTCCTGAAGAATGGCCACAATCGTCGAACACTCGGACATAAGGCTAATCACCTCACATTAATTTAGCTAATTATTAGCATCTCCTAAAATCTTCTTTTCATGAGCCGTAAAATCCTTCTGACCGGATTTTGTAATAGTAAAGCCTATCCCAAATTTTCCGTAAAACGGGAGGAAAAAATACAAACTTTACTAATAATTGACACTTTTAGGCAGGATTCCTAGGCCATAAGTTAAAATTATATAAGTTGACAAGGTATCAATCGGAAAACAGGAGTTTATGCATGCAAAAAAGCCACGATCCGAAAAGTCTGCAGTGCAAGGTGGAGCATCTGGTTCCCGGGATGACGGTCGCTCGTGACGTATATGGCGAAAGCGGCAGTGTTCTGGTTGGTGAGCATACAGTCCTCAGCAGCCACACGATCGCTAAACTGATAAAATGGGAAATCGAATCAGTCACTGTTCTGTCCGAAGCGCCGGCCAACCCGATCCTCGACCCCAAGCTGCAGCAGTTTGTCACCAGCTACAACAAGTCGGTTTCGGTGGTTCAGCAGGCTTTCGAAAATATCCGGGCAACCCAGCAGGTGCCGCTGGAGACTTTCTCCGCCACCGCCGGCGAAATTACCGCAAATGTCCGCACGGTAGGCAATGTCGTTGACCAGCTCTACGACCTGCCTGTTTTTGGCGACTGCACCTTTCAGCACAGTGTCAATGTCGGCGTCATCGCCGCCCTGATCGCCACCTGGCTGGATTACCCTCAGGATATTGTCAACGCCGTATCCCTGGCCGGCCTGCTGCATGACGTCGGCAAGGCCCAGTTGCCTGTCGAGCTGCTCAACCGCCCCGACAAATTGTCTAAAGCCGATTATGACCATTACAAGCAACACGCCCTGTTTGGCTTTTCCATGGTCCGGGATCTGTCCGACCTGTCTGAAAGCATTAAAATTGCCGTCACTCAGCATCATGAACGGACCGATGGCAGCGGCTATCCTTACCGGCTGACCACCGACAGGATTCATCCTTACGCGAAAATCATCGCCATCGCCGACCTCTACGACGAGGCCCTGACAGTCAACCGCGACCCTGTGGTGATTTCCAGCCCCTACAGCGGACTGGAGCGGCTTGATGATATAAAACACTGTCTTGACCCGAAGATGTGCCTGCCGTTTATGACCCGGATGCTCAACTACCTGTCAGGCAACATCGTAGCCTTAAGCGACGGCCGCCAGGGGCGGGTCGCTTATCTCAACCCGGACCACCCGTCCCGCTCGATCATTCAACTGACAAGCGGCGAAGTCCTTGACCTATCTGAAGACTCCAGCCTACGCATTCACCACGTCATCCGCTGAGCGCAAATACGCCGCCAACCCCCGTACCGCCTGCATCGTCTCTAGGAACTTCGCCGGAGCGAGGGACTGCGGTCCATCCGAGAGAGCCACAGCCGGATCGGGGTGCATCTCGATCATCAGGCCGTCGGCTCCCGCAGCCACCGCCGCCATAGCCATCGGCTTCACCAGCCGCCACCGGCCGGTCCCGTGACTGGGATCGACAATCACCGGCAAATGGCTGAGCTGTTTTAGCGCACTCACGGCACTCAGGTCCAGCGTGTTGCGGGTATACTCCTCGAAGGTGCGTATCCCCCGTTCACACAGCATTACATCATAATTGCCTTCGCTCAGAATGTACTCGGCGGCATGAAGCCATTCACTGATCGTCGCGGCGATGCCGCGTTTGAGCATAACCGGCCTGCCGGCCCGCCCCACCGCTTTGAGCAGCTGAAAATTTTGCATATTACGCGCGCCGATCTGTAGGACATCCGCGTATTCGGCGACCACATCCACCGAGGCCACATCTGTGACCTCGGTGATTATTTTGAGGCCGGTCAGTTCCCTGGCCTCAGCCAGATATTCCAGGCCCTGCCGCTCAAGCCCCTGGAAAGAGTAGGGCGAGGTCCGGGGCTTATAGGCTCCGCCCCGCAGGAACTCCGCCCCGCCCTCAGCGGCGATGGTCGCGGCTTCCAGCAGTTGCTCCCGGCTTTCCACCGCACAAGGCCCGGCCATGACGACCAGTTGGCCGCCCCCGATCTTCACCCCCCCGGCGTCAATCACCGTCGGCTCCGGCCGGAACTGCCGGCTGGCAAGTTTATAGCTGTCAGTCACCGGCAGCACCTTCTCAACCCCGTCCAGGGCCTCCACAGGCAAAGAGGCGACCAGTTGCTTGTCGCCGATCACTCCAATAAGCAGCCGATCCTCGCCTTGAACCAGCGATGTTTTAAGACCGGCGGCCTCAATGCGTCCCACAACCCGGTGTACCTGTTCCTGGGTTATCCCAGGTTTCATCACAATAACCATTATCGAATCCTCCTAGCGATAATCTTCCATCACTTCCACCGGATAGGAACCGAGGTTTTTGAACCAGAGACTTTTCCCCCGCACCGCCTCCACCGCAGCCGCCACAGCAGCGTTCTCGCCGCTGCCCTCGATATCGAAAAAGAAGATGTACAGCCCCAGGCCAGTCTGGGCAGGGCGGGACTCGATCTTGGTCAGGTTGACCCCCCGCTTGGCGAATTCTCCCAAGATTTCATACAAGCTGCCCGGTTTTTCGCCGTTAATCCGGCAGACCACCGACGTCTTGACAGCCTCCGGACCGCCGGTTACCGGCGGCTTCGCCAGTTCCACAAAACGGGTCGCGTTGTTCGGGTTGTCCTGAATATCTGTTGCCAGCACCTTCAGACCGTAAACTTCCGCTGCCCGCAGACTGCCGACCGCGGCGCAGTTCTTTAAACCGCTGGCCGCCTGATAGGCAGCGGCAGCCGTGCTCTCCACCGGTACCAGTTCTGCTCCGGGATACTGGCGGCTCAGGTAACCGCGACACTGGGCCAGCGCCTGGGCGTGGGACAGCACCCTGTTGACATGCCGGGTACCTTCCTGGACAAGCAGATTATGGCGGATCGGCTGAACTAATTCCCGGACAATGACTAGGTCCACCTTATGAGCCAGCATGTCAAGGGTAATATTCACCGATCCCTCCAGGGAGTTTTCCACCGGTACAATACCTTCCGACACCTCGCCTGCCTCCACCGCCTGGATAACGGCGTCGATGCTGGAGTAAGGCAGAAAAGCGCCATCTGTCCCACGGTAAAATCGCAGCGCTATCTCCTCGCTGAACGTGCCGCGCGGCCCCAAATAACCGACTTTCCTGCCTTCTGGAATCATATTGCCTTTTGTCTCCATGGCTCATACCTCCTTTAATCCAATAAAAAAAGCCCTCATCCTAAAAAAGGACGAGAGCGATTCTCGCGGTACCACCTTTGTTATCCGCCAATAGGCGGATCACCTCATCAGAGTACGGGCAACAAAGCCGATACCCCCCTTCTTGTAACGGCGAAGGTTCCCGTCAACACCTACCACCCAATCCGGGCTTCAGCGTGCAACTCCAAGGAGAACTTCGACATATCCCCTGTGCCGGGCTTCCACCACCCCCGGCTCTCTGTGAGCAGGACATTATGCCTACTTTTCCTTTTCCTCGTTTTTCAAGCGATATAGTATTGTCGTGATTATAGCACACGACAGATGCTCATGCAACCCTCCCCGCCAAAAAAAACCGACCGGAAAATTTCTTGCCAATCGCCCGCTCCGCCCTTCTTCATCCTTGCCGCACGCACCTTAGCCGCGGGATCAACATATGATTTAACATAACAATAAACCCTCGGGGAGGATTTTCCATGGTAAAATTCGGAGAAATTGAGCGGGTCGTTTTCAGCCAGTTCAACCCGGTCCTGCTTCTCCCGCCGATCACCTCGCCGCTGACGTCTCCTTTCCCCATCGAGCTGCCGAACGCCGGAACCATCAATCTGGCTCTGGTCAATATCCGGTCAGAGCACGACCGGGACGGAGTTCTGCTGAGCGCGGTGGTCAACTGGAGCGCCACCTTCACCCCGCCGACGCCTACCGCGGTGCTGAACGTGCCAGGTTTCGCCGACGTCACCTTCGAGCTTCTCCGCAACGGCGTCGTCATCTACAGAGTGGACCAGACCGCCGTTCAAAAAGGGGTTCCGCTGGTTCAGCCAACTTTTCCGTTCACCACTGTGTCGACCTTTGAAATCGCCTCTTTGCTGCATTTCGACTTCCGGCTTCCCGGCTTTGATTTCACTCCGCCGCTCTGCCTTCAGGAGTTTAATGTTTACACGCTGCGAGCCACCAATATAGCTTTGGTCCCACCCCAGGTCGCCACAGGCACGGCGACGACGACTGCAGCCGTGGGCGCGGCAACCCTGGTTGCGGAAAAAGTCGAAGCCCACCGGTCCGACCCGGCCGACGCCGCTTGCAAGACAAGCGACTGACCCGCCGGTGATAGCCCGGCTCCACTCTTTCCATAATAAACCTGAAAGCTATACATAACATCTTTCGCATCAGCCACATAGGATATAGTAAAAGCGAAAGGAGGTTGTATGGTGGATAGGTACTGCGACGAGTGTCACCCGAAGCACAAGTGCACCAAGCGTTGTGTCGGCACTTTTGATGTGAAGCACAAGATCTATGAAGTTTGCTGTTTTGAAATGGTAAGGGTCTGTCCCCACTGCGGCTTTGAATTCGACCACAAGCGCCATCGCCACTGCCCCAGCTGCGGCATGGGCATGCATGATTTCATGGATCATAAGTTCGGCCACTACGGCGGCCCCAAACATGAATTCGGCGGCCACGGCTACGGCCGGGAAATGGACCCTCCGGACCCGGAGGAGGATTACTAGGAAATCAAACAGCCTGCAGATGCAGGCTGTTTGATTTCCCGTCCGAGCCAATATTTACCGCTATTATCCTCAAGGTCCTGTCGTCACGAACACAGGGCCAGACAGCGCTGATACAGATCATAGCATTGGCGGCGCTGCGAATCGCTAACCGCAAACCGCAGGCATCTTTGGTAGAGCTGCGAGCATCGCTGCCGGCACATCCAGGCGTTCCGACGGCCCCCGCTGCGGAGCGCCTGGTAGTGGTAGCCAAGTGCCTCCAGCGACTCGTTATAGCGCACCGTGAATTTACTTAAGTTGCCGACTGCCGCCACTTCCAGAAGATCGGCGATGTCGGACGGAATCACCGGATTCCCGTAATTGACGTTAAAGGGAATGTAGGTTGGGTATGTGTAGACATAGGGGGGAGAGGCTGGCTTGGGAGGCGGATCAACGTAGTGATAACCGTAATACGCGGGAGCATATTGGTGAGGCCGCTCGGCGTAATGATAATCATAGGGCGGATAAACGGGACGTTCCCAGTACGGCATAAAAAAACCTCCTTTACGTAATCGCTATATTATAACTTATGAGCGCCGGCCCAAGATGGTGCGACACTGTCAGGACACTGAAAAAGGCCCTCCGACAGAGGGCCTCAGCTTGGGATCCTAATCTGTATGACCCAGAATGATCAGCGGCTTTTTATCCGGGTCCAGCCAGGACAAAAGCCTGAGCAGATCGGCCTCGGCCATGGCAACGCAGCCGGCGGTCGGTTCCCCCTCCGCCCGCCAGAGATGGACGAAAATGGCGCTGCCTTTGCCGGCGATCACCGGCCCGGTGTTATATTCAACGACAATCGCGTACTTATACAATCCGTCCGCCTGCAGCAATCGTTCGCAGGAAACACCGGGCGGCACGTCCTTGACCCAGCGGTTATAGGCGGGCGACGTCGGGTCATCCACCCAGAAATCATCGTCCAAAGCCTGACGATAGGGCATAGCGGTGACGGCCGAAGGCTCGCTGCCGAACACCAGGCCCAACCGGTATACCCCAGTGGGCGTACAGCCATCGCCTTCGGATTTTTCCCCGGCGCAAACAAAGCCATTCCTGCCGATCACCGCCGGAATCGGCGGGCCAACCCGGTTCCACTGCCCGGCCGCGGCTTCCCAGGCCGCGACCCTGGCCAGTCTGTCACCAGGGGAATCCTCGGCCACGACCAGAACCTGCCGTGAATCCCGGGGCAAACCGGCCACCAGCGCCAGAGTCATCGCATCACCAGACTCCACGAACAACACCTCATCCCTCAGCATCTATCTGAAGAAACCCGGCCGCCAACGCGACCATCGCTTATCCTTTCGCCTCGACCAGGCGAAACCGGTGAACAGGCCTGCCCACCGCCGCGTAATCCAGCAGCATCTGGAGCCGCCCCTGGGTTACAAGGTATTCCAGATAGCGGCGGGCGGTTACCCGGGAAATTCCGATGCCGGCCGCCACCTCTTCCGCTGATCGCGCCTCAAGGCTGGCGCAAAGAAAATCAACAATCAGGTTCAGGGTCTGGACATGGAAATTTTTCGGCATATCCCGGGAATCATAGTCCGGTCTTGCTGCGAATACCTTGTCGATATCCGCCTGGTCAAGACTGTCGGCCCCTCTGGCTTTGCGCTGGAAATCCCGGAAGGACTCCAGCACCGACCGATAGCGCTCAAACTTAAAGGGCTTGATAATATAGCCGGCGATGCCGTACCGCATGGCTTTGCTGATGGTCGCGCCGTCGCTCGCCGCGGTGATCATGATGATGTCAACCGCTGTTTCCGTCTGGCGCAGACTGGCCAGGACGCCCATCCCGTCGATCCCGGGCATGAAAATATCGAGGACAACCAAATCAGGGCGCCGGTCCCGGCACATATCCAGTGCCTCCCGTCCGTTTCGGGCCGTACCGACCACCCTGAAGCCGTCGATATTCTCGGTAAAGCTTTTGTTAATATCCGCCACCATCGGGTCATCTTCAACAATCAACACCCGGATGTCATCCATCTTTAACACCTGCCGCTAATTCGGTATAGAAACACTGAATTCGACGCCGCCTGCGCTCATGTTGCGAAAAGCGATCGTCCCACCGTTGATGGCGACTTTTTCCGCAACCAGCGCCAGACCGTAACCCCGACCGGCTCCTTTTGTGGTCACCCCGCGCCGATAGATCGTATCCCCCAGTTCGGCGTCAATAGCCTGGCCGGTATTATAAACCTTGATCTCCATCGCGTCCGGCTGGCTCACGACACTCACCGCAACCTTTTTTTCCCTGCTCATTGCCGCGGCTTCGATGGCGTTCTCCACAAGATTGCCGAGCACCAGCACCATATCGCCGCTGGAAAAGTGTTTAGGCAGAACAAGGAGCATGGTGTCCGGCAGAACAGTCAGTTCGACCCCCTGTTCCCTGGCCCGGCTGATCTTGCCCAAAAGCAGCCCGAAGGTCAGCGACTCCTTGATCCGGGCCGACAGCCACTCAAAGGTGTCATCGTCCGGCGCATAATTTGCGGTGAGAAAATCCACCGCCTCGCTGTAACGGCCGAGCTGAATCAAGCCGGCGACGGCGTGCAGTTTGTTCTTGAATTCATGGGACTGAGCCCGCATGACTTCCACCAGCCGGTGAACACCGGTAATTTCCTCGGCCAGGCGATAAATTTCCGTCCGGTCGCGAAAACTGATCACTGCGCCGACCGTCGCACCGTCTACTACCACCGGCACGCTGTTGGCGAGAATGATAATGTCGTTGACCCGATATTCCTTGTCAGTCGCGGTCCGGCCTTCCTCGACGATGTTCTTCATATTGTATTCAGGCAGCAGGCTGTCGATACTCCTTCCGGCTGCTTCTTCAGGACTGAGTCCCAGGATACAGACCGCTCCGTTGTTGAAAAAGCGGATCCGTCCGGCGGCGTCAACCGCGATGACCCCTTCCCGGATCGCTTCAAAAGTGGCGATCCGTTCCTTCAGCAGTGCGGCGATCTCATCAGGTTCCAAGCCGAAGATGGCCTTCTTGACGTCCCGCGCCAACAGCTGAGCTCCGATCAGACTGAGGATAAGCGCAATCAGCAGCGCGTAAAAAACCTGCCGCACTTCGGCGAAACCCTTGCTGAAGATGTCGTCCAGGGAGAAGCCGACAGAAACAAACCCGATCTGCCGGCTTCCTGACTGATCGAAAATAGGCACGTTCGCCCGGAGTGAAGGAGCCAGGCTGCCTTTGCCGGTATATACATATTCATTGCCGTGCAGTACCGGCTCGCGATATAGGTCAGCCATCGGCGTACCGACGTTGCTGGCGATGGTGTGAGACAGGCGGATCTGATCCATGTTGGCGATAACGATGAACGACGCTCCGCTGGCGGTCCGCCAACGTTCAGCCAGCGGCTGCAGAACTTCGGAGGGGTTTTCCGATACGATGGCCTCCTGCACTGCCGGCACCCTAGCCACGATCCGGGCGATATCCAGGGCCTGCTTGGCCGTGTCCTCCTGGACCTGCTCCAGCACCTTCTGTCCGACCAAAATACCGGCCGCGATCAGCACAAAGCAGACCATCGACACCGTCAGCAACATGATTTTATATTGCAGCGGCATTTTTTTTGCCATGATGCGCAATATTTTCACCTCACCCAAGAGATTCAGCGCCGGCGGCGCTTTTCCTTCTCGCGGCGAGATGAGCTTCCTTCCTTACAGTGATACCGGCCGATAGACCACGTCGGTAACGGTGCCGTCACGGTATTCGATAAGGGCTACCACCTCGTCGGTGACCGGTATGGGAGCCGGTTTCCCGGCCAGATCATAGGCTATTTTCTGCAGCTGCCTGATATCCAGCAGCGGAATATTCGCCTCCCTCAGATTGGCCCACAGGTCCTTGCGGAGCGGATTCACCGCCACACCGCGATCGGTGACGATCACATCCACCGTCTCCCCCGGGGTGACGATGGTATGCACCTGATCCAGCACCATCGGCAGACGTCCCCGCAGCAGCGGCGCCACGATGATCGACATCGCCGCCCCCGCCGCGGCGTCGGGATGGCCGCCCGAAGCCCCCATAATCACTCCGTTGGAATCGGTGATGACATTGACGTTAAAATTCACGTCCACCTCGGTGGCGCTCAAGATGGCAACATCCAGCTTGTTGACGATCGGACCGCGATTATGGGGATTGGCGTACAGGGACGCCGACACCTCGATATGGTTCGGATTGTCCCGCAGCGATTCGATAGACGGCAGATCAAAGTCCTGAACATCGAACACCGTCTTGATAAGACCGTCAGCCAGCATGCCGGCGAAGGGAGCGGTGATCCCGCCCAGGCCAAAGCTGCAGGTGATGTTCCGGGCCAGCATCTTTTCCCGCATGAACTTGGCGGTGGCGAGGGACGCCCCGCCGCTGCCCAGCTGAAGGGAATAACCATCCTTGAAATAACCCGAGTATTCAATAACCGCTGCGGCGTATTCGGCCATCAGCAGCTCGCGGGGATCCCGCGATATCCGCAACGCCCCGGAGGCAATGCCTTTGGGGTCGCCGATCCGATCGACAGTGAGGATGTAATCCACCTGGTGCTGCGGGATGCTGACAGGAGTCAGCGGGTAGGGCAGCAGATTGTCGGTGATGGCGACAACCTTGTCGGCGTGGGCGGCATCAACCATGGCATAACCCATGGAGCCGCAGGCCGAACGGCCCATGACGCCGTTGATATTGCCGTAAGTATCGCAGGCCGGTGCGCCGATAAAGGCGACATCGATTTTCAGTTCGCCGCACTCGATGGCCCGGGCCCGCCCGCCGTGGGAGCGGATGATCGCCGGCTTGGCCATTTTGCCGCTGGTCAGCAGCCGGCCCAGTTTCCCCCTGGCGCCGCTGGTCTCGATGGCGGTGATGACCCCCTCATCGATGTAGGGAATAATGACCTCGTTGATATCGTTGAGAGAGCTGGGCGCCAAGGTCAGTCCCCTGATCCCCTTGCGGGCGATAGCGTCCACCACGGTATTCAGAACAAAGTCGCCGTTGCGGAAATGGTGATGAAAAGATATCGTCATGCCGTCTTTGAGGCCGGTGGCTTCAATCACCTGCTCCATGGACTTCAGGAGCTTGTCCGAACGGGGCTTGGCGGCGGCGATCCTGGGACCGACGATTCGCCCTGAGGGCTGGGCCGCAAATGCTCCGATATAAGGTTGAAGTTCTTTGCCGTTTACAGTTTCCGGTATATGTCTGCCTAAAGCGTTCTGCATCATTGTCCCCCCTTGTTGTAACCCACCGCATTAGCGTAGGCGAGGGTGTGTTCGGCCCTGATGACGATGGGCGCATCGACCATTTTGCCGTTCAGCGATATTACGCCGGAGCCGGCGGCCACCGCCTCCCGGTAAGCTTCAATGACCCGTTTGGCGTACTCGATATCCTGGGTCGAAGGGGTATAAATCTGATGTACCAACCGGATCTGCCGCGGGTTGACCACAGACTTGCCGGCAAAACCCATCTCTTTGATCATGGTGGTTTCAGCGATAAAGCCTTCTTCGTCGTTGGCGTCGGCGAACACCGAATCAATGGCGTCGATTCCGGCAGCCCGGGCCGCCAGTACCAGTTGACCGCGGGCGGCCATCATTTCCTTGCCGTCCTTGGTCCGTTTGATTTTCAGATCGGCAACAAAATCCTCGCCGCCAATGGCGATCGCCACCATCCGGGGGCTGGCGCTGGCGATCTCATAAGCCTTCAGGACCCCTCTGGCGGTTTCGATGGCAGCCATCATTTTGATCGATCCGGGAGCGAATCCGTACCGCGCCTCAGCCTCGCCGATGATGGCGTCGATCGTCTCGATATCGGCCGCCGACTCGGCTTTAGGCAGCCTGATAAGATCAGGTCTGACCGCCATTACGGCCTCAAGGTCGTCCCGGCCGAAAGGTGTATTGATATGATTGATCCGCACCGCCACTTCACAGGGATAATTCATGGTTTTGATCGCAGCCTGGACCAGAAAGCGGGCGGCGTCTTTTTCCGCCAGGGCCACCGAGTCCTCCAGATCGAGGATGACGGTGTCCGCGCCGTAGATGGCGGCGTTCTGCACCATGCCAGGGTTGTTGCCAGGCACGAACATCATGCTTCGCCTGAGTCCGCTCATTTCGCCACCTCCTGCGCCCTGGACCGGGAAAGGGCCGCAAGCACCCGGGCCTTGATGGTGCAGTCCAGCGCCCCCTTGTCGTTGGCGTGAATCAACGCATCGCCGACGCCGTTTTCCGCGAGGGTGTCGCCGATAACTTTCCGGATCTGATCCCCGTATTGTTTGATCACCGGACTGGCCAGTTCAATAGTCAGTCCCGCCCCCGGTTTCGCCGGAGCGATGGTGATCATGATGTCACTGGATTCTAGTGTGCCCGCCTGTCCCGGGCGAATCATCTCAGCCATAGTCAACCTCCAATTTTTCGCAAAAGATAAGAGTTACCAGAGCCCCAAAACTTTCCACCACAGACCGCCGACACCGACCCAGATAACAAGATGAACCAGCGAAAGGATAAACCCGTTTCGCCACCACGTAGCCTGATCGACATAGCCGGCCCCGAAATAGATCGGCGCCGGACCTGTGCCGTAGTGGGTCAGGGTGCCGCAAGTGCTTGCGGCAATCGCCACAAGGAAAACCGCCAAAAAGGGCGGAGCCCCTACCGCCACAGCCACAGCCATCAGCGCCCCGGACATGGCGGTGGCGTGCGCCACCATACTGGCGAAGCCATAGTGAGAGTATATGTAGACACAGTAGACAGCAACTACGGCGACCATCCAGTTCACGCCAGCCAGATAATGATTGACCCCGTCGGCAAACCACTTGATAAAACCGGTGGTGTTGAGAAAGCCGGCGATACATACCACGCTGCCCATCCAGATCAGAGTATCCCAGGCCTTGTTCTCCTTGGTCACGTCATCCCATTTGAGCACATTGGTGACAAGCATGATCAAAATCCCCAGGAAAGCGACCGTTGTGGCGTCTATCCCAAGGTGATCGCCCAGGGCCCATAAAGTCAGACAGAGTAAGAAGACCACCAGCATAACTTTTTCCTTGGCAGACATCGGACCCATTTTTCTGAGTTCTTCTGCCGCCAAAGCCTTAGCTTCAGGAGTTTTCTTCAGTTCAGGCGGGCATAGCACCTTATACATGAGATAAGGAATCACAAGCAAGCCAACAAGTCCAGGCACAAGGGCGGCGATAAACCAGGATCCCCAGGTGATTTCGACCCCTACGGTCTTCTTGGCCAGTTCAACCGACAATGGATTGGCGGCCATCGCGGTCATAAACATGGCGGATATTACCAGGTCGAACTGAAATACGGAAGACATCAAAAACGCGCCGATTCGTTTGGCAGACGGACCAGGGCGGGAATCAAACACCTCACACAGACTGCTGACGATGGGAAACAGCACGCCGCCGGCCCGGGCTGCGTTGGAAGGAGTGGTCGGCCCGATGATCAGGTCGCTTGCCGCCAGCGAGTAAACCAATGACAGCGAGCTGCCGCCGAACGAGCGGGTGATCAGATAAGCGATCCTTCGGCCGAAACCGGTCACAGTAAACCCCCTGGCGAACAAGAAGGACGAAACCACCAGCCAAACGGTAGTACCGCCGAAAGCTCCGGCCAATACCTGCGGCAGGGTCAGTGTTTTGGTAAGAACCAGTACCACCAGGCTCCCCATAGCAACAACCCCATTGGAAAAAGGACTGAGAATAAAGCCGCAAATGGTCGCCGCAAACACCGCAAACAGGTGCCAGGACTGGACTTTCAAGCCCGTGGGAACAGGGGAAAACCAAATGCCTAAAAGCAAGCCGACAGTAATTAAGGAATAGACCATTTTTTTGGACATAGTATACCTCCTTTAATTTCCGAGAAATTTCTGACAATAACCCTTATTATAAAAATAGCAGCTAGTCAGGGTAAATAATACCCTTTTGGTCATTATGGTCTTTTACGTCATTTCGGCGGCAGGCTGCGTGCTCCGCAAAAGGAAAAGCCCCCGGGAAAGTGGCTGGAGCCGCTTTCCCGGGGGCTTTTCATACATCGGTGCGTTGCCTGAGGGCGCCGGGACCGTCTTGGGCGACCGCCACCTGCGCTTCACCGAAGGTTTTCATATCATTCAAAACATGGAGGCTGGCGTCGATCAGCCTCATCCCCAACGCTGCTCCGGTGCCTTCCCCGAGCCGCATGTCCAGGCGCAGATAAGCCGGCACGCCGATAATCTGCAAAGCAGCAGTATGGGCCGGTTCGCACGACAAGTGCGAACCAATCAGATAATCCTTGGCCTGAGGCGCCATTTTCACAGCCAGCAGCGCCGCGGCAGCGGTGATAACCCCGTCCAGTACTACCACCGCGCCACCCGCCGCCGCCCCGAGGACCACTCCGACGAGGCCGGCGATTTCCAGGCCGCCGACCTTGGCGAGAACGTCCAGCGGGTCGTCCGGTTCCGGCCGATTGACGGTGAGAGCCTGCCGGATCACCCGGACTTTATTGGCCATGGCGGCGCCGGTAATCCCGGTTCCCGGCCCGGTGAGCCCGGTGAGCGGCCTGTCGCTGTAACAGCTGATGATCGCCGTGGCGGCCGTGGTATTGCCGATACCCATCTCACCCAGGCCGATGACCTTTGCGCCCTTAGCCAGTTCCTCCCGGGCTATTTTTATACCGGTTTCGATCGCTGCCAGCGCCTGTTGGCGGGTCATCGCCGCTTCCCGGGCCATATTGGCTGTTCCGAATGCGACCTTCTCCCGGCGCAGCCCCGGCATTTTGGGCATTGAGGCGGCCACGCCGATATCCACCAGTACAAGCTCGGCTGCCGCATGGCGGGCAAATACATTGATGGCGGCTCCGCCCCGGCAGAAATTCATCACCATCTGGGGGGTAACTTCCTGCGGATAGGCGCTGACGCCTTCGGCTGAAACCCCGTGGTCGGCCGCCATCAGAATTATGCTTTTCTTCAGTTCTTTCGGCCGGGCCAGCCCGGTAATCCCCGCCAGCTTCCGGGCCAGCTGCTCCAAGCCGGCCAGACTGCCCAGCGGTTTTGTCAGATTGTCCAGACGCAGCTGGCATTGGTCCATGGCTTCACTATCCAACGGTTTTATCGCGGCGATGGATTGTTCGATCATCGAAGTTCCCTCCTTATTCATGGCGCTGATCACCCATCCTGCCGGGAAACTCCGGCTTCCTCAAAGGTGGCCATTTCGGCGAGCACCTTGAGGGAAACATCCAGCAGATCCATAGCCAAGGACGCCCCGGTGGCCTCGCCCAGCCGAAGGCCCATATCGATGTAAGCCGTCAGGCCCAGCAAATCAAGCATCTTGTTATGGGCAGGCTCGGCCGAAAGATGCGAGGCCAGCATATAGTACTTGCACAGAGGCTGCAGAGCATTGGCGATCAGCCCCGCGGCGCTGGCGTTGAACCCGTCGATAACCACCAGCGCCCGGTTGGCGGCCGCTCCGAGGATCACCCCGGCCAACCCGCCGATTTCAAAGCCGCCCACCTTGGCCAGGACATCAAGCCCATCGGCCGGATTGGGCCGGTTCACCGCCAACCCCCGCCGGACGGCGTCGATTTTTACCTGCAGGCGGCTGTCGGAAATACCGGTGCCGCGACCGGTGGCCTGCTCGGGGTCGATTCCGGCGAAGGCGGCAACGATGGCCGCGCTGGAAGTTGTATTGCCGATCCCCATCTCACCCAGGCTGAAACAGCGATAACCCTTTTCTACCATTTCATTCACTACCTCGATGCCTGTTTCGACGGCCTGAACGGCCTGCTGCCGGGTCATCGCCGGGCCAAGGGTGAAATTCCGGGTCCCAGGGCCAATCTTCCGCCGCCATAACCCCGGCAATTCGCCAACACTGGCGGCAACCCCCATATCCACCACCGCCATATCCGCGCCGCAGTAATTGGCCAGGGCGTTGGCTCCCGCCCCCTTGGCCGACAGATAATTCCGGGTCATATGTACTGTGGTTTCGACCGGATAGGCGCTGACTCCCAGTTCTGCAATCCCATGATCGGCCGCCATCAGCACCATGCACTTGCCGGGAATCTCCGGCCGCTCCTCGCCGGTAATGCCGGCGTACTGCCGGACCATATCCTCCAGCCGGCCCAGACTGCCAGCCGGTTTGGTAAGAGCATCCAGCCGGTTTTGCACTTTTTCCATCACCGCTTCGTCCAGCGGTCCAATCTTTGCCAGTGTCTCCTGCAACAAACTCATAGTTAGCCCCCTATACCAATCATTAGAAATAAAAAAGGCTTTCCGGCGAATAACACCAAAAAGCCTAGCATCTCTAGGGTATTACTCGCCTCTTTTCCACGAAGGTTTGTAAAACGGTCAGGCAGGTCTCCTGGCTTCCGGATCATCGACTGCTTACGCCTTCCCCTTAACGAGTGGCTTTGTAAGATCTTCCCGGTACAGTGGCGGGCCCGCGCTGTCGCACGCAAACGTGCTCAGACTTCCCTATTATCCCCTGCCTAAACAGGGGCACCTCACCGCGTATATTCAATTGTCTGTATTATAACAGCCATAAACCGCCCCGTCAAGGCAGCCGCGGCGCGGACATCTATTGCGCGTAGACGGCGGTCCCGCCCCGGAGAATAACTCTGGCAAAAGAGTGATAGACGATTTTATCCACCGTCTCGCGGCTGAAAAAAGTAAGGTGGATGACCCGCCCAAGCTGCGGCTTGCCGCTGCGATGATTTTCGATATCGTAGATAGGGATACGCTGATGAATGACCTGAGGATCGACCCTGTACGCAAATTGGCCGCCGTTCACCGGGATAACCCCCTGATCCACCACAGCGCCGGGCGTAACTGCGGTATAAAAAACCTGGGAGGCGGTGGTTTGCCCCGTGATGAGCAGCCCTTCCTGTGCGGTAAAAGCCTGCTCGCGCCTCAGGTTCAGCACTAAACCCGCAGCCCCGGTCGGTCGCTGCTTTTCCTGCACGAAGACATAGCCGCCCTGCGGCGGCAGCCCGGGAACACTGCCAGGGTAACCCTGCCAGTCGGCTTTTATATTGAAAACATATAGCCCCGGCTCCTCGAGTTGCCAGCGCTCCTTGCCGACAAAATAACCGAAGGGGTCGCCGCTGCCTTCAGCCACTTTCAGCATTCCCCCGGGATAGCGGAGCTCGAAGCGAATATTCGCCGGCAGCACAGGGTCGATCTGGAGCACCGGCACAAACATCGCCCCCTGCTGATACACCATGCCCGGCCGGACCGGCACCATGAAGAAGCGGGCTTTATTTCCGTCCGCGCCGGTGATCTCCTCGCCGCCCGGGGCGATCACCCGGTTGTTGGCCGATCCTTTGGGAAGGATAAAAGCGCTGGCCTGATAACCGGCGTACCTCGGTTCTTGATTCTTCGGGCGCAGCACCACCCCGCCGATCAACCGATAGATATCCCCCGGGGAATCGCCGTTCGGCGAAGCGCCGATCTGGCCGCCGAAATTGTGGCTGCTTGTCGGCCAATACGGACCTCGCACCCCATCCTCCCCCACCAGAAAACGGCCCGAGAACCCCGGCCGCGGAGCGGCTGCGTAGTAATAGGCCATATCGGTGATATATTCGGGGTACAGATGTGGCGACAAGCCGCCAGAGGTGGCGATTCGCAGATTGGTCGCGCCGATGGCGTTCAAGCCTTGCTCGTAAACCGTGCCGGCTCCTTTCGTCTCATAGGTCAGCACAGGCTCTATCTTGTTGGCTCCCTGACCCTCGCTGGCAATCAGCAAGACATCACCGGCCTGGTAGGGAAAGTTAATGTGTTCCAGATGCTTGAACCCGTCGCCCTGTTCGATGAAACCCTCACGGCGGGTTTCACCCCGGTCGGCGAACCGGCCTTCCAGCCGCAGCTTTTTGCCTCTGGCAATCAGCGGTGTATCTTCAGGGTAAACCACGCCGGCGTGGCGCATGCTCGAAACCCAGAGGTGCCCCTCCCGGTCGGTGTAGGTCGCCAGAATGTGGGCGTGATATTCGCCGGGAGCATCGAGAAGAAACGGTTTGAGGCCCTGAGCCGCGCCGAAGGCACCTCCGTCTGTGGCTTTGCCGCTGTAGGCGAGAGACCGGCGCTTGCCGCTGTCGGAAGAGGGATAAAGATCCACCTGCACCGTCACGTCTGCCGGCATCGCCGGGGCGAAACCGATGTCGCGCCCGTAGCGGCTGCCCACCGGGTAAGACACCCCCTGGAAGGTGGCTGTTCCCATGGTCAGCCGGTTGGCGATCCAGAAACTGTATGTTCCGCCTCCGTGGTAGCGATTGCCCCATGCATCGGCCAGCCAGCCTCTGGCAACCACCTTGTAGCGGCCATATCCCCCCGGTTTCCAGTTAGTGAAAAGGGGATTGCCGGTGGTGGGCCACAACCCGTTTTTCGCCCCGATAAAAGGGGCTGTTCCGAGATCGGCCGTACGCCCGGCCGGGTCGGTGACCTGCACCGACAGCTCGCCGGAGGAAAAATCCCAGGGAATGTTCCGCTGCCTGTCGATCAGGTCGGGGGGAAAGACCGGTTCCAGATTATAGCCGATCCGATTGCCGCGGGAATCATAAAGCGGCAGGATTACTTCGTCCTGAATGATATTGCGGCTGGAAAGGGCGAACCGCCCACTGTCCTCGGCCGCCACCACGCCCCGGTACCCGTTGGAATTGTACTGGCCGAGCAGCACCCACCAGAGCCGTGGCTTCAACCCGGAGGCGTCCACCTTCCCGCCGGCGCCGTCAACTCCATCACACACCAGCGGCGGCGAATAAAGCAGCGACATGTTTTCGGCCTCCTTCTGGCGCTGGCCGAACCCTTCGCGGTTAAAACTCCATCTGCGTTTAGCGTCAGCAAAGCCAAAATCCAGCCGCAGCCGGTAGATCCCGCCAGGCAGATCGTCAGGCAGTTTCCATTCACTGTCGAACCGGCCCCGCTGCCAGTCCCCGTCCTTTTCCAGCGCCGTGACCGGCAGACGGAGGAGCTCATCGACGACATTCCGGTGACGGCTGCCGGCCCAGCGGCTGACTGCCCCGCTGGTGCCGCCTTCAATGGGCAGACCGGTTGGGGTCAGCAGGGTCGACATCCCGTCAGCGGCCGGGAAACGCAGGGTGCCGGCTGAATCAAAACACCGCTCGGCGGTAATCAAAAGCAGCAGTTCCTCCGCTGTCGGAGCGCTTTGCGTCAAACCGGCAAACACCGGTTGGGAAAGGGTCAGCTCAGCCGTCAGCCTGACGAGATTCCCCGGCTGCCAGCGTCCAGACGACAGCCGGATGTCGGCCCCCCATTCGCCAAAGACGCAGCGGGCTTTCGTACTCAGCATCAATTCCGTCCCGGCCCCTTCGCCGATAATCCGGGGCCAGGCGGCAGGCAGCAGGCAAAAAACCCCGGCTGCGGTCATCCTCCGCAAAAACTCCCTCCGGCTCCACCTATCTTGCCACATACCGCACCTCCTCAGGCCTGTTTACTGTCATGTTTCCCCTATTGTAACGGTAATTTGTGGCCGAAGTGTGACAAAAAAAAACAAAAGCACCATTTCTGGTGCTTTTTAGGCCATTGCGAGGCGTCTTGGGTTACTCGGGCAGATTGACTTCCCGGTCAATTCGGGGCAAAATCTTATCCAAGGCATTTTTAACGGCGCTGGTCTGATTGGCAAAACCAATAACCGCTTCGTGTTTGCCTGTTTCGATCATGGTTGAATCATACAGAGCGACTCCCTGATTGACATCCATCACGTTGATAAATAACGGAACAGTAGCATTCCATGTCTTCACGAACAGAAGCACCGTGGGCAGGGATACCTTCTGCTGAAGAGAGACATACATCAGCTCGGTCCTGATGCTGTAGTCGACCCTCATCCGCCCTAGGGCGGCCTGAACGGAAGCGGTATCAGCGGTCCGCACGTCATCAATGCCCTGATTCTTCAAGCCGTCCAGCAGCACCTGACCGTATAGAACGTTATAACGTCCGTCGCTAAATTTCCCGACCAGCTTGTCCTCGATGGTCTGGGCCGCATACCGGCCGCTCCGTTGGCCCGAGTTGTCGAGAACCGGCAGCACGGCCACCACCGGCTTTGAGCCGGCTGCCGCCGCGTAGGCTGCCCCCGCCGGAAAGGCCAGCAGCACGATGATCGCGACCAGAATGGTTAATGAAAATGCTTTACGCATTGTTATGCTCTCCTATCCACATGGAGTTTGGCGGACATGCCAGGGTTCCGCCGTTGGGAATTCGCCACCCCTATTCTAGTATAATTGGGCAGGAATGCGCAAATACCTTCTGGCGCGCGGCTGTAATTTTTTAGATTTTCCCGGACAACCGGGGAATGCTGCCAGCGGCGGCAGAATATACCACAACACCCGATACCTGAAAAGCCGGGAAAGGAAAGGCTCAACCATGCCGGCGAAACCGCCTTCTACGCGGCATCCAAAGCGCCCCTGACGCGATACGCAGTTTTGTCT
Source organism: Negativicutes bacterium (assembly GCA_031292015.1). Next base: position 7,331 of record JARLHY010000048.1, on the reverse strand, counting down.
TCGACGCATAGGTATTATAGGAAATATTCATAACTTGATTGTTTGCTATGCGTTTTATTTATAGTATAATAGGTTGCAGGAGGTGGAAGCATGGATATCCGCCATCTGGAATATTTCCTGGAAGTGGCGCGCCAAGGGAGCTTCAGCAAAGCTGCCGCTACGCTGCATATCACTCAGCCCTCCATCAGCAAAATGATCAAAAGCCTGGAAGAGGATCTGGGCGTCCCTTTGATATATCGCAACGCGAAACAGGTGGAACTGACCGACGCCGGCCAGGCAGTACAGGAACAGGCTCAGCAGATTGTCACCCTGTTCCAGAATCTGACCGTCGAACTTGACGATGTTATTCACCTCAAAAAGGGCAAGGTCCGCATCGGCATCCCGCCGATCGCCGGATCAACCGTCTTCCCGCCGCTGCTGGGAGAATTCAACCGAAATTTCCCCAATATCCAGATCCAGCTGTTGGAGTTCGGCTCGAAAAAAATCGAACTGGCGGTCCAGGAAGGGGCGTTGGATATCGGCATCGTCTGCACCCTGCCGACCAAAACCGATATCTTTGAAGTACTCTCCTTTGTCGAAGATCCGCTGCAGGTGATCGTCCATCCCGAACACCGGCTGGTCGGCCACCCGGCGGTGGATTTCGCGGCTCTGGCCTCTGAACCCTTTGTTCTTTACAGCGAGGACTTCAGCCTGTATGACCATATTCATCACCGCTGCAAGCTGGCCGGCTTCCAGCCTAAAATCATCTGCGAGACTTCTCAGCGGGAGTTCATGACGCAGATGGTCGCCGCCAATCTCGGCGTAGCCCTCCTGCCAAGCAGGATCTGCAGCGGGCTCGACCCGAAGACCGTTGTGCCGATTGCCCTCACCGACCCGCAGATTTTCCTCCAGCTTTCGATTATCTGGCGCAAAGACCGCTACTTGTCCTTCGCCGCCCGTCGTTGGCTGGAATTCACCTCCGAGCAGCTCGGGATCGACCCGCCGGCCATAAACCGCGGCTACGACAGTGTATGATGTCGGCCGTTGATAAACCGAACAAAAGAGCCTGCAACCGGGTTAACCTGGCTGCAGGCTCTTTAAATGCCTAGCTCTTAGTCACTGATTCCGGCGAACAAGCCGCCGACTTCACGGACATCGACGTTGCCGCCGCTCAAAATCACGCCGATGCGCTTGCCCTGCGCCGGGAAGGTATGATGGAACAAAGGAGCCAGACTGACCGCGCCTGACGGTTCGACGACTATCTTCAGGCGGGTCCACAGATAATACATAGTAGTGATAATCTCGTTTTCGCCGACGGTGACCATGTCGTCGACAAAGGTCCTGACCAGAGGGAAGGTGATCTTCCCCAGCGCAGGCGTCCGCAGCCCGTCGGCGATGGTCTGGGGATTGTCGATGCGTTGAAGTTCACCGGTTTTGAAGGAGCGAGTCGCGTCATCGGCCAGTCCGGGTTCCACTCCGATTACCTTGCAGCTCGGCAAGAGGTGCTTGCTGCTGATGGCGCTGCCGCTGAGCAGCCCGCCGCCGCCGCACTGGACAAACAGATAATCCAGTTCCCCCACCGATTCGATGAGTTCCTTGGCTGCCGTCCCCTGTCCGGCTACCACTTCCTCATGGTCAAACGGCGGAATCAGCGTATAACCGTATTTGTCGATCAGCTGCTGAGCCACCGCCTCACGGGCAACCTTGGCCCGGTCATAGGAAACGATGCTGGCCCCGTAGGCCTTGGTGGCGGCAAATTTCACCGCCGGCGCGTCCGACGGCATGACAACGGTGGTAGGGATATTCAGCAGCTTTCCGGTCAGGGCAATGGCCTGAGCGTGATTGCCTGACGAATAAGTGACTACCCCTCTGCGGCGGACATCCGGCGACAGTGTGCTCACTGCGTTATACGCGCCGCGAAATTTAAAGGCTCCCATCCGCTGAAAATTTTCACATTTGAGAAAAACGGTGTTTCCGGTGTGCTCGTCAAGCAAGCGCGAAGTCATCACAGGCGTCTTGTGGGCCACGCCTTCCAGGCGCCCGGCTGCCGCTAAAACCTTTTCATACATTGGCGGATTCCCCTTTTCCTTGGTTTTTTTCCGCCTACTGGAGGAATAACCCTCAGGGCAGAGAATGAATAATAATTGCACTTTCCACAGCAACTCGCCAATTCCTCTACCATATTCAAGAAAATTATCGTCAATTGATAAAGAGGTGACTGTCCTTTTGCTAAAGGTAGCTTTGGCCCAGATGGAAGTGGTCCCCGGGCGGCCGGATTTGAATACCGAAACCATGCTGACAATGATCGAAACCGCCCGCAGCCAGCAGGCCCAGCTGATTGTTTTTCCCGAAATGGCCATCCCCGGCTACCTGCTGGGCGACACCTGGGAACAGCAAGCTTTCCTGCGGGACTGCGAAGAATTCGGTCGGCAGATTATTGCCGCCTCGCACGGCCTGTGCGTCATATTCGGCAATGTCGGCGTAGACTGGCAAAAAAGAGGCGACGATGGCCGGGTCCGCAAATACAACGCCTTCTTTGTCGCCCAGGACGGACAACTGCGGGGCGGCACCAACTTCCCCTACCCTTTCCGGATCAAGACCCTGCAGCCGAATTACCGGGAATTTGACGACACCAGGCATTTCTTCAGCATGCGTAAACTCGCCCTGGAAATGAATATCCGGGTCGAGGATCTCCTCCAACCGGTAGGACTCGACATTGACGGGCGGGAAATCAGGCTTGGCTGCATTCTCTGTGAAGACGGCTGGTGCGACGACTACTGCGTCAAACCCAGCGCCACCTTACGCGATAACGGCGCGGTGGACCTGATCATCAATATCTCCAGTTCTCCCTTCACGTTGGCAAAAAACAACAAGCGCAACCGGGTCTTTTCCAAACAGGCCAGGGAGACGAGCGTGCCGCTGGTATATGTCAATAATGTCGGTCTGCAGAACAACGGCAAAACCGTCTACGCTTTCGACGGCTTCAGCACCGTATATGACGATCAGGGGCAGATCATCGCCTACTGTCCGCCCTTCGAACCGGCGCTGAAAATTGTCGAGCTCGACCTGGAAAGCGGGGGCCGAAACCTGCCGCCGGTACAAGTGCCTGACGATAGTGGCATAAACACCATTTACGATACCCTGAACTACGGAATTAAAACCTTCTTGCGGCTCATCGGCATGACAAAGGTGGTGGTCGGCGTTTCCGGGGGCATCGATTCGGCGGTGACCGCAGCGCTGTACGCCCATATCCTCGGGCCGGAGAACATTCTGCTGGCCAACCTGCCCAGCATCTACAACTCCCAGACAACGAAAAATCTGGCCGAGGAACTGGCCGCCAATCTTGGTTGTTATTATACCGTCATCCCCATTCAGGAAGCAGTGGATCTGACCGTCAGCCAACTGAGCAAGACTTCGGTGGTCAATCTCGGCACCGGAAAAAAGACTACCTTGGGCGTCTCGTCGTTCATGGCGGAAAACATCCAGGCCCGCGACCGCTCGGCCCGGGTACTGGCAGGCTTGGCCGCAGCCTTCGGCGGCGGTTTCACCTGCAACGCCAACAAAAGCGAGCTGACGGTGGGCTACTCTACCCTGTATGGCGATCAGGCCGGTTTTCTCGCCGCCCTGGCCGACCTCTGGAAGCATCAGGTCTACGCCTTGGGCGACTATATGAATGATACCATTTTCCGCGCCAACGCCATCCCGCGGGAAGTCTTCCGTATTGTTCCCAGCGCCGAACTCTCGCCAGACCAGGCTGTGGATGAAGGCAAGGGCGACCCCCTGGTCTATCCCTACCACGATTATCTTTTCCGCGCATTCATGGAATGGTGGAACCGGGCGACCCCGGAAGACATCCTCACCTGGTATGCGGCAGGCGAACTTGAAAATCGCCTGGGCTGTGAGCCAAAACTGGTCAGCCGCTTATTCGCCGGGCCGGAAGAGTTTATCACCGATCTTGAACGATGGTGGAAACTCTACACCGGTATGGGCGTCGCCAAACGGATCCAGGCTCCGCCGATATTCGCAATCAGCCGGCGGGCCTACGGCTTTGATCACCGCGAAGCCCAGAACCAGCCTTATTTCACGGCAAACTACCTGAAGCTAAAGGCGCAGCTGATCGCCGCCACGCGGCACTAACCGTTTTACTGCAAGGAGGCTTATTGATGTACTTTGACAACGCCGAAGGCATGGTCTTCCGCCCGCCGAGCGAGGCCAAAAGCCTGATATTACGAGTCACCGTCGGGTGCTCCCACAACGCCTGCACCTTTTGCGCCATGTATCGGGACGTGAAGTTTAGGACCCGTCCGCCGGAAGAAATCTCGGCCCTGATCAAGCAGGCCGCCCGCCATTATCCCAGTCTGCGCCGGGTATTCCTGGCGGATGGCAACGCTCTGGTCCTCAAAACCGACAAACTGCTGGAGGTCCTGCGGCAGCTGCACGACGCCTTCCCGAAACTGAGCCGCGTCACCTGCTACGGCGGACCCCAGGATATCCTCCGGAAAACGCCGGAAGAACTGGCAGCCCTGAAGAGCGCCGGTCTGCAGATTATCTACCTTGGCATCGAAAGCGGCGACGACGAAGTGCTGGAGACGGTCTGCAAAGGCGCCGCCGGAGCGGACATGATCGCCGCCGGCCAACGGGTGCTGGCGTCAGGAATCAAGCTGTCGACCATGGTCATCCTCGGCCTCGGCGGCCGGGAAAAGACCACCCAGCATGCCCTCAACACCGCCAAAGTGGTCAGCGCCATCAATCCCACGATGCTCAGCGCCCTCACCCTGATGCTCCATGACGGCACGCCGCTGCGGGCCGCCGCAGACAGCGGCGCCTTCTCTCCCCTGTCCCCCTACGAACTGCTGCTGGAGCTCAAACTGATGATGGAAAATATTGAAGTCGCCCATCCCTGCATCTTCCGCAGCAACCATGTCTCCAACTTCCTGCCGCTGGCCGGCACCCTGCCCCAGGACAAGCACAAACTGCTGGAGGATATCGACCAGGTTCTGGAACACTTCAAAAATAAAACAACGCCGACCTACAATAATACCGGAGCCTTTTAGACATTGTGATGCAACAAAGCCGCCTCTTTCGAGGCGGCTTTTCCCTACCGGCCGAGCAGCCGGAAAACAAACCATATCAGGCTTACAGCCACAATAACGAACAGGGCCAGCGGCAAAAACACGAAAATCAGAAAAGCGAAGACGGCGGCGATCAGCAGCTTGGTCCCAAAGCCCATCTTGCCAGAACCGAAAGTGACCTGACGGACATAGACCCGGTGGCTCGGACCGCTGCTTTCGTATTCGTAGTCGCGCTGTTCCGTCTGACCGTTATCCAGCGTGACCCCCTGGAAGTTGTCCCGTTCCTCCCGGGTCAGCACCTGGACTTCGCTCCGGGGCCGCCCGCACTGGACACATTCCTGTTCCTGCGGCTCCAATTCCCTGCCGCAGTTGGCGCATTGCATGACGCTCCCTCCCTCTATGACGAAAATAGCGAATAGATGAATCCTTCTTCGTTCAGATAACGCGGATCGAATTTGGCCAGTTCCAGGGCCTTGAAGATTTTGTCGCGGTTCGCATACACGCTGGAGGTTGAAACCTCGAAATCCACCGCCAGTTGTTCGGCGGAAATGCCCTGGGGCGAGTTGATCTGGGCAAAGACATAGATCACAGCCGCTGCCCAGGCGCCGGTTTTCCGGACAGTGACCTTGGCCAGCTGACTGAAATCATTCCACAACCGCCCGGCAAGCCGCTGGTCGTGAAGGGAAAAACCATACTCCGGCATCAAGGAGACAAACATTTCGCTGACCCGCTCGTCCGGCTTCCGCTTTTCCGAGCCTTGCGGGAAGGTTCGTCCCAGCTGGTTGAACGGAGTGACATTGACTTTGGCCAGGGTGATGAGAACATCCACCGTATGGCGAAAAGCCAGGGCGTGCCGGCTAAAAAAGTCGCCCCAGCCGGCCTCCGGCTGCTGAATCTCAAAAATCGCCTTCTGGCGGACAGCCTCTTCTTTAATCCGGCGGCGAAGATTGGCGCTCAGTTCGATGCTGGTAATATAGTTCACCATCACCGTATCCTCGGCGAACACGTGGCCGAAGAACAGCATTTGTTTCATGGCTTTATAGTCGAAGTCAGGGTGCGGCAGGCGGAACTTTTCCTCAGTAAACAGATTGATGCATTCGATCCAGTCATGATTCACCACCCGGTAAACCGTGAATACGGTGAACTTGGCGTTGAGCAGATCGCTGAGGATCTGGGCCTCTTCGGAGGCAAGCTCGGCGCGGTTGGCACCGTAAAAATGTCTGAGCGGCGACAGGTCATTTGTCAGCAAATGATAATCGAACAAAAAATAGTCCCAAAATTCCTGCCAGAACATGCTGAACTCGCCTGGTTCAGGATCGGGAATGGAATTAAGCGGACCGGCGAACAGAAACAAGGCCCGCTGAAAATCATCATTAAACTCTTTTTTCTGAAAGAAAGTCCCCAGTTTGACCATCAGGCCTTCGATGATATCCCCTACCACGGAATCGACTTCCGAGGCAAGAGCGCCGGCATTTTTCCGCAGGATCGGCCCCCGGTCTTCCACCAGCTTGATCTTTTTCCCGCCGGCAATTTCCTGGGCGGCAAACTCCAGTTCGGACGTGTCGGCAACGATTTTCTTCAGGGCCAGGTGGCGGTAAAATTCGAGCAGTACCGCAAAAAAACGACGAACCGGTTTCAGAGTCGCCTTAAATCCTTTGACATGACCGGCCAACCAATGAATCACGCGGCTATATTCCTGATACGGAATTTCTTCCAGGTAATCCGCGTCGGTGTTGTCCAGGTACAGCACGAACATTTTCAGATTCTGCCATATATCCCGCAGTTCGTCGTCGGTGGCTCCCTGCCAGGCCTTTTGCCGCAGGAAACCTTCCACCCACTCGCGACTGATAGCTGCATCTTCGGTCACTTCCAAAGTGTAAAAATATTGAACTTCATCATAGACATTTTTCATCAAACCCAAGAATCTCCTTTAAACTGGTAAAACCTTCGGGTATCATTATATCATTTTTCGCATCGCGCTACCACCACTACTCCCGACCAGCCACCCCCGGCTTCCGGGGCAATTGTCAAAGCTCAAAACAAGAAACCTTCCGCCGGCTTCTTCCATCCCCAATTCATTCTTGCAGGAAAAAGGCCATTCCGGACGAAATCGACTATTATGGCAACAAAAATAATCATCATCAATCTGGAACATGGCATGCCGACAGTCGAGCAAGCAAGCCACAGGCTGGTCGGAGAACTGATTCGGGCCCGCGCCCAGGGGGCGAAGGTCGTCAAACTGATTCACGGTTACGGCTCTTCGGGTGTCGGCGGCAGACT
>JARLHY010000047.1 GCA_031292015.1 Negativicutes bacterium | reverse complement strand
GCCGCCAGTTGCTCGGCCAGCCGTGGTTCGCTGCGGTTGCCCAGTAGCAGGGAAGGCCGCACGATGGTCAGCTGTGGCCAGTTCTGGGCCTTGAGGTCGCGTTCGGTCTCGCCCTTGACCCGATTGTAGAAAATCTTCGATTTGTCGTCGGCATCGATGGCGCTGATGACCAGCAGATGCCGCGCGCCCATTTCGCGGGCACGTTTGGCATAGGCCACGATCAAGTCATGATCGACTTCACGAAAGGCCTCCTGGGAGCCGGCCTGCTTGATGGTGCTGCCCAGGCAGCAGTAGGCGATATCGACGCGGCCGTGGAGCTCAGGCAGCAGTTCAGTGAAGGTACCGACCGGGTTTTCCAGGTGTGGATGTGTGGCCAAGGGGCGCCGAGTGGGCGCCAGTACCCGGCTGACGGTCGGCTCGTTGAGCAGCCGATCGAGTAGATGTTCACCTGTCAGGCCGGTAGCTCCGGCGATGAGGATGTGCTGGGGCGTCAGGTACATGATGTCTCTCCCTTGTTACACATCAGCTTAGTGCGTCCCGACACTTTTTGCCGCTCCAGCTGCCGCACTTTGCAATGCGCTTTTTGCCTGCTGCTGGCGCAACCGTTGCCAATGGGCCAGTACCGCTTTCGGCGCCCAGATCTGTGGGTCTGAGGCCTCGTAATTTTCGGCCTTCTCGCGTTCGGCCACGTGGGCGCGGGCAAGGTTGAAGGCCTGTTGCAGGTCGTCGGTCTGATTCAGCGCTTGTGCGAACAAGGCGTCGCCGAAGTAGGTGAAGTCAGCTTCTTCGGAGCAGCCGAAGGACACTCTATCGGCCCGGGAGGCCGTCATGATCAGGGTGCGGTCATCTTTGAGGGCCGGAATGAAGCCGCCGGAGTAGCAGGCCGAGATGACGATGATCTTGTCGCGGTTTTTCAGCGGTGCGAGTACGGCATCCAGTTCGTCGGCGGGCAAGTCAGCCAGTTGCAGGCGTGGCATGTCCAGTACCAGTTCATGCTCATGGGTGCCGTGGCTGGTCAGGTAAATGAATATCAGGTCTTCCGGGCCGCTGCGCTCGGCCAGGGTCTGTACTGCGCGGCTGAGGGTTTCGCGGCTGGCCATCGGTCGATCGTCGAAGTGGTCGCGCTGGTTGATCAGGTTGATCTGGCCGTAGGCACCGAAGCGGCTGGCCAACATTTTATTGACGTAGTCGGCCTCGCGCATGAATACACTTTGCTTGCCGTCGCCGGCCAGGGTCAGGCTATAGAGTTCAATGGCGGGCGTGGAGGCGGGCACAGCGGCCAGCGCCTTTTCCAGCAGGGTGCCCTGGTTGAGCAGGCCGAGTTCCAGGGTGTCGGGCAGCAATTTGCCCTGGGCATCACGCACCCGTTGGCTATTGACCCATTGACCGATTTCGACGCTGCCGTCCTTGTGGGTCAGGGTGCCCTTGCCCTGGTAGGTGTCATTGTCGAACCCGCCCTGGTAAATGCTGCCGTCGGCCAGCTCGAGCGTCCCTGTGCCAGAAAAATGCCAGTCCTGGAACTGCCCTTTGTAGTGGCTACCATCGTTGCCGAACATTTCGCCCTGGCCGGTCAGCGAGCCTTCCTTGAATTGGCCGATCCACACATCCCCATCGGCACTTTCATAACGGCCGCGGCCCTGCAGCTGGTTGTTGTGGAAGCTGCCAATGTACTGGTCGCCCTCGGCGCCGGTGAAGGTGCCGTGCCCTTCGAGTTGGCCGTTGATGAAGTTGCCACTGAACTGGTTGCCGTCGGCATCGCTGCGGATGCCTTCGCCGTTGGGTTTGCCATTGGCAAACAGCCCTTGGTATTCACTGCCGTCAGCCAGCTCCAGGTGCCCTGCGCCGGAATACTGGTCAGCCTTGAATTCACCGCGATAGGTTTGCCCGGTGTCCTTGAGCGAGCCTTCGCCGTCGCGCCGGCCCTGCTTGAAGCCGCCGGTATAGGTGGCGCCATTGGCGACCAGCGTGCCCTGGCCCTGGAACAGCCCCTGGGAGAATTGGCCGCGATAGACCTCGTGATTGCTGCCGTGCCATTCGCCTTCGCCGTGCCACTGGCCATTGAGGAACTGGCCGGCGTACCAGCTGCCATTGGGGTAGTCGATCCGGCCCCGGCCCTGCAGCAGGCCATTGATCACTTCGCCCCGATAACGACCACCGTCGGGCAGGCGTGCGTCGGGGGGCGAAAGTGATTCGCCGTCGCCGCAGGCAGTGATCAGCAGGGTCAGGGCGAGAGGGACGAGTGGGCGCATGGCTGGATCCGAGCAATTAAGGGCCCGAGTATGCCGCAGAACGTCATGGGTGAAACAGCCATTCAGGCTGTTTCACCTGTATGAGGGCTTACACGAAGCAGAGGGACAGGGGCTCGGCGATGTAGGCGGGCTTTTCCTGACCTTCTATTTCCAGGGTGGCCGTGGCCTTTAGTAGCCATTGGCCGGGCTTTTTCTCGGTCGCTTCGGCGAGGTCGACCTTGAGCCTGACTCTGGAATCGACCTTGACCGGCTGGATGAAGCGCACGCTGTCCAGGCCATAGTTGACGACCATTTTCAGGCCTTCGGGCAGCACCAGGATGTCTTCCATCAATTTGGGGATCAATGACAGCGACAGGAAGCCATGGGCGATGGTACTGCCAAATGGGGTTTTCGCAGCTTTTTCCGGGTCGACATGGATGAACTGATAATCACCGGTGGCTTCGGCGAACAGATTGATACGTGCTTGATCGATGATCATCCATTCGGAACGTCCCAGTTCCTTTCCAACATACTGCGTCAGCTCTGCAACAGGTACATAGGGCATCGGACTCTCCTTGTTGGCATCTTTTCACTTCGTGTGCTGTGGGTAACTCGAAACCGTAGATCAACATGCTGCCCGGCGCGGGTCAAGCCCATCGGCCTTTGGCGAATGACGGTTTATGGCGCAGGTGGGGCCGTGCTTATAATGACATCGCGTGCCTATCGGAGATTATTCATGTTGTTACGTGGTTTGACGTGGTTGGTACTGTTTCAGTTGATGGGTACTGCACTGAATCATTTGTTTTTCACGATATTACCGGGGCCGATCATCGGCCTGTTGTTGCTGCTGATCTTCCTGATCATTCGCGGTCAAGTCAGTGCGCCCTTGAACGATGCCGCCAGCAGCCTGCTGCGTTACCTTCCGCTGTTGCTGGTGCCGCCAGCGGTGGGGGTGATGGTCTATTCCGCCGACATTGCCGCGGACTTCTGGGCCATTGCCGGCACCCTGGTGGTGTCGTTGCTGCTGTCCATGGCCTTTGTCGGCTGGCTGATGCAGCGGCTGATCGATCGCCGCGCCCATCGGAGCGCCCCCCATGAATCTTGACTGGCACGGTGCCGTCGGCTCGGTCACTCATCATCCGTTGTTCGGTATCGGCATCACCCTGGGCGCCTATCAATTGGCACTGGCCGCGTATGAGCGAACCCGCTGGATTTTCCTGCAGCCGGTTCTGGTTTCCATGATGCTGGTTGTCGGTGTACTCCTGAGCTGCGGCCTGACCTACGTGGAATACCGCAAGAGCACCGAGATCCTCAGTATTCTGTTGGGCCCGGCCACCGTAGCCCTGGCGGTTCCGCTTTATCTGAACCTGCGGCGCATACGGCAGTTGTTGTGGCCCATCTTGACTACGCTGGTGGTGGGAGGCGTGTTCGCCACTGGCCTGGGCGTGCTGCTGGCATGG
>JARLHY010000046.1 GCA_031292015.1 Negativicutes bacterium | reverse complement strand
TGACGGGCGCCGACGCGCTCGGCGAATTGCTGCTCGAGTGCTTGTGCCTTGGGGCCGGTGGTGATCCAGCCGTAGCGCAGGACCTGCTCGACGGCGGCAATTTCTTCATCGCCCATGCTGGGGCGGGAGAAGGGGAGAAAACTCTGGCTCATGGCAATCCTCAGGTTCAGGAGGGCATATCGGCGGTACTGTCGATGCCGTCAAACGCTGTTAAATTTCTAATTGTGGCTGGCGGTAGCTGAACGGCAGCTTTCCCGGCCGCAATTGGGGGTAATCACGTGCGTGTACTCTTCCATGTGTCGGCTCCTTCCTGCGTTTCCTGAACCCGTAGGTCAGGCCGCGGGCAGACCTCGGCAAAGTGGCGGAGTGTAACGCTAGCGGAGCAAAGTTGAAAATTTTGTGGGTTTATCGTGATTTTGCTGCACCGAGCAGTATAAAACTGAACTTATTGAATGTATGCAACTCCCGTCACCTCTTTTTCGCGCAAGCCTAACAGGCCGCGTTTGAATCCGTAACTGGCTGTCTGATAATAAGTTTTGGCCCGAGTGTCTGTTCATCGGGCTCACTCGACACCTGGCCGTATTGGCATCAGGTCACCCTGCGGGCCGAGGATGCTAAAGGATGAAATGCGAAAAAATCGTCAAATTTCTCGCAAACAGGCTTGTTTTCACAGGATTCGCTCGGGGCTCAGGCCAGGTTTCGGTGGGGCAGCCGTTGCGCGCGGGCGGTGTTCGCTGAAGGTGATACGCAGCGCCAAGGGGCCAGGGGCCGGATCAGGTAGGTGATCTGGGCGATGGGCGTGCCGTCGTAACGTGACACTTGTGCTCGTTTGAGCGTGGCGCCCGGCAAGACCAGTTGTGCCGGTTGCAGGGTCAGGCCCAGTTGTTGGTCGACTGTGCGCAGTTGAGCGATTTGCGCGGCCTCGTCGCATTGCAGTTCGTTGAACGTATCGGGGTGTAGAGCGCCATGTGGTCGGCCACCCGCTCGCGCCATTCGTCGCCCTGGGTTGCGGCGCTGCGCCAGCGAGCACCGCTCGCGGAGGTTTTGTTCATTTAATAGGGGGATTTTTCAGGAAGTGCGTGGGCGGGGCAAAATCTCGAACCCCAGACAGCACTGAGGGGAGCCTGGGCTCCCCTCAAGGGTATTTCTACATGCTCTTTTTTTATTATTGAAGGGCGGCCTGTTGTTGTTTTTGGAAGCCGTGGCCCTTTACCGCTGTTTTGTGCGACCCCCAACCGGGGTCAAGAGCAAACGTATTTTTTTGAGCGCTGATCTGTTTTCATCGTTGCCGATCCACCGGTACTGACGCTGCCTCAGGGCAGTTTTATTGTTCTGTATACCGTTGCGGGGCGAGCCCCTGAAAAACACATCTTCTCCAAAAAAATCTGTTAGCTGCGCCTCTGTCGCGTTTGTTCTTGTTATGTCAGAGCCGTTTCGTCTTGTTTTTATTGGGTGCTGCGTATTTTTTTATTTTTGTTGTGCAAGAGAGATAGCAGGACCCGTGCCAACTTTACGAAACCCTTTAAAATCAATGGTTTGCATTTTTTGAGTGGCAACGTGTCAAGGGGGAGGCGCAGGTTTTGTTTCCGAGATACTCGTATAGGCCACACAGAGTGTGGGTGCGGTAACACCCTTGTGACACAGGGGGTGTTACCGCGGCTTGTTCACGACCCCAGGCGTACCCGTGCGACCCGCGAGCCGTTCGGTCGCTCCAGCACCTGGCAGATCTGCTGGCCGGCGGCGATCAGCTGTTCAAGGTCGATACCGGTGGCGATGCCCAGGCCGTCGAGCATGTAGAGCAGGTC
>JARLHY010000045.1 GCA_031292015.1 Negativicutes bacterium | reverse complement strand
TGACTTTTAGCAGGGTTATGATTAATTTAAATATGGTGTTTCAAATAAAAAAACCGCCCACCAGAGCGGTGCCCTTGGGGTACGGGGCGCCGGCGCCGGCGCCGGTGGCCATGGCCAGGGGACCGCAGCCGATGATGAACGCCAGCGAGGTCATCAGGATGGGCCTCAGCCTGATGGTACAAGCCTCGATGGCCGCCTGGACCGGATCCATGCCTTTATCGACCCGGACCTTGGCGAATTCGACGATCAGGATGGCGTTCTTGGCGGCCAGTCCGACCAGCATGACCAGACCGATCTGCATGTAGACATTATTCTGCAGATTCCGCAGGTACTCGAAAAGAAAGGCACCGAATACCCCTATCGGCACACAGAATATGACCGAGAAGGGTATGCTCCAGCTCTCATAAAGAGCCGCCAGTGTCAGGAAGACGAACAGCAGCGCAAATCCGAACAGGATGGGAGCCCGACCGCCGGAAATCTTCTCCTCGCGGCTCTGGTCGGTCCATTCATAGCTGTAGCTGGCTGGCAGCACCTGGGCAGCGACTTCCTCCAGTGCCTTGATGGCCTGGCCCGAACTGTAGCCTGGCGCCGGATTGCCGCCGACCTGGATGGTCCGGTAGCCGTTGAAACGCTGAATGACCGAGGGACCGCTGACCGGCACCGGTTTGACCAGAGTGTCCAGCGGCACCATCTTCCCGGCGGCGGTGCGGACAAAGAAGAAGCGGGTGGCGTTGGCGTCGTTTCTGAAGCGGGGCTCGGCCTGGATGACGACCTTGTAGGTCCGGCCGAAACGGTTGAAGTCGTTGACTTCCAGACCGCCCAAAAAGACCGACAGGGCACTAAACACACTGTCCACCGGAATTCCCAGAGCCTTGGCTTTCTCTCTGTCGACTTCATATTTGTAGCCAGGAGTATCAATCCTGAAATTGGAGTAGATCGTCCCAATTTCCGGCCGCTGGCGTGCCGTAGCCAAAAACTGTTTGGAAACGGCGTCAATTTCAGCGTCAGAGCCGGCGCCACGATCCTCCAGCATGATCGTAAAACCGCCGGATCGGCCAATACCGGGCAGAGAAACGGCGTTAAAGGACAGCACCGTCGCTTCCGGCACGCTCCTGCCGATGGCTAAGGTCTCATTCATCTGATGCCAGACGTCCAGTTCGGTTTTAGTCCGCTCAGCCCATGGCTTGAGGCGAGCGAAGATGATGCCGGCGTTCGGCTTGTTGGCAATGGCCAGAAAATCCACGCCGGTAATTACCGCCGCATCCTGGACGCCCTCCTGCTTACCCACCATTTCGCCGATCTTGTTGCCAACCGACTGGGTGCGGTTCAGGCTGGACGCCTCCGGCAGATTAAACGAATTGATATAAAAGCCCTGATCTTCTTCGGGAACAAATGATGTCGGCACCTTGCCGAACAGCACGCCGCTGACGATAACCAGTACTCCCAGCAGAGCAACGCCCAGCATCCCCCGGCGGATACAGTTCCCTACACCGCGGCCGTACTTTTCCACCGTCCGCTCAAACCAGTCGTTGAAGCGGTGAAAAAATCTGGCGACAAACCCTTCATGAGCATTCGGGTCGTAGGGCTTCAGCAGCATGGCGCACAACGCCGGCGTCAGTGACAAAGCCACGATCGCCGACAGCGCCACCGCCACGGCAATGGTCAGGGCGAACTGTTTGTAAAGAACCCCCACCGTACCGCCAAAAAAGGCCACCGGGACGAAGACTGAAATCAGGGCGAAGGCAATGGCGATAACCGGGCCCTGCACTTCGCCCATCGCCCGGACAGTGGCGTCGTGCGGAGTCATGCCGTTGTAGCGCATATGATGCTCCACTGCCTCGATGACGACAATAGCGTCGTCAACCACCAGGCCGATGGCCAGCACCATGGCAAACAGGGTCAGGGTGTTGATGGAAAACCCCAGGGCCAAAAAAGCAGCGAAGGTACCCAGCAGCGACACCGGCACCGCCAGCATCGGAATCATCGTCGCCCGGCCGCTCTGGAGGAATATGTACACAACCAGCATGACCAGCATCAGCGCCTCAGCAAAGGTGATGGCCACTTCCTTCATCGATTCCCGGACAAACAAGGTGCTGTCAATAATGACCCGATAATCCATGTCCGGCGGAAATCGCTTGGCGGCTTCGGCGATGACCTGTTTGCAGTTATTCACGGTTTCCAGGGCGTTGGCGTCAGTGGTGAGCTGGATGGCGAAGGTCGCCGCCGGCTTGCCGTTGATGTCACTGGCGAACATGTAGTTCCGGCCGCCCATTTCGATTTTGGCGACATCGCGCAAGCGGATGAACGATCCGTCCGGCTGCGACCGGATGATGATCTTGCCGAACTCTTCCGGTTCCAACAGTCGGCCCTGAATGCTGGCCGAGTACTGGAATTCCTGATCCGGCGGCGAAGGCCGCTGGCCGATGGATCCAGACGGAGCCTGGACGTTCTGCTCGTTGATCACCTGGCTGATATCACTGGCGGTAAGGCCCAGCCGGGCCATCTTGTCCGGCTGGAGCCAGACCCGCATGCCGAAGTCGGCGCCGTAGGCGTTGATATTGCCCACGCCCTTGACCCGTTTCAGGTCCTCGATCAGGTTGATATCGCCGTAATTTTTCAAAAAGACGCTGTCATAGGTGCTCTTGGGGGACCACAGGGAAAAAACCAGGGCGTTGTCCGGCGACACTTTGCGGACGGTTATGCCTGATGTCAGCACCGCCTGAGGCAGCATGGCGTTGGCCTGGAACACCCGGTTCTGGGTCTGGACCGCGGCAAGATCCGGGTCCTTGCCCAGCTCGAACTTGACGTTAAGCTGATAGTTGCCGGAATCGGCGCTGGTAGACTGCATCGACACCATGTTCTCAACGCCGTTGACCTGCAGCTCGATCTGCTGGGCCACGGTCTGTTCCAGCACCTGGGCGTTGGCACCCTGATAGGTGGCGTAAACGCTGACCTGAGGCGGCGTGATCTGGGGGTACTGGGCAATCGGCAGGTTAAAGGCCGAAATCAGTCCCACCAGAGTAATGATAATCGACAGCACCATCGCGAAAATCGGACGTTCTATGAAAAATCTGGCCACCGGCTTACCCCCTAATTCTTGGACGAACCCTGCAGGTCATCCGGTCCGATCATGGTTATCTTCATCACTGTGCCTGGCGGGGTTTTCAAAAAACCTTCGACGACAATCCTGTCCGCCGTGGTCAGGCCTTCTTCCACTACCCACATCCCGCCGACCCGGGGCCCCATTTTCACCGGCCGCGATTCGGCCTTGTCCTCCGGCCCGACTACGGTGACGAAGGTTTTTCCTAGCAGCTGCTGGACGGCGCGCTGTGGAATAAGCATAGCCCCTTGGCGGACCTCGCCCTGGGCCACTACCCTGGCAAACATGCCGGGAATCAGCACCTTCTGGGGATTATCAAAGGCGGCTTTCATTGTCAGCGTTCCGGTATCCTGGGCCAAGCCACGGTCGACCTGTTCGATCTTGCCTGCACCCGGATACTTGGAGCCGTCACTGAGAGTAAGCTGCAGACTGTTTCCCCAGTCGCCCGCCCCGGCGCCGCGCCCCACCTGAGCCAACCGGAGGTACTCGTTCTCACTCATACTGAACTGGACGAATACCGGATCCACTGAGGAAATCGTGGCCAAGGTCGTTGTTCCGGCTGTAACGAAATTGCCTACCGCCAGATCATTCACGTCGATGCGGCCGCTGAACGGGGCCACAATCAGCGTGTCCTGCAAGTCGTCGGCAGCCGATTGGACCCGGGCCCGATTCGCCGCCACCACAGCGGCGTTCTGCCGTTCCACCGCCACAGCCGTGTCCACGACCTGTTGGGCGATAGCCTGCTGCGAGCCCAGTTTCTGATAACGCAGCGTGTCCAGGTGCGAATTGCTGAGGGTGGCTTCCGACTGGGCCAGGGTTGCCTGGGCAGCCAGCAGGGCGGATTCATACGGGCGGCGGTCAATCTGGAACAGCGGTTGCCCCTCACTTATCGTGGCCCCGCCGCTCACCATCTTGCCGACGATACTGCCTGATACCCGGGCCCGGATCTGAACCTCGTTTTTCGCGATCACCTGACCGACGAATTCATAGGTAACAGTTGTATCCCGCTGGATTACCTGCATGGCTTTCACTTCCACCGCGGCAGGAGCCGGCGCGGCCGGCCGGCTGCAGCCAGTCATAACGGCCGTCAGCCCCAAAACCACGAGCCCAAAAGTATAATGTCTGCTCCAACGTCTGATCATCACCTGGTATACCTCCTCGATCTGCCTCAGCTCAACCTTCCCCTGCCGCGGGACTTGAGTGACTACTGGGTCAATAACCCAGATGGATTTCGTCGTCAAATCGGCAAATTCCTCTTTTTTTTCACTGTTCAAAAACCTTTTCCAAATCCGTCTACCGGCTTCCTCGCCGCTCCTGCCGGTCCTCCTGCGGGTTTCTGCGGCGCAGGCCTATCTTCGGCGGTTATTAACCGCCGGTGTTTCGTGATATACTTATAGCAAACAAGCCGGGAGGATTGAATGCGTCTGTCGTTCGCAACTTTTATCAGTGTTTTTTTGCTGCTGTTTACCACAATCAATTACTATATCGCCCTCAGAACCTGGCAAACCCTCGGCGCTTTACTGCCAGTGTCAGCGGCCGCTTTCTGGCTGTTGTGGTGGTTATTTGCGGCGACTCCGATCGTCAACCGGATCCGCCGCCTGTATGCCATCGGGTCACGCAGCAAAGCGGTGGCGCTCATCGGCGGCTACTGGATCGCCATCACCTATTATGCTTTCTTCGCCTGGCTGGGGGCCGATTTCCTGCGCCTGGCGGCCAGCCTGCTGCAGGTACTGCCCAACGATCACGTCAGGCCTGAGGTGATCGGCCTTGTGACATGGTCGGCGGTTTTTGCCGTGCTGGCCTACGGAAGCTGGAATGCCAGCCGCCCGGTGGTTCGCCGCCACCGCCTCGCCATCGCCAAATCCGCCGGCGGTCTCAGGCGGCTCAGCGCAGTCCTGGTCTCGGACGTTCACCTGGGTCCCATCGTGGCCAATCGCCGGCTGGAATCTCTGGTCCAACTGGTCAACAGCCTCGATCCGGATATCGTGTTTTTCGCCGGTGACACCATCGACGAAAACGTCACTTATTTCCTTGACCAGGGAATGCCGCAGCTTCTGCGGCAGCTGAAGACCAGGCTCGGAGCTTTTGCCGTCCTCGGCAACCATGAATATATCGGCGGTCAGGCCGAACAGGCTGCGGCCGCTTTGGAAGCCTCCGGTATAACGGTGCTGCGCGACAAGGTCGTCAAAATCGCCGACAGCTTTTACCTGGCGGGTCGGGATGAATACAGCCTCGGCCGCTTCTCCGGCGCCGCCCGGGCGACGCTTGCCGGTATCATGACCGGGGTCGACCGGTCCCTGCCGGTCATTTTGCTGGACCACCAGCCAGCTGCGCTGGCCGAGTCCCGCCAGCAGGGCGTCGACCTGCAGTTGTCCGGACACACCCATCGCGGCCAGTTTTTCCCCAACAACCTGATAACCCGGCGGGTTTTCGCGGTGGACTGGGGTTACCTCCGGCTGGGGCCCTTGCAGGTGATCGTGTCGTCCGGCTACGGAACGTGGGGCCCGCCGATCCGCATCGGCAGCCGGTCGGAAGTGGTGCAGATCGACATCGAGTTTACAGAATAGATGATAAAGGGCGTCGTGAGCATTTGCTCAAGACGCCCTTGTCTTGTCAGAAGCGGTTTCCGTGGAAAAGGATGAAAAGATTCTGCGGTTAAAAGGTAACGGTCTTATCCTTCTGCAGCCACTCGATCAGAATGTCGGCCCGCCTTCTTTGCAGTTCAGTCAGTTCCTCCTGCGGCCAGTCGTAAAAGCCGCTGCCGGTTTTGGCGCCCAGTTTGCCTTCGCCCGCCAGTTGGGCCAACCTCGGCGGAGCGCTGTGGCTGTCGCACAAGTCGGCCATCAGATAGCCCGAAATGTTGTTGAAAATATCAAGTCCGCCAAGGTCGGCGCTTTCGATGGGGCCGGTGACCCCTAGGCGGCGTCCCAGGCTGTATTTGACCGTCACATCGACGGCTTCCTTGCTGGCGATACCGGACTCGACGATGTACAGTGCCTCCCGCAACAGCGCGAACTGCAGACGGTTGCCGATGAAGCCGAGGGCCTCCCGGTTTAGGGCCGCCGGTTTTTTGCCGATTCGCTCGATCAGCTTCCAGGTGATATCCATCGTCTCCTGGGAGGTGTGTTTGCCTGGCACCACCTCCACCAGCGGCACAAGGTGGGGCGGATTCCAGAAATGGGTCACGACGAACTTGTCTTTCCGGTTTAACGCTTCGGCGATGGCCGTGGGACTCAGCCCGGAGGTGTTGGTGGCAAAAATGGTTTCAGGACGGCAAAGCTTGTCCAGTTTGGCGAAAACCTCCTGTTTGACAGCCAGATCCTCGGCGATGGACTCAATGACAAAGTCGGCGTCTGCCGCCGCCTCTTCCAAAGAGGTCACCCCCCGGATCCGCCCGATAATCGCCGGAATGTCCTCTTTTTTGACCAAGCCGTTTTCCTGGTAAGTATTCAGGGTTGTCCCGATACTGCCGAAGCCCCGCTGGAGACTGGCCTCGGAGCGGCCGAACATGCGGACCTGATAGCCGGCCATGGCAAACATCACCGCGGTGCCGAAGCCCATGGTCCCGGTGCCCAGATTACAGATAGTTTTGATGTCTTCCAGTTTCATCATCATCACTCCTCAAAATCAGCCTGAGAAACTCCGGCGGATATCCCAAGAGGGCCGTGAAGGCCCCCCTGGATTTTATTACTATTGGGATATTCTCTAACCAGGGGCCAGCAACTTACACCGGCGTCAAAACGAGTTTGAAGCCCTCTTTCTTCTCGAACTTGTCGAAAGCGGTCTGCCATTCGGTAATCGGGAAGATATCGGAAGCGAGAATTTTCGTATTGACTTTTCCCTCGCTCAAGAACTGGATGGCTTTTTCCCAGGAGGTCCAGGTCGAACCCAACGATCCGGTGACTTTCAGCTCCCGGTAACAGATTTTTTCAAAATCGACCTGGAGCGGTTTGCCGAACAGACCGATCTGGGTATACTGTCCGGCCTTGCGGGTCAGCAGAAGACCTACATCCACCGCTTTCGGCGAACCGGAACATTCCAGCAGTACGTCAAAGCCTGTCTTGCTGGTGACTTCTTTCATCACCGCGAAGATATCTTCCTGGGTAACGTCGACGGTACGGTCGGCCCCAAGTTTCTTGGCCATTTCCAGCCGTTCCCGGTCGATGTTGGTGCCGCTGACAACCACCGTGGCGCCATGGGCCTTGGCCACCTGAAGCGCCAGAAGCCCGATAGCCCCCGGTCCGCTCACCAGGACGACATCGCCGGCTTCGAGCTTAGTCAGTTCCATCACGGCGTGAGTCACACAGGCCAGCGGTTCGCAGAGCGCCGCAGACACGAAGTCGATATGTTCCGGCAGACGGTGAATTCTTTCCTGCGGCACCACCGTATACTTGGCGAAAGCACCGTTGTACCAGTAACCCAGCGTCCGGCGATTGTTGCATAGATTGTAAAAACCGGTCCGACAATGATGGCAGTCGCCGCAGAAACTGAAGGCCGTCTCGGAAGTCACCCTGTCGCCGACTTTCCATTTGGTGACACCGTCCCCCACCGCCGAAACCACGCCGGCGAACTCATGGCCGGTGATAACCGGGGCGTTGATGGGAATTCCGTCAATGTCATCATGGAAGATATGCAGATCGGAGCCGCAAATCCCTGCCGCCTTGACTTCGATTTTTACCTGCCCCGCACCGGGATTCGGTTCCGGAACGTCGCGGATCTCCATGTTGCCGTTTCCTCTTGCGTACTTCACTAAACCTTTCACAACCGTCACCTGTCTTTCGCTGTTCTAGACTACTTTTTCCTTCAATTTTCCCAGATAGGCTTCCTTGACCCTGGCGTCCTTGATAACATCTTTCGAACTTCCCGACAGGACGATCCGGCCGCCTTCCAGGATATAGGTTTTTTGCGATACTTCCATCGCCAGCAGGGCGTTTTGCTCAACCAGGAGGATTGGAACCCCCATGGAATTGATTTCAACTATTTTCACGAATAGCTCGTCGATTACTTTCGGCGCCAGCCCCATTGACGGTTCATCCAGCATCAACAGCTTCGGCCGCCCCATGATGGCCCGCCCGATCGCCAGCATCTGCTGCTCGCCGCCGCTGAGGCTCCAGGCATATTGTTTGCGTCGTTCCTGCAGCCGGGGAAAAAGGGAAAATACCTTCTCCAGATCCCCTTCCAGACTGGCGCCGCCGATGCCGCGCCAGGAAACGCTGCCGACCTCAAGATTTTGCTGTACGGTAAGGCCCGGAAACACATGCCGGCCCTCGGGAACATGAAGTACGCCAGCTTTGGCGATGGATCGCGGGCTCTTCTTGCCGATATTCTCGCCGTTGTACAAGATTTCTCCATTGCGGGTGATCAGGCCGGATACCGACCGCAGCAGGGTGGATTTCCCGGCGCCGTTGCTGCCGATGAGGGCAACGATTTCGTTGCTGCCTACTTCGACATCCACTCCGTGCAAGGCTTCAATATTTCCGTAGTAGGAGTAAAGGTTACTGATCTTAAGCACTTCGGCCCCTCCCCAGATACGCCTCAATAACAGCTTCGTTGCTTTGGATTTCCTCGGGAACGCCTTCGGCGATTTGGCGGCCAAAATTCAGCACAGTGATCACATTGCACAGGTTCATGACAAGGTCCATGGAGTGTTCCACCAGCAGGACGGCCGCGTTATTTTTCACGGCAAGATTGATGAGGGCTTCCACCCGTTCCATCTCTTTGGTATTGAGACCGGCAGCCGGCTCATCCAGGAGGACCACCTTCGGGTTGGTCAAAAGGGCTCTGACGATCTCGAACAGCTTCTGCTGACCGTAGGACATGGTAGTGATTGAATCATCCATGCTGATCTTCAGACCTGCTGCCTCCAGCAGTTCTTCCAGGACAAACGGCGACGAATTCTTCTTCATATTGGCCAAGTCGCTGCCAAGATACAGGTTGGTTCTGACGTCACAGCGCTTTAAGAGTCTGGGGTGCTGGAAGGTTCTGGCAATCCCCAGCCTCGCCCGCATGTAGTTGGGCTGCTTGGTGATCGACTCCCCGTCCAGGATGACATCGCCGCCATCCATATCCGTAACGCCGCTGATCAGGTTCAGCATCGTGCTTTTCCCTGATCCGTTGGGGCCGATCAGGCCGTGAATCGCCCCGGAATAGAGATTGAAGGAAACTTCATCGGCGGCGACAACCCCGCCGAAACGCTTACTCAGCTTATCCAACATCATTACTGGGCTCTTTTGTACAACCTCTTTTGCGGAAACATTCATAGGCTTTCATCCCCCCTCCGATGAGTCCATCAGGCATAACCACCATCAGCACCATAACTCCCAAGCCGTAGATAAGCAGGATATACTCCTGCAGGAACCTTACCCATTCAGGCAGCAGCATCAGCAGGGTGGTGCCGACAATCGGCCCCGCCAGGGTGTTGTAGCCCCCCAGCATAAGCATTACCAGATATAAACTGGACTGGTTAAAGGTAAAGGTCGTAGCGCTGATATAGCTGCTCAAAAAGGCGAACAGGGAACCGGCAATACCGCAGTACATCGCTCCCAGTGTAAACGCGATGTTTTTCGTCCGGTAACTGTTCACTCCCATGCATTTCGCGGCAATCTCGTTGTCCCTGATGGCCATAAACGAGCGGCCAAGGGCAGAACGGTGCAAGAAATAAGTGACAACGCTGACTAAGATAACAACAACCAAAATCAGGTGAAAATTGTCCGTTTCGCTGGCCAGTTCCCACGAGCCTATCCCAAACGACGGAATGCCGCCAATACCGTCGGCTCCGCCGGTCACCGGTTTCCAGTTCTGAAACAGACCGTTCAGAATCATGACCACGCCGATGGTCGAAAAACCGAAATAATGGCCATGGAGCCGAAAAAGCGCCAGCCCGAGAATCGCCGCAATCAACCCGGCGCCGATGATGCTGGCGAACATGGCGACGAGCGGGATCACCTGCAGCTTCGCGGTGAGGATGGCGGTAATATAGGCTCCGATCCCCCAGAAACCTGCCTGGGCAAAGGAGATCTGTCCGGCCATCCCAAAAACGACGAACATGCTCAGCACACATATATAAGTGATCATAGTTATATTAACGACCCTTAGTATGTAGTTCGACGACACCGTCGGTATCACGATTGCGGCCACCGCAATTAATATAGCTATCATCCATAATAATCTGCTTTTTAAAATCATTTGTGCCACCTAAACCTTTTCGGCGATTTTTTCGCCAAAAATCCCCTGCGGTCGTACAATCAAAGCCAGAATCAAGCACAAAAACACTATGGCGTCACGATAGGTCGAGGAAATGTAAGCCCCGGAAAATGTGTCGACAAAACCGACCAGAATGCCGCCGATGATCGCGCCGTGAACACTGCCAAAGCCGCCGATAATCACCGCCGCGAAGGCTTTCAGTCCGGTGATCCCCCCCATGGTGGTGGTGACAAAGAAGATCGGCGCCAATAGCAGGCCGCCTACGCCGGTGATCAGCGCGCTGATGGCAAAGGTCAGGCCTGTGGCCACAACCACCGGGATTCCGATCAAGGCTGCCGCGTACTGATCCTGGGCTGTAGCCTGAAGAATATGGCCCAGATAGGTCCGCTCCAGCAGCATGAAGACCCCGCCCATGAGCAGTGCCGCTATCCCGATGGTCAGGATGAACTGCCATTCGATGGATACGGTGCTGAATTTGAACAACCCGGGGACGATGGGGTCAACACCAAGGGGTGCCGGTCCCCAGATGATAGTGGCGATTTCTTTCATGGCGATGCCTGCCCCTATCGTACTTATGATAACCGTGATATCCCAGGATTTCCTTAATGGCCAGTAGGTGAGAAAATGGAACAGGATCCCAAACAGTCCCATAAGGAGGGCGCATACCCCCAGGGAAGCCCCCATGGGCAGACCAAGCTGGGCGGTGAGGCTATAGGCGACGAAAGCACCGACCATCAAAAAATCGCCCTGGGCAAAGTTGACGACTCCCACGGCCCGGAAGATCAGAACGAAACCCATCGCAACCAGCCCATAAACGATACCCATCGCCAAACCGGCAATGATCAGCTGCAAAAACATTGATTACTTTCCCCCTTTTGGGAGGGGAGTAAGAATGCTCTTACTCCCCTTGTCCTTCGAAATGTTACCGGCCTCTGATTGCTTCAATTACCTGAGGCACGCCATTCTTGGTCTGAACAACCCATACGCCGGTGCCGCCGACGTTGTTCTCGTCAAAGCTGAAAGTGGTGGATACGCCGACAAAGTCTTTGATCGAAGCCATAGCTTGCCGTACGGCGTTTTTATCGGTGGAGTTCGCTTTCTTCAGGGCTTCGGCTGCCAGCGAAAGAGCGTCATAACACATGGCTGAGTTGAATTCCGAGTCGATGTTGTATTTCGCTTTGTAGCGTTTGGCAAAGTCCGCGCCCTTGGGCAGGGGAGTTGTGGTTACATAGTCGGCGACGGAATAAACGCCTTCGGCGTTCTCTTTCGCCAGGTCGATAGCGATCTTGGTGATGTAGGAATTGGAGCCGATGAGCGGAGCATTGATATCCAGGGATTTCATCTGCTTCATGATCAGGCCGGCCTCGACCTGCTGGGACCATGCCAGGACGCCGTCAGCGCCGGAAGCTTTGATTTTGGCCAGTACCGGGGTGAAGTCCTTGTCGCCGCCGTTATAGGACTCGACAAGCACAGGCGGATTGCCAAGGTCTTCGAGGGTTTTCTTGGCGACAGCCGCAGCGCCGGAGGCGAAGTTGTCGGTTTCATGCAGGATGGCGATTTTCTTCAGTTTCAGCTGATTTGCGGCATATTTGGCCAGAGCGGTGGCGGATACGGCGTCAGCCGTACGGGCCTGGAACATCCACTGATTTTTCCGTTTGGCGATGTCGTTGCTGCTGCCGATGACCAGCGTGGGAATCTCGGCTTTCTTGATGCTGGGCTCCATCGCCAGGTCCATGTTGCTGTAGATCGGTCCGATGATAACGGCTACGCCGCTGCCGGACAGTTTGTTGTAAGCGTTGACTGCGCCGGCGTCGTTGCCGTTGTCGTCTTCGAAGACTGCTTCGAGTTTGCGTCCGTTGACGCCGCCTTGGGCGTTGATGTCCTCAATCGCCATCAGTACGCCGTTCTTGGTGTACTGGCCGGTCAGAGCCCGTTCACCGGTCATGGAGGTAACCACACCAATTTTTATCGGCGCCGACTTGTCGTCGCCCGCCTTCTGAGAAGAACACCCTGCGAGCATAGGAACGATAAACATAAAGATAAGTAGCACTGCCAACCATTTTTTCATACCGAAAACTCCCCCTTTTTTATGTATCCGCCAAACTCGGCCCCATGGGCAAACGGCTGCCTGAGTAATGCTCACCGGCAGGCCTTTTTGCCCATGTCAAAACAGCTCATTTGAATGCTGTCTCTCGCCCCCCTACCCTTCATTTCGAAACAAAAATCATTGATTGAATTTGGTGCCGCTGATCAGATTTCCTGCAATTTTGTAGGAAAGAAGAATAAATTTGCCTGGCTGCCGGCGGCTTTACAGCCGGAACGCTGCATAGCGGGCGCTGGCCAAATGAGTGCGCATGGCCGCAGCGGCTTGCTGCGGATCACGGGTCAGCATTGCTTCGATGATTGTCAGATGTTCGTCGACCGACTCGGCCAGACGCTGGGGCAACCGGAGGGAAAGAAACCGGATCCGCTCATTGTGGATGTACATGTTCTCCATGAAATGATTGAGATAGTCGTTGCCGAAAGAATAGACGATGGCGGAGTGAAATTCCCTGTCAATCTTAGCCAGCAGATCGCACTCCTCAATCGGCGGAGCGGAAAAACTTGTCTGGAAACGCCGGAGCTCCGCTTCAGGAAAAGTCGGGGTAACCACGCCGATTACGTACGGCTCCAAGACTTCCCGCAGTTGAAAGATATCATTGATCACTTTCGGAGTTATGGGGCTGACCGCAGCTCCCTTTTGCGGGGTTATGACCACCAGATGCTCTTTTTCCAGCCTGTTCAAGGCCTCGCGGATCGGCGTCCTGCTGACACCGATGTCGGCCACAAGTTCTCGCTCATTCAGGGCAATGCCTGGAGGGAGTTTACCTGTGATGATTTGATTTTTCATGACTTCATAGGCTTTTTCCCTGAGGCTCAGGCCGCCTGGCGCGACTAGGTTAGGCAGGCTTGTCATGGGTCCAACTCCTCGTTTCGAAAACAATTGCGGAAAATTGCATACATTTTGTATATATTTCGTAGATTGATATTGGGCAAACCCGGTCAAATCTCCTGCCGTAATATTCAGAACTTAAAAATATTTTTCCCCCGGCAGATATTGCCCAAGCAAAAAAGGCCGGCGGTCCGGCCTAAGTATCGGTCAGTCGGGAAAGACTATTGTCGGAGGTGACGATTATGCCGAAACAAAAACGCGGTGTCGATAAGTTTGGCACCGAGCATGAAATCAAAAAAGATCCGAAGGAAAAGCGGCTATCGGCCGGGCAAGTACGCAGCAAGGCCGGCCGCTATGTCGAGGACCCGTCACAATAAGCTGTTCTACCACTTGATGGCAATGAATTCTCCATTTTTTTGCGGCGGGGACTGGATCGACGATTGGGGCAGAAGGTTAAAATGGGACAAAAACTTCTTGGCCCCTAAATAAGCGCCTTTGGCGGTGTATCTGACGGCGACGGCGTTCCGGTCCGACTGGGCCGTGGGCAGAATACCGACAGCTTTATGGGCCGAATCATAGCCCATCAGGCAAAATTGCTTGTTCTCCAAGAGTTCACAGGCTTGCTTGTTGAAAAATACCCTGCCGCTGGGCTTTACCTCGACAATCGGCTCGGTAACCCGGGGCCGGGCTCTGTACTTTCGGGGCTGAAACAAGTTAAAACTGAATTCCAAGCAAAACTCCTCCTAACGTTTTTTCAATAAAGATTATGCACAAAAATCCCATTTTTACTCTACTAAATCCACATTATTTATAAAATTCCGGTTCAGGCGAAAAATTTCCGGCTATTCGCGGCACGAATGCCTGGCACGACAAAGAGCCTTCCCGTATTGGACGGTAAGGCTCTTGCACTTTTTTCGCAGTGTACTGCAGTTTTGCCAAAATCTCGCTGCTGTTTTCCTTCAGGAAATGGCCCGTTCGTCAATAACCAGGCCGGTTTTCTCGAGCAGGAGCGAATCGCCGGAAAGAATAAATCCGTTCGTCTCCCGGACGCCCGGCAACGCGCCCAAAAACCGGACAATCTTTTTGCCGTAGTCTTTTCCCTTTTCGGTCAGGTAAAGGTAGTGCACCTGAAACCTGCCCTCGCGAAGTTCATACCGCATATAGCCGATAACTCTGTTGGTATCCTTATGAACAAAAGCGGCGGATGGATATTCTTCCAGGATGCGAAAAGTCCGGTTTGGCGTCGGCGCTTCGAAGTTTTGCAGCAAAATTCGATAGTCAAAGTCAGGAATCATCATTACCGTCGGATGGGTCTGGTTGATTGCATCCAAATTGAGCATCCCCGTATTCTCCTTTAGAAATATAAAACTGATGCGATTATATCACAACTGAAAAAAACGTCAATCGGAATTAAATGTATTCTGCAAAAAAAAATGCCGCCCGGTAACAGAGCGACAGAGTCGGGGGGGGGTATGATCATCCATATTTTGAATTCAGACTATTTCATTTGTTTGGCAATGAAGCTGGCAGCCGTTTCCGCAAGCTTTACTTCCAGTTCGCCAACCGAACCGGCGGCTTCTTTCGACACTATGGCGACAAGGCCCCCGGGGCTGTCGTTGACCATGATGCTGCAGTACGCCACATTCCGGGAAACGCCGGTTTCACTGTCAGTGTCTTTGAAAATTCCGGACGGTGCCTTTTTGCTTTCTTTGAGCCAGCTGTCAGGAACAGGTTTATCCATGTATTCGCGCTGCGAAATTCCGGCAACGGCGACAAACGATTCCTGATCCGCGACCAAAGCAATATGGCCTGTCACTTCCGACAGGGTCTTGGCATAATCCTGAGCAAAGTCGCCGATGCCGGCCCCGGCAGGGGCATATTTTCTGAGCATCACGCTGTCGTTGGAAACATAGACTTCCAGAGGGTCCCCGTCGCGGATACGGAGAGTTCGCCTGAGTTCTTTCGGCATGACGACGCGTCCCAGGTCATCGACCCTTCTGACTATACCCGTCGGTTTCATCTCATCACCCCGATCTAAATTTTTGGGAGCCTTTTTGAGGTTCGCATCCACACATCCTGGCGGAAAGAGGCGGGGCGGGACCGGTTTGCCCGCACCTTCAGGTCCTTTTAGTCGAAGGATTTTCGCTAGCCTTGCTTATATTTTGCTCATCCGTTTCCGCAATATGTATGCCTTATTCCAAGGAAAAAAAGAATGCTCCACAAGTGATGGACCGACCGGGCGGAAATTGTCCGGAGCCCACGGCGGGAAGACTTCACCGCGCGAGCCGTGACAATCCTGGAGTCGATTCCCGGCAATAGCGGTCGATACCGGCGGCGACAGCCTCTGCCAGCATGCGCTGATACTCAGGAGTTTGCAACAACGCCAGTTCTTCGCTGTTGGTTATAAATCCCACCTCCACCAACGCCGCGGTAACCTTGTTGCGACGAAGCACGAAGTAGTCGGCAGCCTTGGCGGCCTGGCTTACCGGTGCAACTAAGCGGAGCTCTTCCTGAATGGCCAGCGCCAGTCTCCTGCCGGATTCCGACCGGGCGGCGTAATAGCACTCCACGCCTCGCCGCCGGGGATTTGTGCTGGCGTTGGCGTGAATACTGACAAATAAATCGGCATCCGACTCTTCCACCATTTCCAGCCGGGCGTTAAGATCACGACGGTACCGGCCCCGCACGGTTTCGTTGTCGCAAAGACCGCTGAGCTCTACGTCGGTATCCCGTGTCAACAGGACCTTGGCACCGTATTTTTTCAGGCTGTCGCCGACCTTGAGGGCAACCGCGAGATTGATCTCTTTCTCGACAACACCGGTCCGGTTGGCCCCGGAGTCGATTCCGCCGTGGCCGGCGTCCACTACAACAATCCT
The DNA here is from genome assembly GCA_031292015.1 of Negativicutes bacterium. The sequence goes on along the minus strand of JARLHY010000045.1, from coordinate 9,542 downwards.
CCCGGCCAGAAGCGATCCCGAGCCCCACAGGAGGAAAGCACAGCAGCACAATAACAGCCAGCCAGGCACAGCAATCAGCAGGAAACGTCTTTTGGCGAGAAAGTAAACTTTAATAAGCCATCACCCCGTACTACTCATATGTCGCAGATGACGGCGGTATGATTTGTAGTTTAATCAAACCCGCATATGGGTAATCTATCATTATAGTCAGACGCTGACAGGGGGATAAAAGTAATGTTCGAGGAATTCAGCGATATCACGGCCATCAATCTCGGCTTTGCCGACAAAGACGATCTTTTCGATCATACCATCACCATGGCCGACTTTCACGACAACGCGGTATTCCTTTCCTTGCGGAACGAGGACTTTATCGTTTGGACTGCCAAAGAACCGGCAGTGGGAATGATCTTCCAGAACCGCCCGGCCGCAATAGCCTATGCCAAAGAGCTGATAGCCCAGGTGAAGGAAGCGGCCAAACAGCCTGCAGACGACCGGACCGGCTTTGATGTCTCTTTTTCGTCCAAGAACCATAAGGCGAATTCGTTTGAACCGCCGCGCCAAGCTCGCTGATATAACAGGCCCCGTTGCATTTTCGCAGCGGGGCCATTCATTATGTAAATCACATTGCAGGACAGCACCGAAGCTGTCCGGACGGAGGATCGATGAATGCGCCTGACGCCAGTGCCCGACGGCCTAAAGCATATATGTCGCCGATCACCACCAATCTGATTCATCTGCGCAACCCGGTGACTATCGCCCTGTGGTCGACCATCTTTCCCGGCTTCGGCCAAATCGCCCTGGGGCAATATATCAAGGGTTACATCCTGATTCTTTGGGAAATCCTTGTCAACACCCAGTCCCATCTGAATCTGGTTATTCTCTACACCTTCACCGGCCGGTTCCAGGAGGCTGCGGCGGTGGCCAACCCGCGCTGGCTGCTGCTGTATAACGCTGTGTACGTCTTCGCCCTGTGGGACAGCTACCGCACGGCGGTTGACCTGAACAAGCTGGCCCTTCTGGCGGACCGGTCCGACGAAGTGATGACGCCGGTGCGGATGAATGGGTTCACCATCAATTATCTCGACAAGCGAATCCCCTGGGTGGCTGCGGCCTGGTCGGCGCTGATGCCGGGTCTGGGCCACCTGTACGTTCAACGCCTGCCGTGCGGGTTCTTTCTGCTGTTATGGTGGGTGGCGACCGCTTATTTTTCCCGCCTGATGGAGGTCCTGACCTACACCCTCCTGGGGGACTTCGCCCAGGCGGTGGCGGTGGCCGACTGGCAGTGGCTGCTTTTCATGCCGTCAATACACTGGTTCGCCATCTACGACTCGTATGTCAACACCGTGGAACACAACAAGCTGTTTGCCAGGGAGCAGGCCGCCTACCTGCGGCGGGAGTATTTCGATTCTTCCGGCCTTGCCGCCCTTGTCGTCGAAGGAGACTGAATCCTTGTGTTTATCATCGCCACTTTTACCCACTCGGTTTTGTTGGAACTGGCCATTTCCGGCCTCGAAGCCGGCGGTATCGCCAAAAGGAAAATTTTTGCCGCCCCCCTTGAAGCCAAAGAACAGCAGGCGAACATTCTGGATACCGTTGGTCGGGCCGACGGAATAAGCCAGCTTGATGGCGCCCTGCTGGCCGGGGCTTTTTCCTCGGTTGTTTTCACGGTTTTCGGCTCGGTTCTGCCGGGCGGACCGCTGCCGTGGGGCCTGTTCGGTCTTCTGGCCGGCGGCGCGGCCGCCCTGGCTCTTGACGCTCTGCCGGCAAAAAAAAACCGTCGCAAGAGTGCGGCGGACGCAGGTGAAGTCGTTCTGATCATCCAGTGCGAAGACTGTCAGGCCGGTTTTGTCGAGCAGGTACTAACCGGGCATCAGGTGATAGGAATCGCCAGGGCAAAATGACAGGCCTTATCTTCCGATAACCGCGGCCGGTCCAGTCTGGGCCGGCTGCGCCCGCAGTCTCATCCTGATCGCCCCGGCCGGACAGGTGGTTACACAGACCCCGCAGCCGTAGCATTGGTCCTGCTGGAAGACTACCGTCCCGCCGCGGCGTTCCTGCGCGCCGAAGACACATCGTTTGACGCAGGCGCCGCAGCCGCTGCAAACATTTTTATCGACCTCGGCCACATAGTCGGCGTGAACAACGAAATCGGGCCTCTGATATTTTTTCAGGATCTGCAGGTCGTGGCAGCAGCATGCGCAGCAACTGCACAGGGCGTAGATATACTGGTCCGGGTTATAAAAGCTAAGATGGACCAGACCATGTTCATGGGCAGCTTTCAGCCGGTCCTTCGCTTCCTCGATGCCGATGTGCCGGGCCCGGCCTTCGGCAACCCACCGGTCGGCCATATCGTTGGTGAGAATACAGATGTCCCGGGGATTGTCACAGCGGTTGTACCGGGTACGGCAGGTGCAGTCGGTGAGAGCCAGCGTTCGAAGGTTGCGCAGTAACTCCACCACCTGCTGGGTGGGTAATACCCACTGCAGCCCAAAGAGAGATTCCTGCAGCGGAATTACTTTGGAGGACGCCGGAATCTTCCCTTCCTGTTTCCATTGGTCGAACCTGGCCATGCGCTCTTCAAGGTATTGGTCTTTACCGTCAAAATTCACAGGCTTCCTCCCACAGGCGTCGCAAGTCGCCTGTCACTCCAGCGCTTTGATTTCAAAGAATACTGTGCCGCCTTCGGTATACGGGGGACCGGGATCGATGCACTGAACCGTTCTTTCCACCAGTCCCAGATCTTTGAGATCGTTGCCCAGCCGGGCGGCGAAGACCACGGGATAGATATTGGCAAAGGCAAAACCGCAAACCTTGTCACTCTCGGTCAGCGAAATATTCGCCCCCCGCAGCACGATTTTGTCGCCGGCCTTGATGCCGGCGGCGCAGCGCCCTTTGACTTCCTTTGCCGTAATAACCAGATCCGCCATAATCATTCCCCCTAACGATGTTTTATCAGTTGCGCCAGTACCGGGTTATCCCGGCACAGCGTCTGAAACCTTTCGGTCCCCAGGGCGTCAACCATATAGCTGCCCCAGATATCATGCTTGATGTATTCCTTGGCAACAAGGACGATGCTGGGGGTGGTCGTCCAGACCCCTTCGGCTCCCCCGCCTTCATCCATTTCGCAGATTACCACTTCCTGCGAATCGCCGGCGATCACATTGAGCCGTTTCCCAAGCCGAGCCTGGGAGGAAATGCCGCAGTTCTCCAGGTTGACGCAGAAGCCGTTGTCCAGAGCACATTCGCCAAACACGCCGGCAGTAACGGCTACGCCCCTTTTGTCTGCTGCCGCTATCGCTGCCATCAGCAGGGCTGCTTCCTCCGGCCAGACCGACACCAGCAGCGAGACGCCGGTATCGCCGATGACCCTGTTCGCTTTTTCCACAAAGGTTTCGTAGCCGGAAAAGTTGAGGGTCAGCTCGATATCAGGCAGCGGCTCGGTCTGTTTCAACTGGATGCCCAGATCCTGGATCATGGCGGAAAACTCCTGATTGAGCCTGGCCAGCAGTGTTTCGGAAGGCACGGGATAATATCGCCCCGGTTCGGTATTGCTCTCAACAATCGCGCCCTTGATCTTCAGCCGGTTCAGCGTATCATACACCTTCGCTGAAGGAATTTTACCTATTTTACTGATTTCATAGCCGTTGGCGGGATATTTCCGGATCAGGGCGTAGTAGGCCTTGGCCTCGTAAGAAGAAAAGCCCAGTTGCTCCAACTTCAAAGTGATGTCATTCATGGCGGTTCGCCTGCCTTCACAGCTGTTACCTATATAGTAGTCCGAGAATAATGTCGTGGCAATAACTACCAGACCGCGGTGGATAAAAATATTTTTTTCCTGATCAGACAACAAACTGAAGGACCGTTACGATTGCCGTAACGGTCCTTCGGATAAACAGCTTGATTGGCGCAAGCAAAATGACGGCTTTAGCCGCCCGGGCCGGCACTTGGGTCTGAATCCAGATACCCCTGATACGACTTCAGCTTCCGCGCCATGCCAAAGGGCGTCCAGCTGACACCCAGGACAGGGTTGAAATAACCGCGGCTACCGACCTGGTTCAGGCAAACCACCAGGGTCTCGGCCAACTCCGCCGAAGGTTCTCTGGCAAAGGTCTGCTCCAAGGTCCAGATCTGCCGGAATAATTCATCCATCTTTCTTTTGCCGTCGGAATCCATAACCAAGCCTCCTTGCAAGCCGCTCTGCCCCGGCAGCGACGTCAAACCGCGTTGCAACAGACTTATTGTTTCAAATGATAGGGCACGGTGGTCACAATGACATTATCCTTTAGAATCAGCGAAGTCCGCAGGATCCAGCCGGTCTGGTTGTGCAGCAGCCGGTGCCACCACTCTTTGGTCTCAAATTCGGGAATGATCACTGTTATATAATCGTTGGGGCCTTTGCGTTTTTCCAGGGTTTCGATATATTTGATCAGCGGTTTCATCAGCAGCCGGTAGGGAGACCGCAGAATCACCAGTTCAACCCCGGGATTCCAGCAGTTCCATTTTGCCCTGGTCTTGGCTTCCGACTCTTCGTCGCTGGCCACATGGACGGCGATGATGTGCTGGCTGAGCACCCTCGCATATTTCAGCGTCTCGTACACCACCTTGGTCGGTGTGGCCACCGGGACTACGACGATATGCTTTCCCTGTGCCGCCGTGCCGTCCTCGGCCATACATTCCAGCGGCAGGTGGAGCTGCTCGGCCATGGCTTTGTAGTGAGCCTTGATCTGTTTGAACAGATAGACCATGATCGGGACAAACACCAGCACAATCCAGGCTCCATAAAGGAATTTCGTCATCGTGATGACCAGTACCACCAGGCCGGTGGCAAAGGCCCCCAAGCCGTTGAGGAAGGCCTTGAGCACCCAGCCGGTACCCCGGTTGGAGCGCCAGTGGACGATCATGCCGGTCTGGGCGATGGTGAAAGACACAAACACACCGATGGCGTACAACGAGATCAACTGATCGGTCTTGCCGTTGAATACGGTGATCAGCAGCGCCGCCGCCACGGTCAGCAGGATGATTCCGTTGGAAAAGGTCAGCCGCTCGCCCCGGGTAGCCAGGTAACGCGGCATATAGCCGTCCTTGGCGACGATGGACATCAGCACCGGCAGGCCGTTGTAGGCCGTGTTGGCAGCCAGGTACAGCACCAGCATGGTGGTTATCTGAATATAAAAATAGAAAAAGTTGCGGCCGAAAACATTTTCAGCCAGTTGGGACAGGGCCGTCACGTCCTCCACCGGTAGGATATGATAGTGCATGATCAGAAAGGATATGCCGACAAACATAAAACCAAGAATCCCGGCCATCCAGTAGGTAGTAGCAGTAGCATTCCTCGATTCAGGAGATTTAAACATCGGCACGCTGTCGGCGATGGCCTCCACACCGGTCATGGAACTGCAGCCGTTGGCGAAAGCCCGCAAAACCACAAAGAGCATCATCCAGTCAAGCTGCTGCTTGGCCAACGAGTTGGCCGGAAAAATATAAGTGCTGTCGGTCAGAACCTGATAAACACCTGTGACAATGAGGGTCACCATTCCAAAGAGAAAGGCGTAGGTGGGAATAACGAAAGCGTTGGAGGATTCACGCACTCCGCGCAAGTTGACCAGCATCAGCAGACAGAACAGCACGACCAGGTCGATGGCAACCGCATGTCCGTCCAGACCCGGAAAAGCGGAGACAATAGCCGCCGTGCCGGCCGAGACGCTGACCGCAGCGGTCAGAACGTAGTCGGCGAATACCGCGCCGGCCGCGATGAGGGCTGGGTATTCTCCCAGATTTTTTTTCGCCACAGCGTAGGCGCCGCCGCCGCCGGGATTGGCTTTGGCCACCTGAACATAGGACAGGGCGACGATGGCCAGAAGTCCGAGGATTGACAGGGCCACCGGAGCCATGTAGCCATAGGCGATAATGCCAGGTACCGCCACCAGGGTCAGCATGATCTCCTCCGGCCCGTAAGCCACCGAAGAAAGGGCGTCTGAGGAGAAAATCGAAAGAGCCTTCCATTTGGGCAGTTTTTCATGGGCCAGCCGCTTGTTGTGTAACGGCCTGCCGATCAGCAGCCGTCTCATTTCGCGCATCATTTGCGGTTTTTCACTCCTAGAATTGCATTTTTACCTTCTCTTTAGGCTGTCCGCGGATGCACTAGGCCAAAGCATCATCTCTCTTCTGCAGAATAGGACACCGCCAAAACGTGGCAACCTCCCTCGACATCACTGTCTGGGCGGACGAACAGAGCTCAGGACCGATACTAAGAAAGAAGTGGAAACGACACCACTTCTTTTGCACTATTTTTATATTCGGTTTTTGCGGCTTTCGGGCCGCCGCCGTTTTCCCGCAAAAGCCTTCACCAGCCAGGATCACGCCTTAGAAGCGGAATTTCACACTTCAATTCTATCCCATCAAACCGTAAAAAAGGCGTTAAAAGAATCCCTGTTTCTGTAAATAAATCGTAAAAATTCCGTAAAAAAAACATAAAAAAGCAGGCGCCACTCCCGTCAAGGAGCGACGCCTACGTCTTTGATCATACAAATTTTTCACCAGGTGGCACATGCGCCGAAAACCCGGGGCGAAGTTCAGGAGAGACAGTTCAGCCTGTAGCCGACGCCGGACTCGGTGATAATGTACTGCGGCTGGGCGGGGTCCTGCTCGATCTTGCGCCGCAGTTGGCCGATATAGATCCGGATATAGTGGGTGTCGTCGCTGGCGGCGTTACCCCAGACCGATTTCAGCAGCTGGTTGTGGGTTATTACCCGGCCGGGATAACGCGCCAGAATTTTAAGGATCTCGTATTCGGTTGGAGTCAATCGCACTTCCTGCTTGCGGACAGTGACGCTGCGCCGCGTCAAATCAATGACCAGATCGCCGATGGTTACAATGGGTTCGCTTTCCTGGGTCACGGCCCGCCGCAAAGCCACTCTCATTCTGGCCATCAATTCGCCGACACTGAAAGGCTTGGTCAGGTAATCGTCGGCTCCGGCATCCAGAGTCTCAATCTTGCCCTGCTCCTGGTCTCGCACGGTAAGGACGATAATCGGCATCTGCGACCACTCCCGGATACGAAGGACAACATCCCTGCCGTCCATATCAGGCAATCCCAGGTCGACGATCGCCAGCTCCGGCCGGTGCATCGCCGCCAGATTAATCCCATCCTGTCCGGTCGTCGCCTCATAAAGCTGATAGCCATGGGCCTCCAGCGATACTTTCAGGAGTTTACGAATCTGAGGTTCATCATCAACAATCAGGATATGCGGCCCTTTATCGGTCAATTCAGCCACCTGCTTCCCTGTGTAAAGTATCTTCGCGGACAGCGACAGGAATGGTAAAACTCGCCACCGTGCCGCCGCCCGGGTTGCCCTCAGCCCAGATCTGCCCGCCGTGGGCTTCGACGATCCCCTTGCAGATGGAAAGTCCCAGGCCGGTGCCGATTACAGCCTTAGGCTGCTGAACCCGGTAAAATTTGTCGAAAACCCGGCCCAGATGCTCCTGGGGAATACCAAGTCCGTTATCGATCACAGAAAACTGCACCATGTTATCCGTCACCTTGGCGGTAATCGCGATTTCACTGCCGGGAGGAGAGTATTTCAGGGCATTGTCGATCAGGTTGACCAGCACCTGCTCCAGCAGCACAAAGTCGGCTTTCATCATCGGCGTTTCCGCAATAACAGCGACATTCACCCGGTAATTTTTCAGGCTTTCCCCGAGGCGTCGCAGGGCCGCGCCGACAACGTCCTCGGCGTCGCACCAGTCCAGCTTCAGCCGGGCCATGCCGCTCTCCAGCCGGGCCGAATCCAGAAGATTGGTGACGACCCGCTCCATTCGGGCGGCACCGTCCTTCATCGTTGCCAGCAGTTCCTTTCGCGCCTCCCGGGAATAAACTTCATCCGATTCCACCAAGGTGGAAACCGACCCAATGATCGAAGAAAGCGGGGTGCGAAGCTCGTGCGATATGGAATTAAACAGCGCTGTCCGCAGGCGGTCCGACTCAAGGAGCAGCGCCGCCTCCCGGGCTTTTTCGGTCAGGTTTACCCGTTCGATGGCGATGGCGGCCAAAGCGACCCAGGCGTCGATCAGCCGCCGCTCAGCCGGCGGAATCAGCTTGTCAGCCATATCAATGGCCAGCACGCCTACAATGTTGCTGTGATGACCCAAAGGCGCATAGAGGAATCGGTCCTGCGGCCACTGCCTGGTGGAGTGACCGGCCACCTGCCCGTGGTCAAAAACCCAGGTTGTCTTGTCGAAATCGAGCCCCGGCGGCAGAGGCCCGTGTCCTGTATCGGCCGGCATTACCGCGTCGGACCCGGAGTCGCTGTCAGCCCGGACCATGAGTTTTCCGCCCGGCTCCGGCAGCAGCACCAAGACTCGCCGGTCGATGGTGTCAGCCACCTGTCTGGTCAAGACCTGGGCGATGATGTCCAGATCGATGATCGCGGCAATCTCCCGGCTGAACTCGTAGAGAGCCCGGGTGCTTTGCTCGCGCTGGCGCGCCCCGGCGGCATCGGCCCAAAGCCTTTCGGTGCGCCCGCCAAAAACATAAGCCACCGCCAAGAAGCAGACGAAACTCCAGAGAAATTTCACGTCATCCAGAATAGTCAGCGAGAATATCGGCGGTACAAAAAAGAAGTCAAAGACCATGACGCCGCACAAGGCCGTAAAATACGAGGGCCACCGGCCCCACCAGAAAGCACTCATCAGCACCGGCAGCTGATAAAGCAGCCCGATGTTGATCAATTCGGCGTGATCTTTTATCGACCAGCAAAAAGCAGTGACCAGAGCCACCATCAGCAGTCCCCCGGCATAATGCAGCCACGCGTGGCGAGGCGACGGCACCTGAAACACCTTGCTGCCGACAGCCCACGCCTGCTGTTCCTGACCTGTTTTTCCGGACAGAACTCCCCTGAGCCGCCGAGCGGCTGTTTCAAGGGCAAGTTGACAGGACCGTTTAGCGGTGATGGGTATTCACCCCCTCCAGACTCATACCATCTTATTCTCCAGCAAAGGGAACTTACCTTCATCGGTGACCAAACGAGGCTGATTGGGAAACCCAAGAAAGCGACACGTTATCTCCGGCCGGCATAAGCATAAAGACGGCGGTTTTTTTGCCGGCGTTTGGGGGATATTTTAGATAGGCGCCTTAATGAACCGGCAGCGGCGCAAAACGCTGACTATGCAGGACCAGTGAAGAATAGCGGGGTGAGAGTAATGAGTGAAACTTTTGACACAGCGCCAGGGATCGGCTCCACCTCGGTTGAGCCAGTGTTTTCGGCCAGTGATGCCGCAGGGGTTGTCCATCTTTCGGACATCCGCGACCAGATCCCCTCGGAATACTTCGCCGCCATCGAAGCCTTCTTCAGTCGGAAATAGTGGTAAGCCATGGCCTGGGAATAAAATTCAGCAGATGCGCCCAAAAAGGGGGATTGGCAGAAATCATCTGCCAATCCCCCTTTACAAGGTTCCGGGAAACCTGGATCATCTGGTCCTTTTCCGGCAGCGGACCAGGCTAATCGCCGTCAAGGGCTTTTTCGATGATTCCGAGAACCGTCCGC
>JARLHY010000044.1 GCA_031292015.1 Negativicutes bacterium | reverse complement strand
TAGCGTTGAGCGGAGGTGGGCGCTGGGAGCAGGCCATTTGCCGAAGTATGGTACGCGCCGTTAATGCAGCGGACGGTAACAGCTCAGCTGGCGGAACCTTGGATGGTTCCGCCAGTCTCCCCTGCGTCACGGACGACGCATGGGAGACGGTGCGGCGCTGTCGGTGCAAATTTACGGCGCGTTCATCCGGAGGCCCCGGCCGGCTTCCGGCGCCCGCCTCCGCGGGCCGCTAAAAGCCGATACAAAAGCAAATGATCCCCTTCCCCCCGTCTGTCTACAAACTGGAGGAGCTGCCTCAAATAGGTTTATAAAACCTATTCTGAGACAGCCTCTTTTTTTTAATGGACCAATTCCGACTCGAAAACCAGCCTGACCCCTGCCGCCTCGATCTCCGGGATCATTTCCCGGACCGCGGTGGCGGTACTCATCCGGGCGTGACCGATAACGGTCATGCTGCCGTGCTGGTTGGCCAGATGGATAGCGGTGCGCAGCTGATTTTTTATCGCTTCTACATCGGCACTGTTGTCGATAAACAGATCGTTTTCACCGGTGCGCAGCCCCATCTGCCGGGACAGCTCGAAGGCCACCGATTGGCTGTTGGTGCGGCTGTCGACAAAGAACAGGTTATCGGCCTTGAGAATCGACAACACGCTCCGCATCACCCGGCGGTCGGCGGTCGCCTTCGATCCCTGGTGGTTATTGACGCCGATAATCCCCGGCACCGACTGAACCGCCTTGTTCACTGCCGCCTGAATGTCCGGATCGGCCATAGCCACCGTGATTGACGTCGGTTCGGCTTGTTCGCCGGCCGACAGAGCTTCCATCGGCAGGTGCAGAATCACCTGATGGCCGGAGCTCAGCCCCCGGCTGGCAGCTTCGTTGCTGTAGGCCCGGTAGGGCAACACCGAAAAGGTGAGCGGCCGCGATATGGCGGCAAACGCGTTGATCGGCTCGGCGCTGTAGCCGAAATCGTCGATAATAATAGCCAGCTTGCCTGAGCCGACTTCCGACGGCTTAACAGCCGGAGCCTCGCTTTTCTTCCTTGTGGTGACATAGATCCGGTCGGTGGTCAGGGTCAGCGGATCGCCTTCCAGCGAATCCCGCACCCCCACATCGAGCCGGACCACCGGCAGTCCCTGGTAGTTGTCGGGCTGCGAGGTTAAAATCACGCCACCGCTGTTCTTGAGCGGACCGTCCAGGGCCTGCTGCACCGTTTCGATCCTGGTGTCAGGCGGTACGGAAAGCAGAATTTGCCTGGTGTGCCAGCGGATCGAACCCTCGACCTTCTGGCGCGGCGTTTCCCGGTTCGTCTCCTGCACGTTCTGGACTGTCAGTTTCGCTGCAGCCAGTCCGTTGTCCACCGCGGCATGAACCCGCCGGGCGGTGGCGGTGTAATCGGCGATCGTCGCGGCGCCGCTTTTTTCCAGGCTGTAAAGCTGCTGAGGCGGCCCAACCGTCTCTTTGGGCTTGTCGCCTGAATTAAAATATGCAACTGCTCCCAGGATGGCCAGGAGCAACACGATCCATTTCCCGTTTCCGCTTTTTTTTGCCATTGACCTTCTCCCGCGTTAGATTTGGGCAGAGTCCCAGCCTTTATTATAAGGCCAAGCGGGAGTCAGGGCAACAAGAATGACTATCCAGCCCGCCGGAGCCGGCTTACCGGACAGTCACAATCTCCCCGTCGGCAGGGATTACCACCCGGTCGGACAACCGCTGCTGCATCAAATGGTCCCGCAGGGCCTGACGGGTGAGCAGGCAGTGATTGAACGTCTCCATATGAACCGCGATCACCATGGCCCACGGCGCGGCGCGGCAGACTTTTTCCACATCAGCCGCGGTCATGGTGATGGGATCGCCGGTGAGAAACTGGGCCGCCCCGGCGAAAACCACCACCGCGTCCGGCCGGTATTTCGCCAGCGCCTCTTCCACCGCCTGGCACCAGATGGTGTCGCCGGCGATATAGAGGGTCGGCTCTCCCTTTCGCTGCAGGACATAGCCTGACACCGGACCCATCTTGGCGCCGATTTCACCGGTGCCATGCTCGCCGCCGGTGCGGCTGATGGACAGGTCTTTCCAGAGTAGGCTGTCATGGACCGGCGTGACCTGCAGGAAACCGAGGTCCCGCAGTTTCTCCTCATCCGCCGGCTGACAGAACAGCGCCAGCTCCTTGGGCAGCTTTGCCGCCGCGGCCGGATCAAAGTGGTCACGATGGGTATGGGTCAACAGTATGGCGTCAACCTTTTTCAATTCGGCTTCGGAAAGCGGCAGCCCGACTAGAGGATTCCGGCGGCTGTTTGCTGAATTGTCAATAGGCGGCATCTCCCCTGCCGGGGAAAGCAGCGGATCCACCAGAATCGTGCCGGCGCCGGTAGCCACCAGCATCGTCGCGTGCCTGACCAGACGTAATTCCATTTTTTTCGACCTCCACTCGCGTTCTTACTACCATTGTAGCAAAGCCGGCCAAAAAGGCGATAGCCTGCCGGAAGTCTTTCGGCGGTTTTGCTTTCGCGATGAAAGGAAAAAGTTCTATGATTGATCAGACCGACCTGGCGATACTCACCCTGCTGCGGGAAAACTCCCGCTGCCAGTGGAAGGAGATCGGCGAAAAGGTACACCTGACCGGCCAGGCCGTGGCGGCCAGAGTCCAGGCCCTGCAGGATGCCGGCATCATCGAAAGCTTCACTGTTGCCCTGAATGCCGCCAAGCTTGGTTGTCCCATTCTGGCCTTCATCACCGTGTTCATGACCAGCGCCAACCATACCCCTTTCCGGCTCTTCCTGGAGCAGGAAGGCCGGATCAGCGAGGCCCACCGGGTCAGCGGCGAGGGCTGTTACTGGCTCAAAGCCGACCTCGCCTCCCACGCCGACCTCAACAACCTGCTGGAAAACATCCTGCGCTACGGCAATTACCGCCTGAATATGTCTATCGATAAAGTGAAATAGAAGGGAGTGACGGC
>JARLHY010000043.1 GCA_031292015.1 Negativicutes bacterium | reverse complement strand
CGGATCTCGGAATGCAAGAGTTCGGACAGTGTCCACAAGATCAGCAGCGATCCCAGGGCGTGGACGGTGGCTGAGCTCAAATTGCCGGCGCCGTATGCATTGGCGACGTCACTGAAGAACACCCCCAGCGACATGACCACCGTGGTGGCGAGGGCTAAGCTGAAGAAGATGTGGAGAATCCGGGTGAAGCGCCGAAGATAGTCGGCGACTCTGCACTCGAACTGGTTGTCGCAGACGTATTTTTCCTCTTCGGTCATTGACGGTTTTATCGTAGGTTCACTCATGACGAAAATCCTCTCTTTCTATTGGAACACAAAACAATAAATACTATGTATTGATAATCATTATACATTAATTGGGCGCAGATTCAATACTATTGAAATTTAAATATAAAATACAATCAGCGTTTGAAGCTGCGACCGGCCCCCAGGCGGGTGTAACCCGGTCCGGCCTTTTTCACTAGTCTGCTTAATAAAAACAGCCAGCTTATCGGTAGATAAGGCCGGCTGCGCTGCTGGATCAAAGCTTATTTTGCCCGGGACAGGAAGCTGAGTACCCTTGCGCCGGTGTTGCGTACCCGACGCAGCGGGGTCATGCTTACTTTGACTTTCGGCTTCATGTCGCTTTCCGACCCGAAGTCACCGCGGCGAATATTGGTTATCTTGGTTTTTTCCGGGCGGAGGAATGTCTTCAGGATGGCAACGGCCTTATCGGGGCGGCTGTGGTCGCCGCAGGTAAATACGTCTATTGCCGCGTATCCCAGCTCCGGGTAGGTATGAATACTCATGTGACTTTCAGCAAGAAGGGCTAGCGCAGTCAAGCCTTGCGGCTCAAATTTGTAGTAGGAAAAATCGAGGAGAGTCATGTTGGCTTCCCGCACTGCTGTCAGCATGGCCGACTTGACGAATTCCAGATTGTCAAGGGTATCGAAACCACAGCCATACATGTCAACCGTGAGATGCTTGCCAATGATTTTCATCACACATCGCCCCTTTGCCAGGTATTTTGAGCCATGTGGCGCATACTTTTTCCGCAAAAAAGACTGAAATTCAGGACTTTTCCAGGGAAAAGCGTCATTTTCCAGAGGGATTAGCAGTATTACGCCGTTTATTATATGTATTGTACAGTTTTTCATTATAAATGTCCTGGCCTTGAATGTAAAGAGTAAATCACTAATATTGAAGAAAATATTTTCCGCGTGTTTTTTCTCCGCCGCCTGCCGCCGACTTAGCAGGGGAATGGAGGCAGCGCGGCTAAGTTTTGAAGAGAACCGGCTTGTCTTTCGTACATATCATTTGGCAGCCTGTGCCAAAATATAGGCATATTACACTGACGAGGTACAGGCGTGTTTACATGGCAGCATGGTTTTTGGCTATATTTCTTTTCCCGGCGGCATCCCGGGGTCTGGCAGTTTGTCCTGGGCTCGATGCTGCCTGACTACGTCTATTTGGTGCTGGTCGGGGTGCTGCTGGCCAAAGGGGAGCTTCACGTCCACGAGCTGGCCTTGCTTTCCCCGACCACTTTCATGACCTATCTGCCTCAGTATCCCTGGGCTGTTTACCTCGATCTGGCCGGGCATTCCGTGGTGGTTTGGGCCGCCGCGTTCGGTTTGACCCTGCTGCCTGTGGCTAATCGTGCCCAGGCGTTGGTGGTGGGCTGGGGGACGCATCTTTTGATCGACGGCATAACCCACGCCGCTCACGCCAACCTTTATCTGTATCCCCTTTCCCTGGCGGAGGCGCACAGCCCGGTGTCTTACTGGGAACCAGGCTACTTCGCCCGGGAGTTCAAGCTGGTCAACGGCAGCCTGATGGGCCTGGTGGCCTGCTATCTTCTTTATCATTGGTGGAAAAAACGACGGAAAGAGGAATAAACTTATGACTGCTATCGCGCGGGTGATCATCCGCAAAGGAGCTCACCACCGAATCGAAAACGGACATCCGTGGGTGTACCAGACCGAAGTCGATACCATTGAGGGCGATTTCGCGCCAGGCGACATCGTCGATGTCCTGAACGCCCGCCAGCGGTTTATCGGCCGCGGCTACATCAATCCCCGATCCCAGATCATTGTCCGCATCCTGACCCGGGAGCAGGAACCAATAGACAGGGAATTCTTCAAACGGCGGATTGAAGCCGCCTGGCGCTACCGGCAACGGTTTTTGAGCGAGCCCGACTACTGCCGCCTGATCTTTGGCGAGGCTGATTTCCTGCCGGCGCTGATTGTCGACAAGTTCGGCCCGGTGCTGGTCATCCAGACCCTGGCTCTGGGGATCGACGTTTATAAGGATATGATTGTGTCATTACTTGATGAATTATTCATGCCTGACGGCATTTATGAACGAAATGACGTTCCGGTGAGGGAATTGGAGGGACTCGACCAGCGCAAGGGTTATCTGAAAGGCGAGTTTCCCACCACCATCCGGGTCCTGGAGAACGGCATTCCCTTTTGGGCCGACATCGAAAATGGCCAGAAAACTGGCTTTTTCTATGATCAGCGGGAAAATCGCCGATTGCTGAAGTACTTTGCCCAGGGGGCCGAGGTTCTTGACTGCTTCTGCCACACCGGATCGTTTGCCGTGCACGCCGCCCTCTACGGGGCGAAAAGCGTGACCGGGGTCGACATTTCCCCCCAGGCAATTGAACTGGCCCAGAGAAACGCCGCCTTAAGCGATGTCGGCGACCGCTGCAGCTTTCAGACAGCCAATGCTTTCGATGTCCTCAGGAAGCTGTCGGATGAAAAGCGCAAATACGATGTCGTGATTCTTGACCCGCCGGCTTTCACCAAAAGCCGCGGCAGTCTTGAGGGAGCCGTGCGCGGCTATAAGGAAATCAACCTGCGGGGTCTCAAGCTGGTACGGCCGGGGGGCTTCCTGGTGACATGCTCCTGCTCGTACCATATCGACCGTGAACTGTTTTCGGCTGTGGTGGTGGACGCCGCCCGCGATGCAAAGAGGGTGATCAGGCAGGTGGAGTACCGCAGCCAGGCCAAGGATCATCCCACGCTGCCAGGGGCGCCGGAGACCAATTATCTCAAGTACCTGGTGGTTGAGGTCGGGTAACTGTCTCTTGCGCCAGCCGGCGAAAATGAGAGAACGACGGAGTTTGCAGGTTATAACGGGCATTAAATGGCAATTTCGCCTAATCGCGCCGGTATGTTCCAGTTGTTAAAAGTCAAAAAGTCAAATACAATAAAAATCAAAGGTCAGGAAAAGTCAAAGTAGATTTGCAGGTGGAATTATGGCTCATTTAGCGGATCTGATCGAGGAGTTTATTCTCCAAAAACTGTTAGGCGAACGCAAGGAAGCGACGTTGCTCAAACGCAACGAGCTGGCCGAGGAGCTCAACTGCGCTCCTTCGCAGATCAGCTACGTTCTCAGCACCCGCTTCACTGTCGAACGCGGCTTTATCGTCGAATCGCGGCGCGGGTCGGGCGGCTTTGTCCGGATTGTCCGCATCCCTGTGCAGCGGATCGTCTACGAGGACGCTGCCGAGCAAGTGACGGCCGGCGATGCCGAAGGGGTGGAGGACGTGATCGTCCGCCTGCGTTCTCACGGCCTCTTGAGCAACCGGGAAGCGGAATTGATGCTGCAGTTTTTCCAGCTGACTTCCGAACGGTTCGGCGCTCAGGAACGGGCCCGGGTTCTTCACCTGCTGCTGATGAGACTGGCCGACTTTTCCTAAGGAGGGACTAGCGATGTTGTGTGACGACTGCAAAGAAAGACCGGCAAGTGTCCATATTACGAAGATCAACAATAATCAAAAGACCGAAAAGCATATGTGCGACCAGTGTGCGCAAAAATCCGGCGAAATCAGTTTTTCCACCGACAGCCAGTTTGCGGTTCAGGATCTTTTGAAGGGCATGTTCAGCCACGGTTCGTTCAGCATAGCCCAGCCTAAAAGCGAGGTGGCCTGCACCGGCTGTGGCATGACATACAGCGATTTCAGCCGTCAGGGCAAATTCGGCTGCAGCGAGTGCTTTACCGCCTACGGCGATCGGCTGGAGCCCCTGCTGCGCCGTATCCACGGCACCTGTCGCCACACCGGCAAGGTGCCGAAACGTTCCGGCGGCGCCATGTCGCTGCGGCGAAAACTGATTCAGCTTCGCCAGACCCTGGACTATCATGTCAGCCGCGAGGAATACGAGAAGGCGGCCCAGGTTCGGGACGAGATAAAGGTTCTGGAAAAAGAACTGAATACGAAGGAGGGGCCGTGATGTCGATCGAAGGCTTGCTTGATCAGCCGCTTACACCCTGGATGATGGGCGGCGGCCCTGACGGCGATATCGTCTTGTCCAGCCGGATCCGCCTGGCCCGCAATCTTGAGGGCGTCCCTTTTCCCAACCGGGCCAACGCCCAGGTTCTCGACCAGGTGGTGGCCGAGCTTCGAAAGTCGGTGGCCGGTCTGCGTAAAGGCGACAAGCATCAGTACCTGCTTGTGGAGATGGCCAAACTTTCACCGCTGGAGCGGCATGTTCTGGTGGAAAAACATATTGTCAGCCCGAATCTGGCTGAAGAGCCGGCCAACCGGGCCGTGATCGTCCGGGACGACGCCGCGGTGAGCATCATGATCAACGAAGAGGATCACCTGCGGATCCAGTGCCTTGTCCCGGGCCTTAATCTCAAGGCGGCCAGCGAACTGGCCGACAGGGTGGATGACATTCTGGAGGCCAAGCACACCTTCGCCTATCACGAGCAGACCGGTTATCTGACAGCCTGCCCGACCAACATCGGCACCGGCCTGCGGGCCTCGGTGATGGTCCACCTGCCGGCCCTGGTGCTGACCAGGCAGATCAACCAGATCGTGAGCGCCGCCACCCAGTTGGGCCTTGCTGTGCGGGGCCTCTACGGCGAGGGCACCGAAGCCTTCGGGAACATGTTCCAGATTTCCAATCAGCTGACCTTGGGTCACAGTGAACAGGAGATCATCGACAATCTGCAGTCCATCGCCAAGCAGATCGTCGAACAGGAACGGTCCGCCCGGCAGGCGCTGGTCGCCGGATCGGGCGAAGCGCTGGCGGACCGTGTATGGCGGGCCTACGGAATACTGAGCTACGCCCGTATCGTGTCCGGTCAGGAGGCGCTGACCCTGCTGAGCGAAGTCCGGCTGGGGATTGATCTGGGAATCATTACTGCGGTTCCGGCCGAGGTTTTCAACGAACTGCTTGTTACCACCAGACCTAATTTCTTGCAAAAACTTGTCGGGAGGTTCGACAGCGGAGCCGGGGAGCGCGATCAACTGCGCGCCCAGTTGATCCGGGAAAGGCTGACCGCCCAGAATATGAAGGAGGGAAACCCCAATGCTTAATAAATTTACCGAACGGGCCCGCCGGGTCCTTGCGCTGGCCCAGCAGGAGGCCGCCCGCCTTGGTCATGGCTATATCGGCACCGAACATCTGCTGCTCGGCCTTGTGCATGAAGGCGAAGGAGTGGCCGCCAAGGCCCTCGGGTCGCTGAATATAGATCTTGAATCGCTTCGCGCCCAGGTGGAACATACCATCGGCCGCGGTGACGCCAAACAGGCGGAAATGAGCTATACCCCCCGGGCCAAAAAAGTGATCGAACTGTCGATGGAAGAAGCGCAGAGCCTCGGGCACAATTACATCGGCACCGAGCATCTGCTGCTCGGACTGATCGCCGAAGGCGAAGGTGTCGCCGCCCAGGTACTGGCAAGCATGGGCGCCGATATCGGCGTGGTGCGCCAGCGGGTGATCGAGCTGCTGGGAGGGTACATGATGTCCGGGCCGGCTCCGCAGCCAAAACCCGGACAGAGCCCCGCTGCAGGAAAGTCTGCCGTTACCCCCACGCTGGACGAATTCGGCCGGGATATCAACAAAATGGCCGAGGAGGGCAAGATTGACCCGGTGATCGGCCGCGAGAATGAGATCGAGCGGGTTATCCAGATCCTCAGCCGCCGGACCAAGAACAATCCGGTACTGATCGGCGAGCCCGGCGTCGGCAAAACAGCCATCGCCGAGGGCCTCGCCCAGCGGATTATCGACGGCAAGGTTCCCGACATACTGCGGGACAAACGGGTTATATCCCTCAACATGGCCTCGATGGTGGCCGGGTCGAAGTACCGCGGCGAATTTGAGGAACGGATGAAAAAGGCGATGGACGAAATCCGCAAGGCCGAGAATGTCATCCTGTTCATCGATGAGCTGCATACCTTAATCGGGGCCGGCGCGGCGGAAGGGGCCATCGACGCGGCCAACATCCTGAAACCGGCGCTGGCCCGGGGCGAACTGCAGGCCATCGGCGCCACCACTTTGAATGAGTACAAAAAGCATATTGAAAAGGACGCTGCCCTGGAGCGCCGTTTCCAGCCAATCCTGGTGGGTGAACCCAACGTCGAGGACGCCATCGCCATCCTGCGGGGCCTGCGGGACAAGTACGAGGCTTTCCACCGGGCCCAGATCACCGACGACGCCATCGAGGCTGCGGTGAAACTGTCCCATCGCTATATTTCCGACCGGTTTTTGCCTGACAAGGCTATCGATTTAATGGATGAGGCTGCTTCCCGGGTGAGGCTGAAAGCCTTTGTGCCGTCGCCGGAGATCAAGGAGATTGAGGATCGGCTGGGCAAGGTGCGCACCGAGAAGGAGGGGGCCATCTCCGGCCAGGAGTATGAGCGGGCCGCGAAACTGCGCGACGAGGAACAGAAGGTTCGCGCGGAACTTGACGCCAAGCAGAAGGAACGCAAACAGAGCGGCGCCGACCGGATTACCGTGTCGGCCGAGGATATCGCCCACGTAGTCGCCACCTGGACCGGCATTCCGGTAAAGCAACTGGAAGAGGAAGAAAGCGAACGGCTGCTCAGGCTGGAGGAGGTCCTCCATAAACGGGTGGTCGGCCAGCACGAAGCGGTGGAGGCCGTGTCCCGCGCCGTGCGCCGGGCCCGTTCCGGGCTTAAGGATCCCAAGCGTCCCATCGGCTCCTTTATCTTCCTCGGACCCACCGGGGTGGGGAAAACCGAACTGGCCCGGGCTCTGGCTGAGGCGATGTTTGGTGACGAGAGCGCCATGATTCGGCTGGATATGTCGGAATATATGGAGAAACACACCGTGTCGCGCCTGGTGGGATCGCCGCCCGGTTACGTGGGATATGACGAGGGCGGCCAGCTGACCGACGCCGTGAGGCGCAAACCCTATTCGGTCATCCTGTTCGACGAGATCGAAAAAGCTCACTATGACGTGTTCAACATCCTGCTGCAGATCCTGGAAGACGGGCGGCTGACTGACAGCCACGGGCGGACTGTGGATTTCAAGAACACCGTGGTGATCATGACCTCCAACGTCGGCGCCAAGCATCTCAAGAAGGATTCGGCCACAGTGGGGTTCCTGGCAGGAACCGACAGCAAAAGTGACGCCGAGGCGGCGAAGAGCCGGGTGCTGGATGAGGTCAGAAAGACCTTCCGGCCCGAATTCCTCAACAGGGTGGACGAGATCATCGTCTTCAGCAGTCTCAGTGATGAGGAACTGCAAGAGGTTGTCGGCATTATGCTGAAAAGTGTTGCCAAACGGCTTCACGACAACGACCTCGACCTGGAAGTCTCACAAAAGGCTCAGGAACAACTGCTGAAAGAAGGCAGCGATTACGCCTATGGCGCCCGGCCGCTCCGCCGAGCCATCCAGAAGATGGTGGAGGATTCCATCGCCGAGATGCTGCTTCGCCGGGAAGTGGCCGCCGGAGATGTCGTGCTGGTGGACGCCGCCGATGACGGAAAACTTACTTTTACAAAAAAAGGTTGAGCGAGCAGGAAAAGGATCGAAATATCACGAAAAAAGTACGAGGGGAAAACCCCTCGTACTTTTTTGTTTTTCGCTTTATAAACATAGAAGAGACAATGTCTGGACTTATCTTTATGTCGAACAGTCAGCATTTATCCTTTCTGTTCGACCAAGGAAAGGGGGTCGCCGACTTTGGCCAAGACCAAGATCGTGTTTGTCTGTCAAGAGTGCGGCATTGATTCCCCCAAGTGGCTCGGCCGTTGCCCCGGTTGCGGGGCGTGGAACACCATGGTGGAAGAGATAGCCGTCAAGAGTGCCCCCGGCTCCCGGCATTTGCCGCCAGCCAAACCCCGCCCGATTACCGCGGTGGATACCGGCTCTGTGCCGCGTCTGTGCAGCGGGGTGCGTGAATTTGACCGGGTGCTCGGCGGTGGCATTGTTCCCGGGTCGCTGATTCTGCTCGGCGGGGATCCGGGGATCGGCAAATCGACGCTGCTGCTGCAGGTGGCCGGAGAAATGAGTCAGGCTTACGGGCCGGTGTTATACGCATCAGGGGAAGAATCGGCTACCCAGACCCGTCTGAGGGCCGAGCGGCTGGGGAAGCTGAATGATAGGCTGCTGGTAATGACCGAAACCAACCTTGATGATATTTCGGCCGAGGCGGGGAAAATAAAACCGTCCCTGCTGGTCATCGATTCCATCCAGACGATGTACAGCCCGGAACTTGCGTCCGCCCCGGGCAGCGTGGGCCAGGTGCGGGAATGCACCGGCAAGCTGCTGCGGTTCGCAAAAGACAGCGAGATCCCGGTGGTGATTATCGGCCATGTGACTAAAGAAGGCAATATTGCCGGGCCGCGCCTGCTGGAACACATGGTGGATGTTGTGTTATACTTTGAAGGGGAACGCAGCTATGCTTTTAGGGTGCTGCGGGCCATGAAGAACCGGTTCGGGGCGACCATCGACAGCGGCCTGTTCAGCATGGAGGAAAGCGGCCTGGTTGAGGTGAAAAACCCCTCATCCCTGCTGCTGTCGGAACGTCCTCAGGGAGTGCCCGGCTCGGTGGTTCTTGCCTGCCTGGAAGGGGTAAGGCCGCTTTTAATCGAGATCCAGGCCCTGGTCAGCACGACCTGCTTCGGCATGCCCCGGCGAACCGCCGCCGGGTTTGACTATAACCGGCTGATCCTGCTCCTGGCGGTGCTGGAAAAGCGGGTCGGCCTGCTGCTCGGCAACCAGGACGCCTATGTCAACGCGGTGGGCGGTATCAAAATCGACGAACCGGCAGCCGATCTGGCGGTTTGTCTGGCATTGGCCTCCAGCTTCCGCAATGTGGCGATCGAACCTTATACGGTGGTCATGGGGGAAGTGGGGCTGACCGGCGAGGTTCGGATGGTGGGGCGGGCTGATCTGAGAATTCGGGAGGCAGCGGCGCTGGGCTTTAAAAGGGTAATCATTCCGGCAGGGAACGTGGCCGGACTTAAGATAGATGCCGCCGGTCTTAAAGTAATCGGCGTCAACAATGTCGAGGAGGCGATGGAGGCGGTGTTTTATGACTAAAAGTCGCGAGGATCAAATCTGGGATCCGAGATTTATTAAGACAATCAGGAGTCTGGCCCCTGGGACCGCTTTTCGCGAAGGGCTGGAGAATGTCCTCAGGGCTAAGATGGGCGCCCTGGTGGTTGTCGGCGATTCGCCCAAGGTGCTGGACGCGGTGGACGGAGGGTTTGCCATCAACTCCGAGTTTACTCCTGCCGCCTTCTATGAGCTGGCCAAAATGGACGGCGCAATTGTTTTGTCCTCTGATACGAGACGGATTTTGTACGGCAACGCTCAGCTTGTCCCGCACTATTCTGTACCTACTTCCGAGACCGGAACCCGGCACCGGACCGCGGAGCGGATGGCCCGCCAGGCCGGAGTTCTTGTCCTGGCCATTTCCCAGCGCCGGAATATCATCACCGTTTACCTCGGCGAAACAAAATACACCCTGACCGACATCACCGTGCTCCTGGGCCGCGCCAACCAGGCCCTGCAGACCCTTGAGAAGTACGAAACGGTTTTGAATCGGGGTCTCAGTACGCTCAGCGCCCTGGAGTTTGAGGACCTTGCAACCTTGAGCGACGTGGCGGCGGTGGCTATCCGGGCTGAACATGTCAGCCGGATCGCCAGGGAGATACAGCACAACATTATCGAACTCGGCAGTGAAGGCCGCCTGATCAGTATGCAGATGGAGGAACTCACTCCGGAAGAAGACGATGTGCTGCTGCTCATCAAGGATTATTGCGTGAGCGCCGACGCCAAAACCCATGAAGACGTACGGGGCCAGATGGCCTGTTTGCAGGAAGAGCTTCTCGATACCTATAACGTGTGCCGTATTCTCGGCTATGGCGTGACCCCGAATGCGATGGATATCCCGGTGGCGCCGCGGGGCTTCAGGCTGCTGAACCGTATCCCCAGGCTGCCGATGCCGGTGGTGGAGAATCTGGTGGTTCACTTTAAAACCCTGAAGCGGGTTCACAGCGCAAGTATCAACGAACTGGACGAGGTAGACGGCATCGGCGAAGTACGGGCAAAAACAATAAAAGACGGCCTCAAGCGCCTGCGGGAACAGGCTCTGCTCGACCGTCACATCTAGACCCAAGCAATAATATTATTTTGGTTTGGGAGAATACTGTTCTATATTCACATTTTCGACGAACCGGGCGTAGGCCCGGTTTTCTTCGATTCTGACCACCTGATAACGTTTGTTTTTTTCGCTGATCAGTTCGTCGCCGACATTCACCTTCAGCGGAACGAACATTAGCGGTTCCTCGGTCTCGGCGTCGACAATGACGTAATGGTCATAGTTCTCCTGGGGCGCCTGTTCCGGCTTTTGCTCGATAGGCAGGATCTGCGCAGGCAAATGACCGAGGACGCCGGCAGCGACGACGATGCCCAGCGCTGCCAGCCCGATGATGAACAGCAGCCGTCTTTTGCCAGCCATGCCAATCCTCCTTATTTCTTCCTTTTGCCGCGGATGCCGAGGAAATTGATGAATTCGATGTTGCGGAAGTGGTTCAGCCGGCGTTTGGCCTCAGGCCAGCCGCCGGTGCTGAGAAAAAGATAAAGAGCCGAGCCGGCAATAAGTGCACCAATCATTGCCGCGATGTCCCGCCCGTAACTGTCTGCGGCGGCGCCGGACGGCAGCGGAACAGCCGGCGGCATTCCGGTTTTGGCATCCTGGGCTGAAGATCCGGCAGTGGCCGGGGTCAGAAACAGCGGCACAAGGTCGGCCAGCAGCGCGGCGCTGTATTCGGCTGCCTGGCGGCGGCTATGCTGGGTGCCGATTTCAACAAGCATCGCCCGGGGCGCCAAATCCTGGTTGTAGCTGCCGTGAGCAGCCAGTATGCCCCGTATGAGTCCGGGATGTTTGGCATCCGCCGCCGCCTTGATACTCTTGGCGTAGTCCAGCGAGGTCTGCCTGTAGGGGTTTTGCTGGCCGACCACCAGCAGCATTTTCGCCGCATTCTGCCCGTTGACGGTAACCTGGTCATCACCAGGCGGCCCGCTGTCCCGGTGGATGTCGAAAAGGGCCGCCGGCTGATGGGAAAGCAGCCGGACGACGGTGCGGCGGGAACGCTCATAGGCGTTGGCGTCGTGGGGGGCATGCCGCGTTTGATCCACTTCAGTCTGATAGCCAAGCTCGGTCAGCCGACCGGCAAATGCTGCTCCGACCTTGAAGATTCCGCCGCCGCCGGCGATGGCGGCCTGGCCGTCCGAGGGAATGAACGACTCATCGTCATGAGTATGATAGACAGCGACCAACTGGCCGGACGGCGGTGCCGGGACCTGGACCGGCAGCGTCCGGTCGGTGGTCTCGCCCGGCGGTTCGTCGCCGAGGTACCGGGCTTTGGCCAGCGTGCCTTCCACGGCGGTGATTTCATACACCCGGTTATTTTCACTGATATACCGGTCGCCGGCAGCGAGCACCAGCCCAGTTTTCAGAATCGCCGCTCCCTGATTGTCGAGTACTGTCATATGACCGGAACTCAGTTCGGACATGCCGTATCCGGCCGCGGTCAGGAAGCCTGCAGGCAGGGCTGCCGCAAGCAGCAGACCGAGCCAAAGGAACCAGCGCTTCATCGCTTCACCTCATACGGTTATTGGTGGTATAGTGTCCGCTTGACGGAACAATTATGTAACAGCTGCCTTTCTTATGCGCCGAATAAAAAAGCTTCCGCCAAAACGGACCGGAGCCCGCTTTTCGGAAGCCTTGCAGCTGCATTGTTGTCTATGACAGATGGAATACGCCGAGAGTTAAGACATTTTTGCATTCCTGGATCATGATTTCGTGAAATTTCAGTCCCGACAGATTGCAAAGCGCCGTCATGTAGAACAGACTGTGCCCCAGTTCTTTCGCAATCACTTCCTTGCAGTGTTCGCAGGGCTGCCCTGACATATGGGAGGACATATACTGCTTGAGATCGCTGTAGGGAATCTGGTCGGGGATCTGCTGGCGGCCGGCTTTGACCTCGACGCAACCGCATTCGGTAACTGCTTTGGCAATTGCCCTGTTGACTTTGGCGGTGGCTTCTTGATACTTGGTCAAAACATCAAGCACGCTTCGGTGGCGGATCAGGTATTCGTCAACCGCCGCCTGGAAATCAGAGCAGCATTTATCGTTCATTAGGCCAGCACCTCACTTTAGGCTTATTATATAAATACCGGTTCGCTATTGTCAATGGTGGTAAAATTTAAAATCATGAATTGACAACATGTGGACTACTGTGTTAAAATATAAAATTTTGACAGAGGATACCTTCTGTGCTATACTAGTAACATACGCTAGGGGGTGCCGCGATGTTAGCAATAGGCGACAAGGTAGTTTATCCTATGCACGGAGCAGGGGTAATCGAGGCAGTAGAAGAGCACGAGGTCCTGGGACAGCGGCAAATTTACTATATACTGACCATGCCCTACGGCGGTATGCGGGTAATGATTCCGATGAAAAATGCCGATAATGTGGGTCTCAGGGAAGTTATCGGTGAGCCGGACGTGCCCAAAGTCATCGACGTTCTGCGGACCGCCCCGATCCAGCTAAACGCCAACTGGAACCGACGTTTCAACGTCAATCTCACCAAAATAAAAAGCGGTAACATCTTCGAAGTTGCCGAAGTCGTGCGCAACCTGATGCTGCAGGACAAAGTCAAGAAATTGTCTACCGGAGAGCGGAGGCTCCTCGATACCGCCCGTCAGATCCTGGTCAGCGAACTGGTTCTGGCTTGCAACAAAGATTTGTGTAGTGTCGAGGCATGGATTGACGGGTTGTTTTACGAAAATACGCCAGGTAACTGACGTATTTTTTTATTTTTAGCGGGTAAACTATGATTTACTTCCACAATTTTACTTTTTTAACAAAGGTGGTCTTGCCGGGAAAGGCAAAGTCCTTTATAATTGAATAATGATGATAGGAGGTGAGATATTGCTAGATAAGACCCTACGCTTCGCGATAACTGTCCTCGCTGCTGTCGGCGGTTTGATGGTCACCGACCGGATCATACCCTATCTGGCCTCTTTGGTCAGCCCCGAGTTATTGTCCTTCGGCTTTTTCGGGATTACGGTGGCGACCATCCTGTCTTTTGTTGTAGGCGGTCTGACAGGAGGAATACTGGGATTTTTACTGGCGCCTTTTTTGGTGAAAAGGTTGTGGCAGTTTACTTATTGGATTGAGGCCAGGCTGAACAAAATGCCTGTGTATGATGTGTTGGCCGGTTCTTTGGGTTTGGCTATTGGACTCATAATTTCTAATTTGTTAGGCTCTGCTTTTTTACCGATTCCGATTGTAGGCAAGTATGTTCCCGGTATAATCAGCATTATTCTTGGTTACCTGGGTATTAATGTGGCGATTCGCAAGCGGGATGAGCTGTTTGCTCTGTTTTCCTCTATTCCCTGGGTCAGCAAGGATCGGCCCAAAGACAAGCTGGTCAACATCTCTCAGCATAAAATACTTGATACCAGTGTAATCATCGACGGTCGAATCGCCGATATCTGTAAAAGCGGCTTTATTGAAGGCACGCTGCTAATCCCACAGTTCGTTTTGGAAGAACTGCAGCATATCGCGGATTCATCCGATCTTCTTAAACGCAATCGCGGCCGTCGCGGCCTGGATATCCTCAACCGTATCCAAAAGGAACTCGGCATGTACGTCCAGATTGACAGCCGCGACTTCGAGGATATCAACGAGGTTGATTCGAAGCTGGTCAAACTGGGCCAAGTTCTCAAGGGGAAGATTATCACCAACGATTACAATCTGAACAAAGTCGCCGAACTGCAGGGCGTTCCCGTCCTGAATATCAATGAACTGGCCAACGCCGTAAAACCGGTGGTACTGCCGGGAGAAGAGATGATTGTCCATGTCGTCAAGGACGGCAAGGAGTTCGGGCAAGGCGTGGCTTATCTCGACGACGGCACGATGATCGTCGTGGATGGCGGCAAACGCCATATTGGCGAAACCATCGGCGTGATGGTGACTTCAGTGCTTCAGACCGCCGCCGGACGGATGATTTTCGCCAAACCGAAAGCGATCTGACTCGGCGATAATAAAATAGCCTCAATAAACCACTAATGAAGCCTGCAAGCTGTGATTCAGCCTGCAGGCTTTTTCATGTTGGAAATATTTATAATTTATTGGATATATTTATGATTTAATTATAATTTAAAGAAAAATTGGAAGGAAAAAGGGATTTATCGAAGAAATACCACAGAGTGTCATTTTTAATAAATTTTTGTAGTTTATTGTCTTTAACGGAGAGGGTGGCATAGTTAAGGCGACGAAAGCGGGGTACCGAACAATGAAGCTAACCAGTATTCAGACCAGGCTTCTTCTTGTGTTACTGCCTTTTTTCATCCTGTCGTTCGGGGTATTGTCGGGGATCAGCTATTATTTGTCCGAGCAGTCCCTGGCCAGAAGCGTTGACGAAACGGCCCTGGCGGTGGGGACCGACTACGCCAACCGTCTGCAGGGCAATCTTCGGGAACTGATAACCGGACTGGAAGGGGTCGCCAGCACGGCCCGCGTCCGTTCGGGCGACAAGGCGCAGATCATGGATGCCATAACCCAGGGGGCCAAGCAGTTCAAAGAATTTGACTATGTTATCTATATCGCTCCCGACGGTTCGGCGATGCGTTCAGACGGCACGACAGCCCAGCTTGGCGACCGGGAGTATTTTAAAAAGGTCATGGCTACCCACAAAAGCTACATATCCGAACCACTCATCGCCCGGGGCACAGGCAAGGCATCGGTGAATCTCTGTGTGCCGGTAACTGTCAACGGGCAGGTGGCCGGCCTGGTGGTCGGAAGTTATGGGCTGGACCATATGAGTGCTTTGGTCAAGGACCTGAAATTTAAAGACACAGGCTACGGGATGATTGCTGACGATTCGGGGCTCCTCTTGGCCCATCACAGAATGCCGGAACTTGTCGGCAAAATGAATTTGGCCGAGAAAAAGATTAACCCTGAACTCAAGCTGAAAGAGGCCGAACTGGACGATCGACTGGTTGTCCTGTTCAAGAAAACGGTGGAATCAGATAAGCAGACGAAAGGAAGATATTCCTTCATCGAGGGGGTTCCCCTCATTTCGGTCCTCACCCCTATCGAACTGCCTGGCGGCCAGCGCTGGGTCATGATCGTCTCCGCCCCGGAAACCGAAGCCACCAAAGAGGTGGCAACACTGACCAAAACGGTGCTGAGCGTGTCGCTGGCCTTCCTCGCTTTGGCGGTGGTCTTTATCGTTGTCATCAGCAAACGATTTGCCGCACCGGTGATCGCCATCCGGGACGAAGCGGCGCTGTTGACTCAGGGGGACCTGCGCGAACAGGAGACCAGGGTCACGTCCCAGGATGAAATCGGCCAGTTGGCCAAAGGGTTTCGCGAGATGAGGGGCAACCTGCGCGACCTTGTGGCCACAGTGCAATCCCAGGCCGAACAGGTGAGCGCCGCCAGCCAGGAGCTGACCGCCAGCGCCCATCAGTCGGCCGACGCCGCCAACCAGGTGGCCGGCTCCATCACCGAAATCGCCCAGGGTACTGACAGGCAGGCGAAGTCGGCCGAGCAGATAGCGGCGGTGGCCCAGGAGATGGCGGCAAGCACCGGCCGGATTTCGGAGACTGCCCATACGGTGGCCCGGATCGCCGGCGGCACATCCCAGGAAGCTGAGCAGGGCAGGCAGGCGGTG
>JARLHY010000042.1 GCA_031292015.1 Negativicutes bacterium | reverse complement strand
TAAATAGGTTCGGCCGTAAAAGTGCCGGATACCTTTGCGGCCTCTCGCCAGAAATTAACTGGCATTCCTCGGAACTAAGAGTATGGGAACTCTTAATGTGGAAATTCAGGCACGCCGCGACGTTGCATAGGCTGGTACAGGCCGTTAGTGAAGCCTGCGAGCGGGTAAGGCGGGTCGAGGCAGGACGCCGAGACAGTCATCCCCAGCGCATGGACGCGATGTGGGTGACGTCCGCGCGCACCCCCGCAGGCAAGCTTACTGCCTGTTCAGCCGCAGCTCCGCTCGCGCCGGCCTGAATTTCGAGGAAAGACCACTAGGTTATATAATGTTTGGAAACATCGTTGAAGAGGCAGCAGCCTGGCCAGCGAGGTTTTTTTGCCAAAATAGGCCCCTGCCGCGAGTGTCAACCGATAGCCTTACAGGGCACTGGTAAAAATAGTTTATATGCTCAAAAGTAGTCAATCTGCCATTTCTTATATTGACATCGGAACTATGTTCCATGATAATGGACTTAAGTTAACAGTCGCGACTAGTTGTACCAGGGTGGGTATAAGAATCTGACTTCGGGCCGGAGAAGGATTTTTGTACCCTTCTTTCGTAAACCTGACGCCAAAATGGCTCAGGTGAGCGGTCGCGGGACTTATCCAAGTTATACATAGTCAATCAACGGGAGGGATTCAGAACATGACCAAAAAACGGACTATGGTCCAAGCGCTGGCTGTGATGATTATTCTGTCGCTTGTCGGCAGTCTGATCGGCGGCTGCGGTTCATCCCAGCCGGCCAAACCGGCGGTAAAGGAAGTCAAAATCGGCGCGATTTACCCCATGACCGGCGCGGCCGCGGTCACCGGCGTGGAGCTGATGAACGGCGTCAATCTGGCAGTAGCTATTGCCAATGGCGAGTACCCGGACCTCAACCTGCCGCTGGCCAAAAGCAAAGGCCTGGCTAATCTGGGCGGGGCGAAGGTCGTGGTTGTGACCGGTGACCATCAGGCTTCGGCCGAAAAAGGCATGAGCGAAGCCGAACGCCTTATTTCCCAGGAAAAGGTTGTCGCTCTGATCGGTTCCTACCACAGCGGCGTGACGGCCACCGCCAGCCAGGTAGCCGAGCGCAACAGCATTCCTTTCGTCAATGCTGACTCCACATCGCCTACCCTGATTACCCGCGGCTTCAAGTGGTTCTTCCGGACAACCCCGGATGACGACATGTTCGCCGCCAACTTCTTCGAGTTCCTCAACGACCTGAAAACCAAGGGCACGCTCAAAGACCCGAAACTGGCGATTCTTTCCGAGAATACGCTGTGGGGCACCGACGTGACCAAGGCCGAGAACCGCTACGCCAAGGAGAGCAACTACACCGTGGTGAGCGATATCAACTATCCGGCCAAGAGTACCAACGTGTCCAGCGAAGTGCAGAAAATCAAGGCCAGCGGCGCCAATGTCGTGCTGCAGGCCTCTTACGCCTCGGACGCCATCCTGTACATGAAAACTTACAAGGAGCTGGATTACAATCCTGACGCCATCCTGGCCATGGACGCCGGCTTCGTTGACACCGAGTTCCTGAAAGCGCTGGGCAAAGACGGCGAGTACATTCTCAGCCGCGAGGTATGGGCGCTGGATCTGGCGAAAAACAAGCCGCTGGTGGAAAAGGTCAACACGATCTATAAAGCCAAGTACGGCATCAACATGACCGGCAACTCGGCCCGGGCCTTCACCGCCGCCATGACCCTGCTGGATGCCATCAACCGCGCCGGTTCCACCGATGCCGCCGCCATCAAGAAGGCGCTGGAGGAAACCAACATTCCGGCCGATCAGCTGGTAATGCCGTGGAAGGGCATCAAATTTGATCCCACCACCCATCAGAACGTACTCGGACAAGGAATCATCGTCCAGATCCAAAACAGCGAATATGTGACGGTCTGGCCGTTGGATCTGGCATCCAAGCCGATTATCTGGCCGATGCCGGCCTGGGGCAACCGCAAGTAGCAGACGCAACAGCTGAGGAAGCGGGGGACTTGTCCCCGCTTCCTTCATAATAGTGAGGTGATACACTTTGTCGGACGTTACCGGAGCCGTTCTGGCCCAGACCCTGGCCAGCGGTTTGCTGTGGGGCTTCGTCTATTCCCTTATTGCACTGGGCCTGACCGTCATATTCGGCGTCATGGATATCGTCAATTTCGCCCACGGCGATTTTTTGATGATAAGCATGTTCATCGCTTTTGTATTCAACACCGGCGTTTTCGGCCTGAACTCTCTTGTATCGCTGCCCCTGAACGCGGCGCTGATGTTTGTTTTCGGGATCATCATCTATAAGGTTTTGATCAAACCGGTGCTCACTGCCCCGCCGCTGGCCCAGATTTTTTCCACCTTTGGTTTGCTGGTGTTCCTGCGGGGAGCGGCTCAATTTATCTTCAGCGCCGACTATAAAACGCTGGAGCATGTTACAATGCAGGGGCGAGTCGATATTCTCGGCATCTTTTTCTCCAAGCCGCAGTTGGTCGCGTCGGTGGGAGCGGTGGTCATGTTTGTGGCCTTCTATCTGTTCATCACCAAAACCAAGACCGGCTGGGCCCTGCTGGCGGTGGCTGAGAACAAGCAGGCAGCCGCCCTGATGGGAATCAACAGCGACCGGATGTACGCTTTGGCCTGGGGCCTCGGCGCAGCCTGCGTCGGAGTGGCCGGAGCGCTGCTGGCTAACTTTTATTATGTTTTCCCTGAGGTCGGCGCGGTGTTTGGCTTCCTGGCTTTCGTCACTGTTGCTTTGGGCGGGTTCGGCAGTATCCAGGGAGCTTTCTGGGCCGGTCTGATTATCGGTGTGACCGAGGCCCTGGCCGGAACCTTCATCGCCCCGTCGCTGAAATATCTGGTAGTCTTCTCGATTTATCTTCTTGTTGTCCTGATCCGCCCTCGCGGATTGATGGGCCATTCGTCTTAGGGGGTGGTACAGCTGTTAAAGAATAAATTGGTTTTGGTGGCCGGCGCTGTCTGGCTGGCGCTGCTGGCCTTTCCCCTGTTCGTCAGCTCGCCATTTTACTTCCATCTGATGATCCTGATTTTCCTGTACGCACTGCTCGCAGGGTCCTGGAACATTCTCGGCGGTTATACCGGGCAGGTCTCTTTGGGCCACGCGGTGTTTTTC
Source organism: Negativicutes bacterium (assembly GCA_031292015.1). The sequence goes on along the minus strand of JARLHY010000042.1, from coordinate 59,293 downwards.
GGTATCGGCGCCTACTCGTCGACCCTCGGCCTGGTCAATCTGGGCATCAATCCCTGGGTGGGGATGCTGGCCGGCGGCGTCATCGCGGTTATTCTTTCTTTGGTCATAGGGTATCCCACCTTCCGGCTGCGGGGACACTACTTCGTCATCGCCACCATCGCGCTGGGGGAAATCTTTTTCGTGCTTTTCACCAACTGGGAATGGGCCGGTGGCGCGGTAGGCAAGCATCTGCCCTTTATCGAGCCTGGCCTGAAATCTTTTACGTTCGGACCAAAGGAGCCTTATTACTACATCGCTCTGGGGCTTTTGACCATCCAACTGGCGGTGACTTACTGGATGCAGAAAAGTTATCTTGGCTACTATTTCCAGGCAATCCGGGAAGATCAGGATGCCGCCCGCTCCTTAGGGATCGATATCACCCGCTACAAGCTTGTGGCGATGGGCTTCAGCGCCTTTTTCATGGCCATCGGCGGCAGTTTCTACGCCCAGTATGTGCTGTACATCGACCCTGACAGCGTCCTGCCGATGATGCTGTCGATTCAGGTCTGCCTTATCGCCATCCTCGGCGGGGTCGGCACCATCGCCGGTCCGGTGATCGGCGCCGCCATCATGATCCCGCTGGCCGAGTTCAGCCGGGCGCTTCTCGGCGGCAGCGGATCGGCACTGGACCTTGTCATCTACGGGCTGCTGATTATGATTATCGCGGTCCTCAAGCCGTCGGGCCTTATGGGTCTGATCACAGGCAAGTAGGGGGAATGAGATTTGGCTTTTTTTGAAGTAACGAACGCCACGAAACGATTCGGCGGCCTGCTGGCTGTCAATGACGTCAGCCTGACGGTGGAGGAAAATCAGATCGTCGGCCTTATCGGCCCCAACGGTGCCGGCAAGAGCACCCTTTTCGCCACCATCGCCGGGTACTATAAGCCGGATGGCGGCAGCATCAAATTCCTTGACGAAGAAATCGGCGGTCTGCCGCCGGAGACGGTGGCCCAAAAGGGCATTGCCCGCACCTTTCAGATCGTCCGGCCCTTCGGCACTCTCTCGGTGCTGGAAAACGTCATGGTAGGCGCCTTCCTGCGGGATAAAAACCGCAAAACAGCTCAGCAATGGTCCGAAGAAGTACTGGAGTTTATGGGGCTGGCCGACAAGCGAAACGCCATCGGCACTGCGCTGACCATCGCCGACAAAAAACGGCTGGAGCTGGCCAGGGCCTATGCCACCAAACCCCGCTTCCTGCTGCTGGATGAGGTCATGGCCGGCCTGACGCCCAAAGAGGCTCAGGAAGCGGTCGGACTGATCCGTAAAATCAACGACCAGGGAATCACGGTGTTCGTTGTGGAGCACGTCATGGAAGTGGTAATGCCCATCTCCCACCATGTGGTGGTGCTGGACGGCGGACGCCTGATCGCCTCCGGGGCGCCTGCGGATGTGGCCCAGAACGAAGCGGTAATCAAAGCGTACTTGGGAGAGCGATATTATGCTGCAAACGAAAGATCTTAAGCTTGGTTATAAAGGAACTCCGGCTATCCACGGCATCACCTTTGAGGTGAAGGCCGGCGAGGTGGTAGCGATCGTCGGCGCCAACGGCGCCGGCAAATCGACCATCCTGCGGGGAATTTCCGGCATCATCCAGCCGCTGAGCGGCGAAATCGAATTCGACGGCCAGAGGCTGAACAACAAGCCGGCCCACCAGATCGTCGGACTGGGCATCGCCCATGTACCGGAGGGCCGCCTTACTTTCGCCCGGATGACGGTGGAGCAGAATCTTCTCCTTGGCGCTTATACGGTAAAATCGGAGCAGGAGTCGGCAGGCCGGCTGGAGGAAATGTACGAGCTCTTCCCCCGTCTCAAGGAACGCCGGACCCAGCTGGCGGGGACAATGAGCGGCGGCGAGCAGCAAATGCTGGTTATCGCCCGCGGCCTGATGTCCGACCCCAAGCTGCTGATGCTGGATGAACCGTCCCTTGGCATCGCTCCGAAGCTGGTTATGCAGATTTTTGATTTTATCCGCAAGATCAAAGAGAGTGGCAAAACCATCCTGCTGGTGGAGCAGAACGTCCGGGAAGCCCTGGAGCTTGCCGACCGGGCTTATGTTCTGCAGACCGGCCGGATTGTCACCCAGGGCAGCGGCGAAGAACTGCTGGGAAGCGATCTGGTACGCAAGGCCTATCTTGGCCTTTAACCCCCAAATACCAGTGACGGCAGATCCCAGCGGTCTGCCGATCTTTTTTGCCCGGCCTCGCGTCAGTCTCTTTCCTTCATCAGCAAGGCTCTACAGCAAGCCTGACAATCTTTCATTAAACTCCTGTAGGATTTTATAATATCGTTCCGGTTTTTTGCAATATGTTACTATTTAATGTAAAATTATACTTGTGAAGACAATCAGGAGCTCTCGAACGATAAATTCTTCGGGAGTATCAACTCCTGCCCGCGGTCGGGATGTAACCATCTGCTAAAGGAAGGGTTGTTGCATATGGCTTATGCGGCGGAAGAGATTCTTGACTATTTCGCTAAAATTGCTCCCTGCTTCAACGAAGTCGTTGTCGAGGATATCGGCATCTCGGTGATCAAAGACGGGATGTATCTGGCCTATTCACCGGCTGAGAGCCTGGATTTGAAAAACAGGCCCGGGGACCCGGTGAAGGGGAAGGTAAGTCTCGACTGTCTCGCAACCGGTCGAAAAACGGTCAGCCTTGTCAGCAAGGAAAAGTCGGCTTACGGAGTCCCGTACATCGCCTGTGCCTACCCGGTCCGGGAAGGCGACCGGACTGTCGGCTGTATCACAACGACCCAGACGATCGAGACTTATGAGGTGATCAAGGCAACGGCCGAGCATCTGGCAGCCTCATCGGAGGAGATGTCGGCCGGACTGGAGGAAGTGTCGGCCCGCTCTCAGGAATTGTCGCGGGTCAGCGCGGGGTTGGGCGACCTTGGCAAAAAGCTTGTTGATACTTCCAGGCAAACCGACGAAATCGTCACGTTTATCAAAACGATCGCCGGCCAGACCAACCTGCTGGGACTCAACGCCGCCATCGAGGCGGCCCGGGTCGGCGAGCAGGGCCGGGGCTTCGGGGTGGTGGCCGAAGAAGTGCGGAAACTGGCCGCCGCCACTGCCGATTCGGTAAAAAGTATCAACGACAGTTTATTGACGATAAAGACGGTAGCCGATTCATTCGGTGATAAGATTTCGGTCATCGACAGCAACATCGACCAGCAGTCGGGTTCGATCAGCGAGCTGGCCACAGCCAGCCAGCATCTGGCGACCGCGGCGACTCAACTGGCGGAGATCGCTCAGAAATATTTCCGGCAGACCAGTTGACCGAAAAATCTATGCTATAGCACACAACAAAAGCGACACAGCTAATGTGCCGCTTTTGTTTTTGGTTCGGAGCGGGAAAAGCGGCCGATCCTGCTCGGGACCGGCCGCTGTCATTTATCGCGGGAACTGTTGCTATAGGTTGTTAACGGCGTTTGTAAGTGTCATTCACGATTTGTTTGATTTCCCGGGCAGCTGTTTCAGCATCGAGGATTTCGTCCATGCCGAACTCGCCGATGATGGGCGCCGCGCTGAAATCGACGGCGTAGAGGGTCTCGTTGCCGCTGAAGTTTACCGGCACAAAATCGATGGCCCACAGCGGGAAAAACAGATTGGACTGCAGTCCACAGCCGTGCTTTGTGATAACGGTGGTGACATTGCCGGTGCTTGCCCGCCAGTCGTTGCTGCTCCTTTGGTCAAGCCAGAAATACTTCATTCCCACCTGCACCAGCCTGCGGCCGTAGCTGCTGTCCTTGCTTGTGCCCATGAACTCGGCTGCCAGACACTGGGGATGAGTTCTCAGGGCGGTGGCGACAGTCATCAGCAGTTTGTTTTCGCCGCGGTGGCTTGCCTCATCCAGATAGACGACAACAAGCTGGCTGTCCCTGAGATGAGGAGCCCATTTGCCGACATCTTTCAGTTTCCCGTATTTCGGCACTGAGAATCCGTTGCGGCTTAAAAAACCCAGTATCTCACTGCGGCTCATACCGGTGTTGGTGTAACGTTCGAATACCAGCGGAGAAACACTGTTCGGATTGTCGAAGTAGCTGTCGTAGTAGTCCGTAAAATCAGATCTTAAGATTACTGGTCTCATACGCGCCTCCCACTTTCAAACCATATTTCAGAATTGTCAAACGCTCCCAGGCATACTTTTGGGCCATACCAACATGTCGCCTCTTTCCGGCCAGGCAGGATATCGGTTGCATCGCCGGGATGCGCAGGTACCTTGTATCCAGTATTCAGGCCATGGCCCGCAGAGCGGGCCGTCAGCTGAATCCGCAGGGCAGTCCTGGGCCTGCGGTTTTAGTTCGCTACCCTACTTTGTCCCCAGCAGCTTGGGAACCACGGGAGCGCGGAGCTGGGACGGGGATGGCAAGCCCGAACCGATCAGCGGCCGGACATAAAACTTGAAGGCGTCGGTGATATGGTTCCCGTCTTTGTTGATGAACTCCTCAGGCATGACTTTTGTCTTGGCGGCCACTTCGGCCAATTCGACCAGGCGGTAGTCGACCGAATAATAACCTGTGCGCTGAATGGTCATTGATCCGTCCACATCGTGCCACAAGGCGATCTGAACGGCTCTTTCTCCTACTTCCCTGGCTTCGTGCTGATCTACATCCGAAACGCAGCCAAGGAACGAACGCTGCAAATAACCGAAGGTATCGCTGCGAACCCGGGAAATGCCGAGTTTGTCTTTGACCTCGCCCGCCAGCGCGTCACCCAGGGCGCCGGTTCCCGAAAGGGTGAGGTTGCCGTGAGCATCGGTTTCGCAATGGCTGCGCAGCGATGCGATGATCGGCGTGTCGGTGGCATCTTTGACTCCTTCGGATACCGCGACAATGCACTTTCCCTGTTTGTCGTAAATCCGTTTGACGTCAGCAAGAAAGGTCTCGATGGAGAATTGCCGTTCCGGCAGATAGATCAGATGCGGGCCGTCGTCGGGATATTTCTGGGCGATCGCCGAGGCCGCGGTCAGGAAGCCGGCGTTACGGCCCATGACAACCCCGATATAAACACCATTTAGAGCTCTGACGTCAAGGTTTATGCCCATAAAAGCCTGGGCGACGAATCTGGCCGCCGATCCGTAGCCAGGGGTATGGTCGTTAACCATCAAGTCATTGTCAATGGTTTTGGGGACATGGATAGCCCTCAGGTCATAGTTGGCAAGCTTGGCTTCCTCGCTGACGATGCGCACGGTGTCAGAGGAATCGTTGCCGCCTATGTAAAAGAAGTACCTGATGTCGTGGGCCATCAATACTTTGAAGATATCGTGGCAAAACTTGCTGTCAGGTTTAGCACGAGTAGACAATAATGCCGAGGAAGGCGTAAGGGCTACTTGTTCCAGATTATGCGACGTTTCCTGGCTGAGATCAAGAAAGTCTTCATTGACAATACCTGATACCCCTCTGACCGCTCCATACACTTTGGTGACCTGGGAATATTTCCTGGCTTCCAGGACTATACCGGCCAATGTTTGGTTGATGACGGCGGTTGGCCCTCCGCCCTGCGCTACAAGTACTTTTCCTACTAATGACATAGTTACCTCCGCAATTTGAATTTTTGGGCAGGCCTTTTTCCATCGGCTCACGCCGCGGACGGCGCCAGCCGGGTCTTCGCAAAGGCCGAAAACCGCTCAACAAGACTTCGCCATATCTGGGCATAGTTTCCTGCTGGGCCTGACCCTAAACTTCAACCGCACCAACTTTGGGCTGGCGACTGTCATTGCAGTAAAGGCCGCGGGACTTGCCGGCAGGTAAGCGGTGCAAAACGGCCTGCACGTTTCCTGCCGGGAAATCCTACGCCACAGTGGCTTAGCCCACCTGAGCCGCGGCCGGTTTAAAAGGGCCGGATTGAGCAACTTCTGCCGGCATATCGGAAAACTTGGCGAAGTTCTTGTGAAACATGTTTGCCAGGCGCTCGGCCGTCTTCCAGTAAGCGTCCTGGTCGGCCCAGGTGTTCTGGGGCATCAGGATGTTGTCAGGCACGCCGGGACATTTGACAGGAACAGAAAGATTGAAGGTCGGGTGGTTTACGTAATCGACGAAGTCCAGGTAGCCATTCAGTGCAGCCGCGACCATGCGCCGGGTGTGCTGGATACTGATCCGCTTGCCTACGCCGTGTGCTCCGCCCTGCCAACCGGTGTTGATCAGGAAAACCCGGGTATTGTGCTGGGATATTTTCTCTTTCAGCAGTTCGGCGTAAACCAGAGGCGGGAGCGGCAGAAAGGGTGCGCCGAAGCAGGAGGAAAATGTAGCCTGGGGTTCGGTTATGCCCCGTTCGGTGCCGGCCAGTTTGCTGGTGTAGCCTGACAGGAAATAGTACATAGCCTGTTCAGGACTGAGTTTGGCGATAGGGGGAAGCACCCCGAATGCGTCGGCGGTCAAAAAAACGATAGTGTTAGGATGCCCGCCCACACCCGGGTATATGCTGTTGGGAATGAAGTCGACCGGATAAGCCGCGCGGGTGTTTTCAGTGAGGACTTCACTTTCGTAGTCGACTTCCCTGGTGGCCTCATCCATGACGACGTTCTCCAGAACGCTGCCGAACTTGATGGCGTCCCAGATCTGCGGCTCGTTCTTATGGCTCAGGTTGATGCATTTGGCGTAGCAGCCGCCTTCGAAATTGAAGACGCCGTTCGGGCCCCAGCCGTGTTCGTCGTCGCCGATGAGCAGGCGGTCGGGGTCTGCGGACAGGGAGGTTTTGCCGGTGCCGGACAGTCCGAAGAACAAGGCAACGTCATTATCCACCCCTTTGTTGGCGGAACAGTGCATTGACAATATCCGCTGTTTGGGCAGTAAGTAGTTCAAAATCGAGAAGATCGATTTTTTCATTTCGCCGGCGTAGTGACTGCCACCGACCAGGATGATCCTCTGGGCAAAGTTGACGACCACAAAGGCTTCGGAGTGGGTGCCGTCTACGGCGGGGTCAGCGGTGCAGCCCGGGGCGGCGAGAATAGTGAAGCCCGGCCGGTCAGGGGGAGTGATGGCGTCCGGACGAATAAACAGTTGATGCACGAAAAGGTTTTGCCAGGCAAATTCATTAACGATCCGCACCGGCAAAGTATAAGCAGGGTCAGCCCCGGCACAACCTTCGAAAACAAACAGTTCTTTGTCGGCGAGGTGGGCGACGACTTTACGGTATAAGCCGTCGAAAGCTTTTTCGCTCATTTTCTTGTTGTTTTGCCACCAGATTTCGCTGGCCACTTCCGGGGTCTCCACCAGGAATTTGTCATCAGGGGACCGACCTGTATATTTGCCGGTTACAACCCGCAAGGCTCCGCTGGCGGTTAGGGTCCCCTCGCCGCGGATGACAGCCATTTCTATCAGCGTCGGTACAGGAAGATTGTAATGAACCTTACCGCTGTGTCCGGGCAATAAGTCTTTCATACCTTTAAATGTCAATATCGTCCCTCCTTCAAGTTATTTGTCAGATTGATTATGCATAATATCTTTTGAATCTTTCAACCTGTCTGACAAATTTCTGCCTTTATTTATTATACTGCTCAATAGAGGGCAACACAACCACCGCAAAAAAAATTTTTCGTAATTTTCTCTCTCTTCAGTGGTCAAGACTCTTTCGGTTGCCAAAAATATGATATAGTGGAAATGGAATTCAAGGTATTTTCCGGGGGGAATGCTAATCATGAGCGACAGCAACAAGCCGCTGGCCAAAGGGTATGCCGCCATTATCGAACAGCTGCGCAAGGAGATCGATGGCCGCTACCGCCCAGGGGAAAAACTACCAAGCGAAAAAGAACTGTGCACCCGGTTCACCGCCAGCAGATCTTCGGTGCGGGAGGCTTTGGCGGCCCTCGCCTACGCGGGGGTTGTGGAAGCCCGGGGCGGCAGCGGCTATTACGTGATCGGAAACACCACCGTATTAGCCAAGGACAGCTCGGCCCGCTGCGCGGCAAAATTCGTGGTAACAGCGGAAGAAAGCTGGAATATAGCGGTATACAAGCGCCTTTTGTCAGCTGGCGTCGACGGGGTTATTCTCGATACCGCCGACCCCGGGCAATGGAGCAAACAGGTCAGGGCCATCCGCCAGGCCGCCAACGACCTGGGACAAACCCTGCCGATCCTGGCGTTGCTTTCCGGCAAGATCGAAGCGGGAGTGGCCCTCGCGGCGAGCGCCAACGTCGATGCGATCATCATCGGGCCTTTGGCAAAAGCGGAGGCTATTTTGGAAGCCCGCCGCCTCCTGGAAGAACATGGCGTGGCTATGCCGATTTTCGCCTGGATTGCCGACCCTGCCGGGTGCGAGGAACTTCTGCGCGCCGGCGATGGAGCAATTGTCGATTTCCCCCTGAACAATAGCGCCGTTAAAGACTCGCTGCCGATCCTCATGCGCCAGGCGGCCGCCACCGACAAAATCGTCCTTTTGGCGGCAAAAGCCACTGCCTTCAGGTCCTCCGGCGCCACTCCGGCGGATACGCTGGCTCTGGCCGACCATTGGCAGTTCGACGGACTGAGCATTGTTTCGACAGGGGCGACGCCCGACTATCTGACTGATCTTATCCGGCTTCTGCGCCTGACGGCACATGAAATCGAAGATGAGGCGATTCCCCGCCAGCCAAGATTCGGCCGGATAGTTGCCAGTCCCCTGGCTAACGGCCTTTGCCTGACTGCCACCCATGCGGTGGCCGCAGTAAAAGCGGTAGCGCTGATTCTGCCCAGCGAGACCGGTTCGACGGCCCGGCTGCTGTCCAAATTCCGGCCCGCGGTTCCGATATTGGCGGTAACACCCGATCCGCGGGTCGCCCGCCAGCTGAAACTTGTTTGGGGGGTATGGCCGCTTTTGACCCAGCGGACGTCCCACCGGGAAGAGACGATGGATCTGGCGACCCGCACGGCGCTGCGCTCCGGCCATGTCAACGACGGCGACGTCGTCGTCGGAGTGATGAGCGGGATGGATATTCCCAATTCGCCCAACGCCGTTACCCTGGCTGTGGTCGGCGACGTCATCCTGCGGGGCCAGGGTATCGGCAGCGGAATCATCAGCGGACGGGTCACCATCATCAAGTCGCTGTATAACAAAAAGAAGTCGGTGGCCAACAAAATCGTGGTCATGCCGGCCACCGAATCCACCCACATCAGACTGATCGAACAGGCCGCCGCCCTGGTGGTCGAGGAAGGCGGCCTGTCATCCCACGCCGCCATCGCCTGTCTGTCGCTGGGAAAACCGGTTATTGTCGGCGCCGCCAACGCCACTGAGTTGCTGCTGGAGGACGAGCAGGTCACCCTGGACGTCAGCCGGGGAATGGTTTACCGCGGCTGGATCAATCTGGGGTAGAAACACCAATAGGCCCGGAATCCTCATACGAGGATCCCGGGCCTTCAACTATTTTAACCCAAAGCCTTCAGACCGCTTGCGAAGCCCCCAGATGCGCGACGCCCTACAGACCCAGCAGCGACGCGTACTGGCGTACGCTAGCAATGGGTTTGCGGGGCCAAGTGCGCAGTTCTTGCGCCTTCGGCGCTTAGAAATGCGGCCTGCCCTTTACGGGTGCAAAACAGATGGGGGGTTATCAACGGTCTGAGGAATTATTGCAGATTCTGGCCTTCCATAAGGCTAACAAACCGGTCGGCCAAGGTGGCGTCGAACTGGCTGCCGGAGTTTCGCCGGATTTCGGCGATGGCCTGGCGATGGCTTAAGGCTGCCCGGTATGGGCGGTCATTGATCATGGCGTCATAGGCGTCGACAATGGAGATAATCCGGCACTCCAGCGGGATTTCCTCGCCGGCCAGTCCAAGCGGATAACCGCCTCCGTTCCACCACTCATGATGTTTGAGAATCCAGTCGGCTATCGGTCGGAGGTCAGGCAGCCCCTGAGCGACCCGATGGCCGATCTCGCAGTGCCGGCGCATAATCGCCTGCTCCTCTGCAGTCAGCATCTCAGGCTTGAATAGTATGTCATCTGGAATGGCGACCTTGCCGAGATCATGAAACAGGGCCAGCAGCCGGAGGTCGCCGAATCGATTTTCCGGCAATCCGACAGCCATGGCCAGCATCAGGGCCATGCCCTGCAGCCGGGAAGCATGTCCGTCGGTAATATAGTCCCTGGCCTCCAGGGCGGCGGCCAGTGCCTGGATGATCTTACTGCGCTTGCTGCCGGCGTGATGCAGCTTCTCCCGGCCCATGCTGTCATCGGCGGCCTTGAAGACGTCGGTAAGGGGACAAGCATCCTCGCAGGAGACGGCAAACCCGACAGCAACACTGAAAGGAATGTGGAATTTTGTCAAACCGTAATTGACGATGGCTTCCCGAATGGCGTGGGCCTTCTTTTCGGCTTCCTGCTCGCCGGCGGCGGGCAACAGGGCGACAAACTCGTCGTCGCCGATCCGGGCGGCCAGATCGCCGTCCTTAAGAGAAGCGCCGATAATCTGGGCCGAGGCTTCCAGAAGCTTGTTTCCTTCAGCGTAACCGAAGGTGTCGTTGATGAGTTTGAGGCCGTCGATATCCCAGATGACAACGGCAGTGGCCTTCGGAAACCGGCAGTTCCCGGCAAGCTGGGTCTCAAAGTATGACCTGTTGTATAACCCGGTCAGTTGATCATGGGTCCCGAGGCGGATCAGTTCATCTTCGGCGGTTTTGCCGCCGGTCATCTCCATCAGCACTCCGTTCCACACGATGGCGCCGCCGGGCAGATGTTTCGGCCTGACACTGCTCAGCACCTTTTTCTCTCCCACACCAGGAAGGATGAGTCTCAATTCGAAGGACCAGTTGCCAAGACGCTGAACAGCCGAAAGGGCAAGGCCGGTCAAACGCCTCAGGTCCTCAGGATGAACGCAGGCAGTGATCAGTCCGCTGTCGCGGTAAATTTCCTCAGGAGTAAAGCCAATCAGGTCTTTAACCCCGGAGCTCACAAAGGTGAATCCGCCTCTGCCGCCTGCCCTGAAAACATACTGATAGACAACACCCGGAACGGCTGCGATAATATCCTGCATTCGCTGCTCATCAGAAGGAATCAGAACAGGTAAAGGTTTTATCACGGATGATTCCCCCTTCCCAAACGTTGAAATTAGGGAAATTTGACATAATTCAGAAGTTTTTAGCGAGTTCTGCCTACCTACATCATAATAAACAGCTGACATAATGTCCAGACTTTTTTCCAGAACCAGCCAATATTGTCTTTTTTCGCTATTGTTTGCCTGACAGCAGTTGTGATATGCTCAGGCTAACGGCTTTTTCCCTGCTGTTTCCCGGCGGTAAATCCGCCGTTTCTGTTTCCCGGAAGAAACAGCCAGGGCCTGCTTACCTTTAAGAAAACCGGCTGCCAGGGATACAGCCAAACCAGATCAATCTGAGGAGGAACCTTCTGTGCGTTATCGCTCCATCATGCTCTTGTCGGCGGGACATCTTTTCACCGACATTAATCAGGGCGCGATTCCCGCCCTGTTGCCGTTTTTTATCGCCGAGTACCACCTTTCCTACGCAGCAGCAGCCAGCATCGTGTTCGCCGCCAATATCGCATCTTCGGTGGTTCAGCCGGTTTTCGGCTTTTACTCGGACCGGATGGCCAAGGTCTGGCTGATGCCGGTGGGGATTCTCATTGCCGGCCTGGGCTTTGCCGTGACCGGCGTTGCCGGCAGCCTTCCCCTGATTCTCGCTGCGGTGGCGATAAGCGGCTGCGGAGTGGCGGCCTTTCACCCCGACGCGGCCCGACTGGCCAATAGGCTGGCGGAGAATAAGAAGGCACTGGCGATGTCGATCTTCGCCGTCGGCGGCAACGCCGGGTTCGCCCTCGGACCGCTGCTGGCCACCGGCGCTATGCTGACCTGGGGACTTCAAGGCACTCTGATCTTCGCTGTGTCGCCGCTGATTGTAGCCGCTTTCCTCTATTTTCAGTTTCGGGATATGTCTTTGCCCCAGCCCCTGAAAGCAGCCGTCGGCGAGCTTGCCGCCGACCAGCCGAAGGATCAGTGGCCGGCCTTCCTTCGCCTGTCCGGGGTTGTGGTCTCCAGATCGGTGCTGTTTTTCGGGTTCAATACCTTTATACCGATTTACTGGATCAATGTGTTGCACCAATCCTCCGTCGCCGGCGGCTCAGCCCTCAGTCTTCTATTTTCCCTTGGTATCTTCTCCACCCTGCTCGGCGGTCGTCTCGCCGACCGGCTCGGTTACCGCAATACCATTATGGCAGGGTTCGGCCTGCTGCTGCCGCTCATCGCCATCTTCACTCATATTCACGACACGTTCTGGGCTACAGCGATGTTGATTCCGATAAGCCTGGGACTGTTCGGCATCTATGGACCGCTCATGGCTTCCGGCCAGAGCTTCCTGCCCAACCGGGTGGGCTTCGCCTCGGGGGTGACCATTGGCCTGGCGGTGACCATCGGCGGGGTAGCCGCTCCGATTTTGGGCTGGCTGGCAGACATGTACGGCATTCAGACGGCTCTGCAGTGCCTCATCGTCATCCCGGTCTTCGCCATGGCAATGACCGCCACCCTTCCTGCCGACAAACGGCCGGAGAAAGGCGTCGTGGCAAGCTAAAACGTTATCGGAAAATAGAAAAGGACAGGTGTACCTGTCCTTTTCTATCCTTCGCCTTCCGGTATACCCGGTCAACAAAAAGGCCGGTGCTATTGTCTAATAATAAGGATAGTACGGAGGATAGGGATAATACGGATACGGATAATACGGATAGCCGCCATAGTTGTTTCCGTAACCCAGGCCTCCGAGCAGGCCTAAGCCAAGGCCGAGCCCGAAACCACCGAAGCCGAAACCGGGACCAAAGCCGAAACCATGGCCGAAGCCGCCAAACCCGTGGCCAAAACCGCCAAAACCATGCCCGAAGCCACCAAAACCGTGCCCGAATCCACCGCCAAAGCCGTGCCCGAAACCGCCGCCGAAGCCGTGGGGGCGCCAGGCGTTAGCAGGGTATTGATAACGCATGTAGGACTCCTCCTTTCGTTATATACTTTATTTTATGTAACAGCGCGTTATCTGTGCCACGATCACCGGGCAAAGGCCCCCGTCTTGGTTTACTGGGACGGTCCTGGTTGACAGCCGGTTATGATGGGGTATGATAGAAATAGTGATGAATCAGGTGGTGGGTGCAATGCAGGATTCTATAGCAAAAATAGCTGAGCAAAAAATTCGCGAGGCTATTGAAAACGGCGAACTGGACAACCTGCCCGGCAAAGGAAAGCCCTTGAAGCTGGACGATATGCGCGAAGTGCCGCCTGAACTGCGGCTGGAATATAAGGTGCTGAAGAACGCCGGGCTGCTGCCGGAGGAAGTCACTGTAAAAAAGGAAATCACGGCGCTTGAGGAGCTGCTGCAGAACTGCCGCGACACGGACGAGGCGGCCGACCTCAAGCGGCAAATCGTCGAGCGGACGGTTTATTACAATATATTGCTGGATAAACGCCGCAAACGCTATTCAGGTCGTTGATAACCCCCCACCTGCTTTGCACCCGTAAAGGGCAGGCCGCATTTCTAAGCGCCGAAGGCGCAAGAACTGCGCACTTGGCCCCGCAACCCCATTGCTAGCGTACAACCATAGTACGCATCGCGTCTGGGGTTGCGGGGCCGTCGTGCATCTGGGGAGTTCTGAACGACCTGAAAGTTTGGTGTGACGACAAGCTAAAAGCCGGACCTTCCTACGAAGGTCCGGCTTTAATGTTTGCAGGTGTTTGGGGTCAGAGGACGGCGATATTCACTTCCAGCGGCAGTCCGTCGATAAGGAGCTCGACGATGATCCGCTGCTGGTTGCCGGCGGTGCTGGCGTAGCTTTCCCCGGCAATCAGGGTGGGCGGCGAAATATCCATTCTGGCGCCCTGTTTCTCGAAAATGATCGCGGCGTTGGCGGCCAGCATGTTGCCAAGTTCGGAGATAGCCGATTCGGCCATGGCGTCAAAAACAGGCACAGGCATTCCCATCATCATTTTACTGGCGATGACTTTGGCCGATTCCTCAGTCATGTTATAGACAATATTGCCGCGAAACTGGTGAGCAAGACCGACGATCACCATTACGCCCAGGCTGGCGATTTTGTTGGTGACACTGACGCTCATCCGGCCGCGGGTAACGCTCTGGAAGCCAAGTTCAGGCATTACTTTGGCAACTGAGTCAAGAAAGGGAGTTATGTTTGCTACGTCCAATCAGACACCCTCCCTTTTAAAGCCCGCGCTGCACCGCATTTTCCCGAAAGGGGTTTCGATCGCCCATATGTTGACATCCATATTGGGGCTGGTGATAGAAAAATTTTCTCCGGTGAGAATTCCCGGCGGGGAGACCCGCAGGAACGCGCCGCGGAATTGCTTGTTGAGTTTGGCTGCGGCATTTTCGGCCACTATTTTGGCAAATTCGGCGACCACGACATTGGTCTGCTCAGCGTCTTTCGGCTCCTGCTTTAATAGACGGGTGGCAAGGTTTTTGGCGGTGGCAGAAGACAGGTCGAGGATCATTTTGCCGCTGAACTGGCCGGTCACTCCGACGATGACTGATACTCCGCTGGAACGCAGACTCTTGCCATTGGCAATCGGCTCAACGGCGATATCTGCCGCGAACCGTTTGGTGAAGCTTACGAAGGAGTCGATGAAATCGGAGGGGTAGCGGTTGTTGAATACATCGTCCGCCACGTCTCCTTCACAGACGCTGCGCAACGCAATCATCAATTCGAGCGATTCAAAGGGTTTAGGAAGAAATCTCACGACTCCTTTGGCCTCAGCCGCCTGAACCGCATCACTCTTGGGGCTGCCCAGTATCACGATTCTGGCGTCAGGCTCCTCGGCAATAATCCTGCGCGCTATCTCAGGTCCGTCCATTTCCGGTATTTCGATATCAAGGGTAACGACATCCGGCAAGTAGGTACGGTAACCGTCCAGGGCCGAGCGAAAACCGTCGGCAAAACCAACAACCTCAAACCAGGACGGATCAAGGAAATCGGCGATCAAATGACGGCTAAAGGGCGAATCGTCTACAATCAGTACGCGAATTCTTTCGCCAGCTTCTTTCATATACATCTCCTTCCCATGTGTCCGGCAACTTTAACAACTCATCCACAATTTTCACATTTTCGACATCAGAATGATAGGGTCCTTTTTCCCTGGGCTGGATTTATCCGGGAGAACATCCATCGTCAGGATTTAGCAGACACAGGATAAAATTTCAGGAAGGCCTGTACCCCTATTCCAGCGGAGTCAGGGCCTTCCTTTTCGATTAACGGCTATTCATGTACAATTCATTTCCTTAGGAAAAGACTACCATAAAAGCAGCTGTCGTGCAAGAGAACTTTTTGTTAACGGCCGGCCGCTTACCTTACCGCTACCTGGACATCCAGCCGCCGTCGACCAAGAGGATGTGGCCATGGACGTAATCGGCGGCGCTGCTGGCCAGAAAAACCGCCGGACCGCCGATATCCTCCGACTGGCCCCACCGTCCGGCCGGAATCCTGGCCATGATCTGGGGGTTGCGAACCGGGTCGTTGATCAGCGCCGTGTTCATCTCGGTATCGATATAGCCGGGGGCGATGGCGTTGACGTTGATTCCGCGGGAGGCCCATTCGTTGGCGAAGGCCTTGGTCAGCTGGGCGATGCCCCCTTTGGAGGCGGCGTAGGCCGGGATGTAAACACCGCCGGAAAAGGAGATCAGCGAAGCCATATTGATAATTTTGCCTGAGCCTCTGGTCAGCATCCTGCGCCCGAAGGCCTGACACAACAAAAAGGTGGCCCGCAGATGAACCTGCACCACCAGGTCCCAGTCGGAAACAGGGAACTCGGCCGCCGGGTGCCGCCGCTGAATGCCGGCGTTGTTCACCAGGATGCCTACCGGGCCGTATTTGCTTTCGATTTCCGCCGCCAGAGGCTCAGCGTCGTTCAAGGTGGACAGGTCGCAGCTGATTCCGTAGCATTTACGGTCATACTGCCCGACAAGTCTGGCTGTTTCGTCACATTCGCCAGCCTGATGAATGGAAACAACATCGGCGCCGGCCTTGGCAAAGGCCACGGCGATGCCCTGCCCTACTCCCCGCCTGGCTCCGGTAATCACAGCCAATTTCCCTTCCAGTGAAAAACTTGAATCTCTCAACAGAACCACTCCTTCAAAACAATTGTCAGTATTTTCTAGTATCATTATACCGCAAAGACATCAACGGACAATCAGGTTTGTCGTTTTTTCTTGTCTTACTATCAGTCTTTGTTAGGTAATCGGGCGGGATTTCAGGGTCGCAAGGATTTTTGTGCAGTCCATTGCCAGGATTTCTTATCGGTCCGTTCACCCTGGCGACTGTGCAGTTTCTATTTTATGCCAAACCGTCGCCGTTAGGCAAGAAGAGTATTGGGGACAGGCCTATAGTCAGTAGGATTATGAGCAGTCGCCGCCGAATTGTTACAACAGGTAAAATATGGAGGTTGGCATGGAAGAGTTGGCCGCTTTTATTAACTTCGTCTGGTCAATACGCCTCCAACTGCTGCAGCTGAGCGGAGAGCACCTAACCCTGGCTGCGGCGGGAATCGGCGCCGGGGGCATCGTGGCCGTGCCGCTGGGAATCTGGATCGCCCGCCATCCCCGGGTGGGGTCGCCGCTGGTGGATGCCGCCAGCATGCTGTACACGGTCCCATCCCTGGCGCTGCTCGGCTTTTTGATCCCCTTTCTCGGCCTGGGCTGGCCTCCGGCCATCGCCGCCCTGCTGCTCTATTCCCTGCTGCCGCTGCTGAGAAATACCTATGTCGGCATCAGCGAGGTCGATGTTTTCGTCAAAGAGGCAGCCATCGGCATGGGAGCCACCCGGCGCCAGCTGCTCTGGCGGGTGGAACTGCCCCTGGCCCTGCCGTTTATCATGGCCGGACTGCGAACGGTAACGGTATTGACCATCGGCATCACCACCCTTGGGGCGCTGGTCGGAGCCGGCGGTCTTGGGGTGCTGATTTTCCAGGGTATCCATATGATGGATACAGGTTATTTACTGGCCGGTACGCTGCCGGTGGCGGTCATGGCAGTAGCGGCCGACCAGTCCCTGGCGGCGGTGGAACAGCGACTGCGCCGGGCGACAGGCACCAGCGACGGTGCCCAAATCTGAAATTGGGAGGAGTTTTTATGAGACTGGTACTCCGCCTCATGATCCTTATGTTCTGCCTGACCCTTGCCGCGCTGTCGGCCGGCTGCGGTCAGCAGAACCCTGCTCCCCAGGCCGCGGCCAAGCCTAAACTGGTCGTGGCTTCCAAACCTTTTGCCGAGCAATACATTCTCGGCCATATGGCGGCCGAACTGCTCAAGGCGAAAGCCGGCGTTGACGTGGAAACAAGCAAAATTGGCATGGGGCCCAGCGAACTGCTCCAGCCGGCGATGGAAAAAGGCCAGATCGATATCTATCCCGAATACACCGGCACCGCCTGGATGGCTATTCTCAAACAGCCGGTGGAGTACGACAAAGATGTGATGTACAAGAAAGTAAAAGAGCTCTATGCCCAAAAATACGGCATCGAATGGCTGCCGTCGCTGGGGTTCCAGAATACCTTTGCTCTGGCGGTGACCAAGGAAACCGCCGCCAAACTCAGCGACAAAACGATTTCGGCCCTGGCGGGCCAGCCGGGTCTGACCTTGCTGGGGGACGCCACGTCCTTCAGCCGGGAAGACGAATACCCCGGCCTGAAAAAAATATACGGGCTGGACGGCAAACAAAAAGTGGTGGATGTCAACTTTTATTATGAAGGTCTGAAGCAAAAACAGGCCGATGTCGCCCTGGTCTTTTCCACCGATGGGCGGCTGAAACAGTATGATCTGGAACTTCTGACGGACGACAAGCATTTTTTCCCACCCTATGAGACCGCTTTCCTGGTCCGCGGCGAAATCGCCCGGAAATATCCCCAAGTGACGGAAACACTGAACCTGTTGTCAGGAAAAATCAGCGAGGCCACGATGACCGAACTTAACTACCAGGTGGAAGTGGAAAAGAAAGACCCGGCCGAGGTGGCCAGGAAGTTTCTTGCGGCCCAGAAATTGCTGTAGCTGAAGCGAGCGAGGTGGCCTGATGCTTTCCCTGGACAATGTCTGTAAAAACTATGGCCGGGAAACGGTGGTGGACAGCGTCTCCCTCGCCGTGAACCCCGGCGAGACCATGGTGGTGGTCGGGCCTTCCGGCTGCGGCAAAACCACGCTGCTGAAGCTGATCAACAGGCTGATTCCCCTGACTTCCGGCCGAATTTTCATCAACGGCCGCGATACGGCCGCCGTTGATCCTGTTGCGCTGCGCAGGACCATCGGCTATGTGATCCAGCAGATCGGCCTGCTGCCCCACCTGACGGTGCGGGACAATATCGCCTTTGTCCTGGAACTGACCGGCGTGTCCAAAGCTGGGCGCGATACCCGGGCTGAGGAACTCATCCACACGGTGGGCCTGCCGGAGAATTACCTGGCTAAGCGCCCCCAGCAGCTGAGCGGCGGCCAACAGCAGCGGGTGGGCGTCGCCCGGGCTCTGGCGGCCGACCCTGAGGTCATTCTGATGGACGAACCGTTCGGAGCCCTCGATCCTATTACCCGCCAGCAGCTGCAGGAGGTTATCCTCGACCTGCAGCGGAAAATTCGCAAAACCATTGTATTTGTCACCCATGATATTCAGGAGGCTTTCAAGCTTGGCAGCCGCATCGCCATCATGCGCGGCGGCAGGCTCGTCGACGCCGGTACGGCCAGGGAACTGATCAACAGCGATGAAGCCTTCGTACAGCAGTTTCTTGGTCCCAGGACCGTCTTTGAGGTGCTGTCAACCATACCGGTGCTGGCGGCCCTCGACCCCTCCGTGCCGGTGATCGGTCCGCTGCCCGGCGGCCGGCTGAGAGACAGCCGCTGGGAGCACGCCCTGGTGACCGATGGCGCCGGACAGCTTCTGGGAATAGTGGAAAAGAGCGCAGTGGCCCCGGATGGGTCTGCGCCCCGGCCGGAGGATATCCGCCCCTGCGCCGCAACTTTGGACGCCGGAGCCTCGGCCTGCAGCGCTATCGAAAAAATGCTCACAAGCGGCCACTGCTGGCTGCCGGTGGTGGATGACGGCAAACTGGCGGGCGCCGTCACTTTCGAGAGCTGTTCCGGCCTGTTCAGGCTCAAGGAGGGTTAGCATGGAGTCGGTAATGGAACAGGCCCTCCATTTTCTCCACGACAAACCTGACGTCCTGCTGGCGGCTTTGGGCAGCCAGTTATACCTTGTGGCGGTATCCAGCCTGCTGACCACCGTCATCGGCGTGCCGCTAGGGGTGGCGATCCATCGCCTTCCTTCCTTGCGGCAGCCGGTGCTGAAGATCGCCGGCACGCTGTACACGATACCGATTCTGGCATTGTTCGGCCTGCTGATTCCGGTCCTCGGCATTGGTACATTCCCGGCCCTGATCGCCCTGGTGATCTACGGCATCATGCCGGTGCTCTACAATACCCGCACCGGCCTGGCCGACATCGACCCGGCGATTGTCGAAGCAGCGCAGGGTATGGGGGCCTGCAGCCGGCAACTGCTGGTAAAAGTCGAGCTGCCGCTGGCCTTCCCCAAAATTATCGCCGGTATCCGCACCTCGGTGGTAATGAATATCTCGGTGGCAACTTTCGCTGTATTCATCGGCGGCGGCGGTCTGGGAACGATCATCCTCCAGGGCATCCGCACCGCCCATGACGGCATGCTGCTCTGCGGAACACTGCTGGTAGCGCTCACCGCCGTAGGAGCCGAACGAGGCCTGGGCTGGCTGCAAAGCCGGGTTGCCCGGACCGTAAAGGGAAACTCAGACTAACGAGCAGGAGGTTTTATCATGATCAAAGCCTACTTCAAGGATACCCTCATCGCCCAGACCGACAGTCCCATCCTGCTGGAAGGCAACTACTACTTTCCGCCCCAGGATGTGAGAAAGGAATATCTGAGGGCCAGCGACGAGCATACCGTCTGTCCCTGGAAAGGCACCGCCAGTTACTACAGCGTGGAAGCGGACGGTACCACCGATGAAAACGCGGCCTGGTATTATCCCGACCCCAAGGCGGCGGCGGCCAATATCAAAGATTACATCGCCTTCTGGCACTCGGTGAAAGTGGTGAAAGAGTAGCCACTGCGTGGATTGACAACCGCATATTATCCTGCTATATTACAGATAGTATCCATAGGGAAAAACGTGATGAGCAGGAAAAGTACGCCGGTTTGGCCTTGCAGAGAGCCGGGGGTTGGTGAAACCCGGCAGGCTAAGCGGTCGAAAATACACCTGGGAGCAGCAGGCTGAAAGCGACAGTGAGTAAGCCGGGCCGGTGCGCCGCCGTTAACGGGCGTCGAAGATGATTCATCTTCGCTTGAGCGGCTGATACCAGCAGCAACAAGGGTGGTACCGCGGGTTTTGGCCCGTCCCTGACCAGGGACGGGCTTTTACTATTTTCTATTCCCCGCCGGACACCGGTCCGGTTATTTGAAGGAGGTTTGCCAATGACAGTCCTTGACACCCTGAAAGAACGCGGCTATGTGCAGCAGTTGACCCATGAAGACGAAATCGCCGAGCTTCTTGCCAAAGAGAAGATCACGTTTTATATCGGCTTCGATCCCACCGCCGATAGCCTGCATGTCGGCCATTTTCTGGCGATGATGGTCATGTCCCATATGCAGAAAGCCGGACATCGCCCCATCTGCCTCATCGGCGGCGGAACGACGATGGTGGGCGATCCCTCCGGCAAAACCGATATGCGCAAAATGATGACCCTGGAAGAAATCGCTCAGAACGGCGAACGCTTCAAAGAGCAGATGCGCCGCTTCATTGACTTTTCGGATGGCAAGGCGCTGATGCTCAACAACGCTGACTGGCTGCTGGCGCTGAACTATGTCCAGTTTCTGCGGGAAATCGGCGT
The DNA here is from genome assembly GCA_031292015.1 of Negativicutes bacterium. Next base: position 38,454 of record JARLHY010000042.1, on the reverse strand, counting down.
CCATTTTTCGGTCAACCGCATGCTGACCGCCGAATGCTTCAAGCAGCGTCTGGAAAAGGGGCTCTCGTTCCTGGAGTTCAACTATATGCTGATGCAGGCCTACGATTTCCTTGAACTCAACCGCCAGACCGGCTGCGTGATGCAGATGGGCGGCGACGACCAGTGGTCGAATATCCTGGCCGGGGCCGACCTGATCCGGCGCAAGGAAGGAAAACTGGCCTACGGTCTTACTTTCACGCTGCTGGCCACCAGCGACGGCCGCAAGATGGGCAAGACAGAAAAAGGCGCCCTGTGGCTGGACGCCGCCAAGACGTCGCCCTACGATTTTTACCAGTACTGGCGCAACGTCGATGACGCCGATGTGGAAAAGTGTCTGGCTCTCCTGACGTTCCTGCCGATGGACGAAGTCCGGCGGCTGGGAGCTCTGAAGGATCAGGAAATCAATATCGCCAAAAAGACGCTGGCCTTTGAGGTGACCAAGCTCATCCACGGCCAGGAGGAAGCGGAAAAGGCCCGCCAGGCGGCGGAAGCCCTGTTCGGCGGCGCCGGGGCGCTGGACAACGTCCCCACGGTGACTATCACGCCGGATCAGGTGGGCGGCAAGCTGCTGGACATCCTCGCCGCCACCGGCATTGTCCCCTCCAAAGGCGAGGGGCGCCGGCTAATCCAGGGTGGCGGTCTCTATCTCGGCGACAGCAAGGTGACTGACCAGGACCTCCTGCTCACCGCCGACCTCTTCGCCGATGGCAGCCTGCTGGTGCGCAAGGGCAAGAAGACCTATCACCGCATTGTTGTGGAGTAATATTCTTCATACAAGACCAGACTGTAAAATTATACAACTTGTTTTAAACAAACAGATAAAGTGAGAGACTGGAATTTTCAGTCTCTCACTTTTTACTATTTTGAAATAATTTTCACAACTACCGCGATGGCGAAACCGCAAAAATGCCGGACGGGCGGAGTTCCGGCTAAAGGCGCTGTAAGGCTAAGGCCGACGGCTATCGTACCGTCGCCCATGACGCATCCATGCGCAGGGGCTCCTCGTGCAGCCCTCCATGGCTGCACGTACGATGCCGTTACCGGCAAATTTTAGCCAACAGCGCCTACATCCTCCACAACGCCGTCGGACCCTTTTGCGACCTCGCGATTCCTTTCCACATTGAAAAACTGTTAGCTTACTTCGTCGCCCCGCTTTTAACTCTGCTCAATTTTGCGGATGTTATAGCCGTTGTCGCCGTAAGGCTGCAGCTTGTCGAGCCACTTTTCCTCCAGCGCGGTGACGGCTTCACGCCAATCGGTTTCAGGGATTTCCGCCGGTTTGATGGTTTCGAGAATTTCGAAGGTGAAGGTATCCGGCCCGTGCGCGTTCCAGTCGGCCTGGACCGCCTTGTTGGGGAAGCTGCCTAGTTCAAGCTGAAAAAAGATGCTGTTCTTTTTTCCCGGCAGATTCATGCTGCTGCCGACCAGGCTTTTGTTGCTGCCGCTGTTCTTCAGCCGGTACACGCCCATGGGGCGGGGATTCATCTTGTAGGCTAATTTCAGTTCTTTACGTTTATCCATTTTGTTCATCTCCTTTGTTGCTCCCTCCCTAAAGTTTCACCCAGTAAGAACTGCCGTCATAGGTCCGGTCGAGAAAACCGTAGTCGATCAGGCTGCGGCGAAGCAGCACATAGTCAGGGTAGAAGGGCTGAAGAATGGCGTTGACTTCCTTTTCATGGTAGGTTTTGTCAGGATCAAAGAATTTCATCAGATGCCGCAAGATGGCCACCCGTTTTTTCTCCTTGGTTGGGAAGACATCAAGCGGTCCAGCCGGCCCAAGTTTAAAATAGGCGCTCAGTATTTTCTCGTTCTCCTGCTCGGTTATGGCAAAGCGGTCATCCACCTGAAGGGTGCTGCGGGGTATGTCGATAAAGGCATCCTTCTTGGGAATCTGTTCGCTTAAAAGTTCCATAACAGCCAGAAATACTTTGGCCTGTTTTTGTTTTTCCCGCAGGGAAAAACGATGATTGCGGATGGTGGATACGCTGCCGGTCCCCATCTGTTTGGCCACGTCTGCATCGCTTTTTCCTTCATAAAACAGCCCCAGCAGGGTTTTCTGATGCTCGGTCAGGCCGGTGAGTTTTTTGTCCAGGTCGAGCAGAACATGAAAAGGTGAACGGTGGCACTGGGCAATGTGGAGCCTGATGTATCTGGAGGCTTCATAAAGCTGACCGTCGCTGGGATAAATAACACCGTTGGCCACGCTTTTCCCGCAGATCAGACAGATGAACTCGTCGCTTTCCGGCCGGTAGAGGTAGCCTTGTTTCATTTCCTGCAGCGACGCCTGCCAGAACAGTTCGGACATCTCGGTCATATTCAACACCTCAAACAGTTTTATATAGACATATTATATCATCATCTATAATATATCAAGACATTTATTATATTTATCTATTAAATCCTTTCCGGCAAATACTGTATCTTCAAATCAGGAGCAAGGAGTATAGCGCTACCACGGATGCATAAAACAAAAGAGAAATGGACCCGGCTACTCCAGGCCATTTCTCTTTTGTTGCCCATAAATACCATTGCTGAAATTTTTATAATCCTGTTATGTCGCTTTTAACTCTCTTGCTGCAGAGAGACGCCATCTTGGTTTTTGGCTAAAGTGCTGTGATAACGGCTGTATGAAAAGTAGACCATCATACCTACAACATACCATGACCCGAAGAAAATAAAGGTTTCCACAGGCAAATTGGCGATCAGGTAACCGCAGAAAAGTACCGCCAGCGGAACCACCACCCCTATTGCCGGACATCGGAACGGCCGGTGAACATCAGGTTGTGTCCTACGCAGCACCCATACGCCAATAGAAACTACACAAAACGCGAAAAGCGTTCCCATATTGCACAACTCGGCGATAATGTTGATAGGCAGCAACCCGCTTAATACAGATACTACAATGCCGGTAATGATGGTGATGGTATGGGGGGTTCCGTACTTAGGGTGAATCTTCACCAGGCTTTGCGGAATCATCCCGTCCCGGGCCATCGCCAAAAATACGCGGGTTTGCCCGTAAATCATAACCAATAATACGGTGGTAATCCCGCATATGGCCCCCAACGCTACCACGGCGCTGCCAAAGTTGAGGCCGACGGCGCGAAGAGCATAAGCCACCGGTTCGCTGTTATTTAGCGACGAATAAGGAACTACGCCTGTCAGTACGGCCGCTACCGCAATATACAACACGGTACAGACAACCAGCGACCCAATAATCCCAATGGGGATGTCCCGGTTGGGGTTTTTGCATTCTTCTGCTGCGGTGGATACAGCATCAAACCCGATGTAGGCAAAGAATACGATGGCCGCACCGGTGGCCACGCCGCTTAGTCCATAAGGGAGGAAAGGCTGCCAGTTTAGAGGATTTACATGAGGAGTCGCCAGGAATAGGAAAAGAGCAACACACCCTAGTTTGATCAAAACCAAGATTTTATTCAAGTTTGCACTTTCTTTGGTGCCCAGAGTCAATAAGAAGGTTAGGAACGAAACAATTAAAACAGCAGGAACATTTAAGATGCCTCCATCCGCGGGGACAGCCGTCCACGCAGATGGCAGGATAATTCCCGCCGATTTCAGCAGCCCGACCATATAGCCTGACCAGCCGGCGGCAACTGCCGACGCCCCGACAGTGTATTCGCAGACCAGCGCCCAGCCTACGACAAAGGCGACGATTTCCCCCAGGGAGGCATAGGCAAAGGTGTAGGCGCTGCCAGCCACCGGTACCATGGCTGCAAGTTCGGCATACGCCAAAGCGGCGAATGCGCAGGCAAGGCCGGATAAAACAAAGGACAGCATGATTCCCGGTCCGGCGAATTTTGCTGCCGCGACTCCGGTAAGCACGAATATGCCTGTGCCGATAATGCAGCCAATACCCAATAGTACCAGATCCAGCGAACCAAGGGTCTTTTTCAGGGCATGTTTTTCGGTCCCCCGTATCAGTTCCGCAATGTTCTTCGTGCGGAAAAGACTCATTTCTTTTCCCCCTCTCATTATTGTCGGACAACCTTTAGCACGTTTTCACTTTTACCGCTCATCCTCCCCCTTGCGCTGCCAGCCAAACAATCAGGTTAACCGCATGGCAGCAAAGTTTTTTTCACTTTACGGATGACTGCGATTCGCTCCTCAGCCAGGATATCTGCCGCTTTATAGGTGGGAATGTCATCCCGTTTGGCAATGGCGATCACTTTTTCAATGTTGTTGTAAATGGTATCCACTTTGTGCATCGCCCGGTTACGATTGTATCCCCCTTCCAATAATTCGTCCGCCACATTCATGACACCGCCTGCATTGATAATGAAATCAGGTGCATACAAGATGCCCTTGGCAGACAGAATGTCGCCGTGACGCTCTTCTTTCAACTGGTTATTGGCAGCCCCGGCGACGATACGGCACTTTAATTGAGGAATTGTTTCATCATTGATTACGGCCCCTAAAGCGCAGGGGGCAAAGATATCGCATGCCGCACCGTAGATCTCGCCAGGGGCGACGGCTTTGGCGCCAAATTCATTTACAACGCGACAGATATTTTCGTCACTGATATCAGTAACAATGAGGTTGGCTCCGCTCTCGTCAAGATGCTTGCAAAGAGTGTAGCCGACATGTCCCAGCCCTTGCACAGCCACGATTTTCCCCTCAAGGGAATCCGAGCCCCACACTTCCTTCGCGCAAGCCTTGATGCCCTGCCAGGTACCACAGGCAGTTATGGGGGATGGGTCGCCACTGGACCCGGCAAAAGAACCCAAACCGGCCACATAATTGGTTTCCATGCGAATATACTCCATGTCTTCTACGGATGTCCCCACATCTTCAGCGGTGATATACCTGCCGTTTAAACTTTGGACGAAGCGGCCAAAGGCCCGGAAAAGCGCTTCACTCTTGTCTGTTTTTGAATCTCCGATAATGACGGCTTTGGCCCCCCCCAGATTGAGTCCGGCAGCAGCGTTTTTATAACTCATGCCCCTGGCGAGTCGCATAGCGTCCAAAATAGCAGCATCTTCGCTCTCATATTTCCACATACGGGTGCCACCCAACGCCGGACCAAGGGTGGTGTCATGGATGCAGATAATGGCCTTCAGGCCTGATGCCTGATCATGGCAGATAACCAATTGCTCGTAGCCGTACTTTTCCAGATGCTTGAAAATTTCCATTCTTATTCCCTCCATTAGAAAATTGAGTGTCGAACCTACTAGAATCTAACGCAAGAAATATGCCAAGATAAAAAGCAGCCTGGAAAAGCCGCACGGCCTTCCAGGCAATAAAAATTCACTGCAGTATTTTGCATAATTCGCAAAATACTGCAGTGAATTTTTTTGCAGTGACTATGTCAGACTTCGCTTTCTTTTATACTATACTTGCGCAGCTTATAGTACAAACTACGCGATGAAATGTTAAGGCGGCGGGCGGTTTCGGCCCTATTGCCCTTATACTCGGCAAGAACGCTGGCTATTACTCTCCGCTCTGTCTCTTCAAGCCTTTCGGATAAAGTCCCGCCGGACAACACCATATCAGTCTCTTGCGATTGGTGCGCCGGGTTTTGAGACATTATATTATGAAGCGGCGGCAAATGAGCAGCCTTTATGATATATTCATTAAAGCGCATATTGATAAGAACCCGGCCGAGGAAATTCTCCAGTTCACGCACATTACCCGGCCAATAGTATGAGGCCAAAACGGCTATGGCGTTGTCACTTATTCCTTGAATGCTGCGGCCGTATTCTCTATTGAGTTTAGTCAACAGGTGTCTGACCAGTTGCGGCAATTCCTCGATACGGTGGCGCAATGGCGGGATTACAATGGGAAATACGTTAATACGGTAATAGAGGTCTTCGCGGAAAGACCCTTTTTTGATGGCATCATCCAGATTCTGATTCGAGGCGGCGATGATTCGCACATCAATATTAATTGATTTGACCCCGCCCACTCTGGTAATTTCCTTTTCTTGCAGCACCCGCAGCAATTTTACCTGAATTGCCGGCGGAATCTCGCTGATCTCGTCTAAGAACAGCGTACCGCCGTCAGCTTCTTCAAAAAGGCCTTTCTTCCCGCTTTTAAGAGCTCCGCTGAAAGCTCCCGCGTCATAACCAAAAAGCTCGCTTTCCAGCAGTGTCTCCGGTATCGCTGCGCAGTTCACCCGGATAAATTGCCTGGATTGGCGCTGGCTTGCATGGTGTATAGAATGCGCAAACAATTCCTTTCCGGTTCCGCTCTCTCCTGATAGCAATACGGTAACAGGCGTAATGGCAGCGCGGCGGGCATTTTCCACCGCAATTTGCATCGCCGAGCCTGCGGCAACGATGTCTTCGAAAGTATAGCGGGCCTGCCCGTGATTGATCAGGGACTTTACCCGGGCCAGTTCCTCGGTAAGCAGTTTAATTTCCGAAATATCATGAGCCACCGCCACACTTCCACGCAACCGGCCATTAACGATAATCGGCGCAGCGTTGATGATTACTTCACGGTTGGCGGGGCCGACCCGTAGCGGTACTCCCCGTATCGCCTCCATCGTTTTCATGACATGCAAATGGACACTTTCTCCCTTGCGGATATCGACTGTAGGCGATTTTCCCAGAACCTCTTCCTTTCGCATTCCAATCAGACGCGTATATGCCGGATTTACCATGATGATTTTCCCTTCATCATCCACCACGGAAATGACATCCTGGGTGGTGTTGATGATGGACTCGAGTAATTCCTGCATTTCTTTCATACAAGTAATTTCTTCGGCTAAATGGCGAATTTCCGTCATGTCCCGGAACACCGCCACGGCGCCGACGGTCCGATTGTTTTCATCCTTCACCGGAACACGATTGGTAATGACACATCGGTCACCGGTTTCCTGCTGCTGATTAAGCTCAGGCACCCCGGTCTCCAACACCAGGTGCAAGCGTGAGCCGGGAATAATATCCTTGGCATACTCACCGTAAGCCTCCCACGCCGTTATTCCCAGAAGCCTTTCAGCCGCGGTATTGAATAGCACGATCACCCCTTTTGCGTTTACCGCCACAATGGCGTCATGAGTCGAATCTAAAATGTCCCGCATTTCCCGGCTGGTAATACCCCACTCGTTCCTGGCAACCAGCCTACGTACCTTCGCCATATCCTTTCCCCCATAATTAAGTGGTGCCATAAAGGCCCATTTTTTCTATAATCTTCAAGTAAGAAATTCGTCGTAATTTTCAAAATACCTTTGCCCAATCAGATGCTAACTGATCGGCATGTATCGACAAGCTATCCTGTGTAAATGATTGAGGTGAAAGATCAGGCCATAGGCCGGCTGAATTCCAATTTTCCTGCGACGCGAAAAATCTACAACCTAAAAGGTTGTAGATTTTTTCGTGCTCGCGCTCCAAATTTCGTGCATAACACCGGCCGATAGTAAGTGGAGAATCATGTCATAGAGCTGCTCCGACGCGGGCTTTATTACAAGGCCGGCAGTTGGCCGAACACCAGCAGGCCGACGAGGGCGGCGAGGCCCAGCCAGAGAAGAAGAGTGACAAGATAGACCAGCAACCCCTTCCATGGAGAAAACCCGGCTGCGGCAGCAATGCCGACGGCGGTGATGTAGATCGTCCAGCCGAGGATGAGATTGCCGGCGAAGCCCGGCAGCGGGGAATCGTGTCCGAACAGAACCGACAGGCCGACATTCAATAGTCCGAGTATTACGCCAGGAACAACGGTGGTATATGCATTGACCACCCGCATGTCCGCGACGTGGGAACGGCCGCCGAGCCACTCGCCGGCCTTGTGCAGCATATAGCTTTCGACAATAAAATAAAGATAAGACAAAGCGAAAATTACCGGCGTGGCGATGACCAGCCGGATCCTGACCGCGGCCCGGTCAAAATCGCCTGGGTACAGGAATACTGCGATAAACATGATAACAATGAACAACGCCGTGAAAGACAGCCACATCGTTCTGGCCGACTGCTGGGTTTCGTGCCGCAGCAGCCACAGCATAGTGCTGCGAGGCTGGAAGAGGATGCCCAGCCAGGGATGGAGGCGTCGCGGCGGTTCGGGCCTGATTTCGTCGTTTCGGTCTGCCATGATCTGCTCCTTTGCTGATTGCTGAAAAGATAGTATTTCCTCTTCCGCTGGTTTGAATCCTGCTTTGCGGTCTGTTTTTCAATCCCGGCACCGTTTGAGCAGTTCGCGGCGGTTATGGCTGTAGCGAAATTCGGCGGCCATCACCGCGGCCCGGGTCCGGGCATAATCTTCGCCCTGGTTCAGGCCTCGCCGGGCGCGGGCGAGCTGCCGCCAGATGACAAGCAGCAGTTTCATGCTGTGTTCCAGGCCGTAAAGATAGAAGATCTTTTTGAAGATCAGATTCACAAAGAAATTCTCCAGCAGGAGGTCGGCCGGACTTATGGCTTCTTGCGGAGCGTCGGCTGCTTTGACGTCCAGGAGCCGGTAATTCGCGGCGAATATACCGTCAAGGCCCTGCCGGAAAGAGTCATCCGGATCGAGCGAGCCAATGGCCTTGACCGTATCCGCCAGCAGCGACAGACGCCCCGCTACCGGCAGCCCCCGGCACTGCATAATGTCGCAGAAATGATGCTCCAGTTCAAAGTAGTGACGCAAAGGAGTATGCGGCGCCTGTTGCTCGGGATACACCCCGGCCACGAAGCTGTCGGGCGGGATGGCAAACGGGGGCTGCTCGGAGCGGATCACTTCCAGCATCTTCATCCGACTGGCCAACCGGACGACTTCCGGACAACTGAAACTGAGGGTCAATTCGCAGCCACGGGTGGTGTTCATCGGATAACGGGGGAACAGCTGACAGACGCCGTCCAGGTGGTTATGCCCCGCCGTGCGGTGTAGCCTGCAGCGATTCGTGTCTTCCAAAAACCAGCAGCCTCCCCCCGGCTGCTTTGCGATATAGGCGTGTTCGCCGGGACTGGCCCCAGACAGCAGGACGAAAGCCTGGGCAAACTCCTCCAGGCAGCCGGCTCTGGCAAAAAGGTCGGCGTTGCGGCGATAACCCTCCTCATCCACTGTCACCAGCCAGTCGGCCCGGCAGCAATCGCCGCACATGACGCAGCGAAATTGGGGCACTAAGTCGGTGTAAATATACATGGGTTTACTCCCATTCTCCAGTTCTCTTCCGTGTTGTTAAACACGCAGCTTTTGAATTCCTCTTATTCAGCCAAATAAAAATCGGCGGCCCAGCCGCCTTTCCAGCTTGTTGAGAATCCAATTTTTCAGGCCGTTCAGAAACCCCCAGATGCACGACGGCCCCACGAACCCAGCAGCGACGCGTACTGGGAAGTACGCTAGCAATGGGTTAATGGGGCCAACAAAGCAGATGGGGGTTTATCAACGGCCTGAATGACGGCAGAACAAGTTCTGCCGTCATGGTGAAAGAGCCTATAATAATCTACGCTACAGCCAATGCCAATCATTACATACCTATACGCAATCTTTCGACTACCCACAAGCATTACACAACCAACACTGACCTTTGCTCGACTACCAGAGATACCTACCGAACCTACTGCAATCTCCCGACTGCAATAGATCCCTATGACTTCAGAACCCCTGACAGTCTTAGCTCGACCGACATAAATCCCTTGGGACCACACGACAACAGTTGGGCTGCCGTACAGCCTTTCAAGACTCGTGCCAATCTGCCCGCCGACTATTACCGAACCGTTGGACGACCCGACAATAATCTTTGGTCGACCAATGCCGAACCTTGGTCAGATCCGACACCAATCTTCGCTCGACTACTATAGACCCTTTACGCTACATATTATTGGCGAAAAATGCGGCGGCCATACCTTGAAGATAATGCTAATTTCATTTTTTTTGCGGCGAACGGCACTATCGGATGATCAAGGCTATTCCCACCAGTAGTAGGAGCCGGCCATGAGGTCGTCGCGCCAGACAGTATACTTGTCCTCCGCCTCGCTCCTGTCTTGCAGCTTGATGACGTAATTCGCGCCGGAGTTGTTGTCCCAGTTGCCGGCCGGGTCGCGAAAGCAGACATTGAGGGTATCGGCGTCGGTTTTGAGAAGAACCGAGGTTTCAAAACCCTGCGGCGTTCTGGTCATCGGATAATCCCCGGCGTCCTCCCAGCCGGAGTTAAAACCGACATGGGCGTATACAGCCGTAGCGCCGCTCCGGGCCAGCAGTCCGTCATAGGCGATTTTAAAGATATGCAGGGCCGGCGGTCCCGCCAGATCGACTTTTACTCCGCTGGACAGGTATTCATTGTATTTTGCCATCAAAGTTCCTCTCCTTTATCTTGATGGAGTTATTATTCCCCCGACACGGCCGGAAAAAACTTGCGGCAATGAAAAGAAACAGTCCAAAAGGACTGCTTCTTTTACCATTATCGAATGAACTCGGTCTGTCACAATATGATCATGTAGACCGGAATGGCGATGGCGGCGGCGGCAGTAGCGGTGGCGGTCAACAGGGCGGCGTATTCGGTATCGGCTTCGTACACTTTGGCGATGATCGCCGCCAGCATCATCGGTGGCATGGCCGACTGGATGACAAAGACTTTTTTCATGAGGCTGGGCAGGGGCAGAAAATAGGCCACCAGCAGCACCAGCAGCGGCGAGACGACAAAACGGCCCACCAGGACGGCAATGACATCCCTGTTGAAGCTAAGGTCCTTCCATTTTACGCCGAACATGACGAAGCCGATGTACAGCAGCGATAGCGGCGTGGTCATCCCGCCCAGGTATTTGGCTGTGTTGGCGGCGAAGTCAGGCAGACGCAGTCCCAGCAGAATGATCGCTGTGGCGGTGAGAAAGCCGATGAAAGGCGGCGAAAAGACGTTTTTCAGGCTGTCAATGCTGAGCAGTTTGATGTCGGACCTGTTGCCGTCGCGGCCGATAAGGTAATTTCCCACTGTCCAGAAGAAAGCCGCGTTGACAAGTATGTACAGCATAACGTACGGAGTGCCGATATCGCCGAACAGGGCCATGTTCACCGGGATGCCGATAAACACGGTATTGGAGCAGAAAAACAAAACGCAGAATACTCCCTGGCGATTGGGGGCCACACGCAGTAGTTTCGCGGTGGCAAAGCCTACCAGGCAGCTGAGCAGCATCGACAGGAAGGGTACTCCGAGGGCGTAGACCAGCGACAGCAGCTTTTCCTTGTCAAAGGTGCTGGTGAGGTTCCATATCATCAGCAGGGGAATGGAAACGTAATTCACCAGCCGGGGAACGAGTTTTGCATTCTCCTGGTTGAACCAGCCCCTGAAGCTGAGATAATAGCCGACTGCTACCATGATCATGACACTGAGGATCCCTTCGATCGCCTGGAAAAAAACCATGTCGCTGTTTACACCTCTGTTGTCTTCAGTTCGGCGGCCGCCGCAAAGCATCTACCAGCTATTGTACCAGAAATCAAAAGAAGCTGCCGGATTTTTCGCAGCTTCTCGTTGTGATGGCCAGCTTCGCGGGTTATTACTTCCGGCTGCGCCGCTCCAGTTCCTGCAGCAGCTCAAAGCGGTAGTCCGCCGGCAGGGCATCAGCCCCCCGGCGAAGCGCTGCGGCGTAAAGGTCCGCCACCGGCAGCTCTGCGGCCGTATATTCCTGCCGGGCGACATGGACGACGGCGGAGGGGTAAACCTTGTCGCCGGCGACAATGTCGAGATATTCCTTGAAGTAGTGCTGCGGATAGCCGCTCCGGCGGTTGAGATACTGCCGTTCGGCCCGGCCGCTGATTCTGTAAAGTATGCCGTGCACGGCCCGGCCTCGGGCCGGTTCAATGTTAGCGGTGGCGCAGCCGTCCGTCCCCCGCTTGTTCAACTGAAAGCGCCAGCCGTCGAGGCAAGCCGGTCCGATGACTTCGAAGTCGGCTGCGTAGCCGCTGGCGGCGACGCACTTGTCATCCATGCAGGAACCGTAGGCGAAATAGTAGCGGTCGGGAACATCGTCCGGCCGCTCGGCTATGAACTGACGCCAACAGCCGCCGGCCAGCGGAGTGCCGATACTGTCCAGCAGCTCAGGATGCGACCATGTGTACACATAGGCGGCTGTGGCAGCGCCGTCCGCCGTTGTTACAAGGCATTCGCACCGGTCATAATGATTGTCGGGATGGTCCGGTCCATAATAGCCTTCCAGGTGATCAAGAACCGGCAGGGCTGCGGCGACATCGGTGAGCCGCACCAGTTCACCGCGAACAGTGCCACTGCAGCCAGGGATGATGGCCGGGTAGCCATAGGTCAGGTGATATAGTTCGCCGGTCGTCTCACCGGGCGCGATCCTTTCGGCCCATGGTTCGATCAGGTGAAAGTTGTCCATACCGCTGATCAGAGTGCCATAGACGAAAACATGATGGATTGTCAATAAAATCCCTCCCGGATAAAAAAATAAAAAGCCTGCCGGTAGACCCGCAAGCTCCGCTGCTTCCAGTCAGGCTGCGGATAATCCCGCACTGTTTTTATTATATAACCGAACCGGCGGAGTCGCAAGTCAGCTGTCGTCATTTTTCCGTACAGCAGCCACCGCGGCGATAATGAGGGCCATGCCGGCGATTTGCCAGCCGCTCAAAGCCTCACCGAAAATCGCCACACCGACCAGAGCGGCCACCACCGGTTCGAGGGTCGCGGCCACAGCCGCCCGTCCGGGTTCAATGTAGTTCAGGGCAGTGGTGTAGCACAGATAGGCGGCTACGGTGGATAACAGGCCGAACCCGGCGCAGTAGCCAATCACCGGCCACTGGCGAAACAGTTCCCGCGTGTCCCACAGTCCGCTGACCGGCAGCAGGGCCACGGCGGCAAACAGGAAGGTATAGGTGGTCACAGTCAGGGGGCGGTAACGCGCAAGGGCAAATTTGCCGAAAATGCTGTACAGGGCGTAGCCGAGCCCTGCCCCCAGGCCGGCCAGCAGGCCGGACATCGATATCGCGCCTTTGAAGCCAGGCAGCACTCCCACAACCAGCATGGAGCCGAGAAAAGTAGCCGCCAGCGCCCCGGCTTTTCGTCCGGTCAGTTCCTCCCGGAAAAAAAAGCGGGACAGAACAGCGACAAAAGCGGGCGCGGTATACAGAAGGCTGGCCGCCACGGCCACCGAGGTGTCCCGGATGGCGGTAAAGTAGCACCAGTTGAAGAAAACGATGCTAAAGATGCCTGTGCCGACAAAGTATTTGCTGTCCGCCGGCTTGATTGCCAGGAGCCGCCTGTCGGTAGCGGCAAGATAGACAGTAAGGATCAGCGCGCCGATGCCCCCCCGGATGGCGACGATCTGCAGAGCGGAAAAGCCGTAGAAGGTCAGACCCTTGACGAACAGCGACACCACACCCCACAGGGTGGCCGCTATTGCAATCAGGGCGTACGCCCATCCCTTCATCGTCTTCCCCCTCCCTGGTTTTCCGCCTCGGCCGCGCCATGGGAATAAGATTTCGCCGCCAGATGATACCAGACCTTCCCGGGGCGGCCAAAAAGCCTGCCGCAGTCAGCGGCAGGCTTTATCAAAGCGTTCACACGGCCTCATCCGATGCCAGGATTTCCAGGAACAACGGCACGATCTGGGGATCGAACTGCTCGCCGCTGCAGCGCGCCAGTTCCGCCAGCGCCTCTTCCTGGCCCATGGCCCTGCGGTAAGGACGGTCGCTGGTCATAGCGGCAAAAGCATCGACGATGGCCACAATCCGGGATTCGATGGGGATGGCAGGCCCCTGGAGACCCATGGGATAACCGGTGCCGTTCCACCATTCGTGATGTTTCAAAATCCAGTCAGCGACAGGGACCAGCTCGGGTATGGCCTGGGCCAGCCGATAACCGATCTCGCTGTGGCGGTGGATTTCCTGTTTCTCCCGGTCAGTGAGGGGGCCGGGTTTTGTCAGTATCCGGTCCGGAACACCGACCTTGCCGATATCGTAATACTTGGCCAAAAGGCGCAGGTCGTTGACGGCGTTTTCCCGCATTCCCAGTCGCAGGGCCAGCCGGGTTATCAAGCTCTGTCGCCTGTCACCGTGGCTCTGAAGGAAATGGTCTTTAGCCCCCATGGCCTTCATCAGTCTTTGGACAATGGAGCTCTGGATGCTGTTTTTGCGGCGCAGCTTCTCCCGGTACATATGATTGTCGGCTTCCCGGTACAGTGAGCTCATATCCGAGATTTCCTCCGAGCTGACGGCAGATCCTATGGAAATGCTGAGCGGCAAGCCGGGATTTTCCCGGTTATGACTGTTAAAGGCCATCCTGAGCCGCCGGCAGACCTCGTCCACTTCTGTCGGGGAACTGTCCGGCAGCAAAATGGCGAACTCATCGCCGCCTACCCGGGCCACCATGTCTTCGGCGCCGAATACGCTCTGCAGCAAGAGACCGGTGGTGGTCAGAAGGGTATCCCCGGTCTCGTGGCCGAGGGAGTCGTTGATAAATTTCAGGCCGTCGACATCGCAGATAATCAGGCCGGTGGTTTGGCCGTCGAGACTTTCCAGACGCTGCATTTCCTGTTCGAACCGATTGCGGTTGAACAGGCCGGTCAGCGAGTCATGCATACTCAAGAACTCCAGGCGGCTCTGCATTTCCTTGCGTTCGGTGACGTTCCTGATGATGGCAAGGAATTCGTTTTCGCCGCTGGGGCCGATCCGCACCTCCCACTCCGTCCCGTCAACGATGCTGTATTCAAAACCGAGAGTGGTGTTTGACTGGCGGGCCAGACGGGCGTGCCGCAGAATATTTTGCGTCATCTGGGAGGACATGATGGTATTCAGGTGAGCACCGAGAGTTTCAACAGAAAAAATCCAGGATACCGTTTCTTTCCCTGGCCGAAAATCCAGAAGAATTCCCTGTTGATCAAAACGGAAAATGGTGTCGGGAATGGCGCTCAGCAGGGCTTGGTTGTTGGCCTCGCTCCTGATGAGTGCCGACTCGGCCTTTTGCCGCTCGGCCAGTTCAGCCTTAAGCGCCGTGTGCAGCTCGGCGTTGGCCAGCGCGATGGATGCCAGTTCGGCAAACCGGTTCAGAAGCCGGAGCTCGCTTTCACCGAACGTCCTGCCTTCTTCCCGATGGGCCAGCCCAATGGCACCGACAATCTGCGTCCCTGATTTCAGGGGCACTTCCATCAAAGCCCTGACATCGCCAAAAGCGGCGGAAATACGATTGGGCCAGGCGGTATAGTCATTCACCATAACCGGACCGCCGGTCCGGACCATATCACCGATCAGGCCCTCATCAATCGCCCGGCGGCTCCCGATATCCTGCTGATAAATACCCAGTCCGTGACTACGGACGAACATGCCGAGCTTCTGATCCCACAGAAAAATGAAGCCGTGAGGCGTTCCGGCAAGGGTCGCGGCACTGGTCACAGCCTGACTCAGCACCGAATCCAGATTGAGATTCATCAGTCCGACAGCCATTTGCTGGAGCAGCGCCAGATATTCATTTTGCTGGCGCAAGACCGCTTCATTGTCGCTCCCCATGGCGTACTGACCCGCCCCCCGGACAGACTGGACGGGTACCCCGGGCATGGGACCGGCGCCCTTGTCCGCTGCTTTGCGGACAGCGCCGAAAGAGCGTGTCAGTTTAGTGCCTTCTTGCCCGGAAAAATGTATTTTGCCTTCTTCGCCCACGATCGATCTTCTCCTCAGTCCCGAAAAAAAAATTAAATAGGGAAATTGCGCAAGTACCCTATCCCTTACACTACCATAATCCATAAGCAAAGTTAATTATACGTTGGTATACATTTTCGCTATTTCCATAAGGTTAACTTCGTTCTTTTCATCACAAATCCTTTCAAAACCACCGACAATTAGATAATTTTGTAAAAATTTGAAAGTTGGCGACCGGCAAGAAGACCTTTTTTAAGTATACATTAATTTATTTGCTTACGGATACAATAATACATTGACAATTTGCCGGCTGTCCGCTAATGTAATAAACAATAACGGACTGGCAATATTAAACTCTCAACCAGAAAAGAGGCGACATGTCTTGCAACATTATGCAACCCTTATTCCCGGTGACGGCATCGGGCCGGAAATCGCCGCGGCGGTCGAGGAGATTTTTGCCGCCGCCCGGGCACCGATCGTCTGGGACAGGCGCAGCGCAGGCGAAGACGGCTTAAAACGACATGGCAGTCCTTTGCCGGAAGAAACGCTGGAAAGCGTCCGAACCAACAAGCTGGCGCTCAAAGGGCCACTCACAACCCAGATCGGCGAAGGCTACCGCAGTATCAACGTCACTTTGCGCAAGACCTTTGACCTTTACTGCAATCTGCGGCCAGTCAAGTCGCTGCCTGCGGTGAAGACCCGCTACGAAAATGTTGATCTTGTCATCTTCCGGGAAAATACGGAAGATCTTTATGCCGGAATCGAGCATCGGGTGGGCAGTGCGGCGGCTGAATCGATCAAGATCATCACCAAAGAGGCTTCAACCCGCATCGTCGAGGCGGCCTTCCGCTACGCCGTTCAACACAGCCGCGGCAAGGTGACGGCTGTACATAAAGCCAATATCATGAAACTGACGGATGGGCTGTTTTTGGCCTGTGCCCGGGAGGTGGCGAAAAATTTCCCCGCCATCCGCTATGAAGAAGTGATTGTTGATAACCTCTGCATGCAGCTTGTCGTCAATCCGGAGAAGTACGACGTGCTTGTCGCGCCCAATCTGTATGGCGATATCATTTCCGATCTGTGCGCCGGACTGGTGGGCGGCCTTGGCGTGGTCCCCGGCGGCAACATCGGCACTGATTGTGCAATTTTTGAAGCCGTCCACGGCACCGCGCCGGACATCGCCGGCAAGAATGTCGCAAACCCCTGCGCCATGCTGCTGTCCGGGCTGATGCTGCTGGAATATGTCGGCGAGTCGGCCGTCGCCGCCCGTATCCGCGCCGCGCTTGACGCCGTGCTGCTGGACGGCAGGACACTGACTCCCGATCTCGGCGGCAAGTCCACAACCACCGAATTTACGGCAGCGATCATCGCCAGGCTGTAATCGGCGAAGACCGTTCAGCCATTGGCTGCGCCCTTTACAGAAGACCGCCCCATAGCAAAAGCTATGGGGCGGTCTTTTTTTGCCGTTGGAATGGTCCTGGCGCGAAACTGTCACAGTTTTGTCATCAGCCGGGTGTACCATTTGCCTTAGAGACAACTACATAGAAACAGAGCGGCGGGAGGTGATTGTGGCGGCAATGATCAGCCGGCGCACCCTTACATTTGACCTGGCTTGAAATAAAAACATTGCAAAGGTGGTAACAACAATGAAAAAAATTCTTTGTTTAGCGTTTATCCTGGTGTTTGGACTGTCAGCAGCCTGTTTTGCCAGCCCACTTACGAATTATGCCCCGGGACAGACGGCAGTTGATGTGACCTTCGGTTCTCCCGGCCTTACCCCCAGTGATTCCTCCAAACTTGACGGCGATTTTTCCACCGGTTTTGGAATCACGACAGGACTCGGCAGCAATTTCGCCCTGCAATATAAATACAACAACTTTAAAACCGATGAGCCGTCAATCGGTAATCCTGCCCTGAAAGCCCAGGAGTTCAATCTTCTCTATAAACTGACCGGCGGAGTTTCCGCCTTTGTCGGCAGCAGCTACGCCAACTACAACGATAACGGCAACGTCAACGGAATGCAGTTTGGTCTCACCGGCACCACCAAGATAGCCGATAAAACTAATCTTTACGCCACTTTGGCCAGCGGCAGCAAGGTATACAGCGGTGAAATCGGCGTCGGCTACGAAATCGCCAAAAACACCGAACTGACTGTAGGTTACCGCAGCGCCAAGTACAAAGGCCTGACCCTGGACAGCGGTGCAACCGGCGATGTCACTGTCAAAGGCGTTACTTACGGCCTTGGCTTCAAATTCTAAACAACAACTCAAGGTCCTTACACAAGATTGGCAGAGCCGGCAGCCCGCGTTGGGTTGCCGGCTCTCAATGTTGTTCGCAACAGGCCCAGGCCTGGCCGATCGCGGACGAAATTTCGCCTGTAACCTGTTTCCTTTTGGCGGCGTATGATGAAATAGTGCTCGACATGAGCCCAGGAATGAGGTAAGAATCATGGCAAGACATGACTGCTGGGAAAAACCCGTTTTGGTGATTTGGCAAAAGCCAGACAGCCACCGCCAGTGCCCGCCTACCTGCCGGCCAACTTGCACGCCGGATTTACCGCTATGTCGACCTGCTTATTTATGCAGTCCGTCCGAGTTGACCTGCCGACCTTCCTGCGCCCCCAACTGCCGTCCATCCTGCGTGCCATCCTGCTACCCGCGCTGTTATCCGGAGGCCCACCGTCCCTGTCAATAGATGGTTTTACTGCCATAGCACGAATTGACAACGCCTCGTCAAAGGAAGGATGCCTGGTTGTAGAGAAGTAATAAGGAATTAACCGGCCTTTGGGGGTGAAGCGGTGTTGTCCAGAGTGTACTCGCTGGTTGCGGTGGTATTGTTGGTTCTCGCTGTTTGGATGAGCCCTGCCGCCGCCCAGTATCAGAACGGAATCCCGGTTCTACTTTATCACCATGTCAGCGACGATGGCACCGATATGCCGGAGCTGACTGTTTCTGCAGCCGAATTCGAGCGGCAGATGCGCCTGCTCAAGGATACAGGGTTTGAAACCATTACCCTTGATGAGTTTTTGGGATATATGAAAGGCCAGCCGGCTAAACTGCCGGAAAAACCCATTGTCCTTACTTTTGATGACGGCTATGAAGACAACTTTACCACGGCTCTTCCCATCCTGGAGAAATTCAGATTCAAGGCTGCTTTGTTCATGGTCGGCATCAATATCGACCGGGCCAAACGGCTGTCCAGCCCGCAGTTGCGCGAAATGGCAGCCAACGGATTTGGTATCGAGGGACATTCGATGACCCATCCCGACCTTACCGGACTGGGCAATGACAAGCTGCGCTGGGAGATCGTCCAGTCGAAAAAATTGGCCGAGCAGGCGACTCATCAAAAAGTCCTGGGGTTCGCATACCCGGGCGGCTTTTATAATCTCCAGACGCTGCAAGCTGTCGAATCGGCTGGGTATGAGTGCGCGTTCACGGTGCTGACAGGCTTGAACCGGGCGGGTCGGGACGACCTTTTTCTGCTGCGGCGGATTCCGGTGTTCCGGTTTACCGACTTCGACAAGCTGACCTGTTTACTTGCAGCCAACCAGCCGAAAACGTCGCTGCTGGAATATGACGTCACCCTGCCGGAATCATCACCGTACTGAAAGCGAAGTCCGGAGCAATGACAAAAGGCCCTGTTCAAGGAATGAACAGGGCCTTTTGCTATGAAACGCTCAGTGGGCTTCAGGCGGTTCTTGTTCTGCGGCCTGGTTGTCCTCACCAGGAGAGTCGTCGTCGCGAATTTCGTCTTCAGGCGCTATGTCAAGGGTCGATGCAATCAGGGTGGCCAACGGTATACTGGAAAAATTGCCGCTAATCAGTTGCTTTTTCACAGCTATCCCTCCCGCAACCTTGTATGTTTATAGTTTGGCTGCGAAAGACGCCGCTATCCCGGAAATAATCGCCTTATGCGCGGAAACAGCCAAGGAAGGCACCGGCAAGCTGCGGCCTCAATCTTCACTGTCGACAGCCGGCAGGGAACGATGGGCCAGCCCAACCGCTACTTCGTTGAGGTTGAGTACCCCCACCCCAAGGTAGATGGCTACGCACAGATGCTCGCCGTAGCGGGCGACGCCGATTTTGCCGCCAACGTTGAACCCGACCGCTTTCGGGGTAATCTGCTCCAGGGCAGCGTGGGCCGCGCCGGCGACCGCGCCTTCCCCCACATGGTTGGCGCTTACCAGGCCCTGACGCTGGGCGGCAACCACCGCCCGTTCGATAATCTTCCGCAGTGACGGCAGGTATTCGCCACCGAAATCCACAGCCACCGCCAGGATGCCGCGCCCGCTCAGCCGCTGGCGCATCTCCTGCTCGTCCTGCCGGTCGGCGCTGATAGCCATCGCAAGCGCGGCCCGCCCGACCTCAATACTGCTAACTTCCAACTTTTCCAACCTCCGTATCCGCTTGGACGGCAATCTGGTTTTTATCCACAGCCGCGACGATGAAGAAGGTGATCAGACACACCAGCCATTCCATATAGATGGGATGAGCGAAAATCTGGACCGCCGGGAAGACCTGCCAGGCAAAGAGAGTAGCCATCCCGGCCAGGGTTGTGTAAAAGGCCGAGTTGCGGCGGCAAAAAGACGGAGCGAACATTGTAAACAGAAATACCAGAGTAAAGGCTGTGGTCAGGCTTAGACCGATCAGCATGGTTCTTAGAATGCCGACGGCGTTGAAGGCCAGCCATAAAGTCACAATCCCCAGCACCAATATGGCCAGACGATTCATCAGGGTGTAGCGGGCGTCGCTGATGGATGGATTGATAAACCGCTTATAAACATCCTGGGAAAACAAAGTGCCGGCTCCCAGAAGAATGTGGCAGGCAGTAGAGACGTCCGCCGCCCAGAGGGCGGCCAGTGTCAGGCCTGATACGATTGGATCAAGGCCCATGATCATCTGGGGCAGGGCCATGGTCGCCTTGATATCCGGATGGGCCGCCCGCGCGGCTACACCCATAATGGCGCATAAAAAGCCCACCGGAAAAATCAGCAGCGCTCCCCACAAAAATCCCCTGCGGGCCGCCTTCCCATCCACGGCGGAGCAGGCCACCTGCACCGGTCCCTGAGCGGTAATGGTCTGGGTCATCATGACAGCGAACCAGCCGATGATGGTCGCCAGGCCCAGTCCGCCAAGCGGCCCGAACCAGTCGACACCGGCAGGCAAGGAAGCGGCAATGGCGCTAAAACCGCCCTGATTGGAAACGATGGTCACCGTACTGATGAGGATTCCGATATAAATCAGCGTCACGCTGAGAATGTTGGACAGGCCGGATGACCACAGACCGCCGATGATGGTGGTGCCTATGAAGACAACCGCGCTTGTTATCATGCCGCCCTGGAAAGAGAAGATGTTGGGCAGCAGCGAGGACAGGATGGCCCCACCGGCCAGATACTGCAGCGAGGTGATCACCAGTTGGATGGTGATCAGCCCCAGCACGGCGATAGCCCGCCCTTTTTTATCATAGTAACGTTCAAATAATTCCGGGATGGTGGTGCAGTTCATCTCGCGGTATTTGCCGGCAGCCACCATGGCCATCAGCACCGCTCCGGCAGCCCAGGCGACATTGTACCAGCCTGCGGCGATGCCTGAAGTGAAGGCGTTCTCAGCCGCACCGATGGTCGACGCCGCGCCGATGGCCGTGCCGGCGATGTTGGTCGCCACCAGCAATGTGGTCAATTTGCGCCCGGCGAACAAAAAGCCGGTGCTGCTGGCCGCCCGGCGCTTTACATAGATACTGATGGCAAATAAAACGATGATATAAGCGATAACGATAACCAACTGAATGCTCATTTTCCCATCCTACCTCTCTTCATTGTCGACAGGCCGAAAAAAAACAAAAAACACCCCTTAGCCAGGAGTGCATTCACTCTTCCCGCCATCCTGCCATACTGCAAGAAACCCGCCGACTAAAAACTTTCCTGCTACACTACATGTTAATGGTACCAGCGGCGGCGGCAGAATGTCAAACATTTTTTCTCACAGCAAGGGCGGCCGTATCAGCCGCTCTTGCTGTGAGAACGCCGGCCAAGCCATTTTAGCTTTTT
Organism: Negativicutes bacterium; assembly: GCA_031292015.1. The sequence goes on along the minus strand of JARLHY010000042.1, from coordinate 16,859 downwards.
TTTCCCGGCCGGTTCTTCTTTTTTCCCGCCCCACCACTGGCGACCACCGCGGGCTTCCGGAATATAGTCGCACAGCTCCTGCCAGATATCGGGGGCCATATCCCGCCGCCGACAGGCGAACCGGACCAGCTCTTCCCGTTCATCTTCATCCGGCAGCCATTCGCCGGGAATTTCCGCCACAATTGCAGCGATCTGACTGTCGCTGATTTGGGTAATTTTTTCGATATACGGCAGAAAGTCTTCCGGCATAAGGTGGTCTTTGAGCAGCCGGCCGTAAGCGAAGCGGTAATATGGCCTGATGACTCCGCCAAGCTTCTTGAGCGACTCCAGCGTCCAGCGGCCGGACTTGAAAAGATGGGAGTTGTCGATGGCGTACAGCTTAAGACCGCCCTCCTCCGGCCGGAGCAGAAGGTTTTTGCCGTTGGTGGTGCGGTCGGAATTATGAAACATATGATCGAACAGTACAACCCCGGCCATCTCGGCGGTATTGACGGCTTTTTTCAGGCTGCTCCTGGTGACGTATCGGCTGCGGTTTAGATAGCGGGAAGCGAAATGCCGGCCCGGAGTGACTCCCATTTCCCGCAGGTGCCGGTCACTTTCTATCAGTTCGGCGCTAATTTCGATCACCCCCGCCGGGGGAAAGCAGAGGCCGATGAGTTCGCCCAATCTGGCTGCGAGCAGTTCACTGACAAGTACTTTGGGGCCAAGGATATTGTTTTGCAACTTGACGACATAGACTTTGCGGTCGTCGCCCCGGAACAACTGCGGCGCAGTGACTCCCGACCTGACCCGTCCCAGGTATTTCAACGCCACGAGCATTCTTTTATCCTCCATTTTATACCTCTAATCAAAAAGACCCGGCAAAAACCGCCGGGTCCTTATAGTTCAGGGGTTTTTTCAGGGTTGCCCACCGGAGCCGACCCGTTAAAGCTAAATGTAGTCCCGCTCTCGGGATTTAACGGCCATGGCTGCGCCGCGTCGAAACCGAAGTGATGGCTTCCAGGTTTACTACCGCCGCCCGCAGTCTGGAGTCGGAGATGGAGGTGCTGGTGCCGGGAACAAAGATCTCAGCCACAGTCAGTATCGCCAATTCGTCGAAGACATCGCCCAGGGTTCCTTCAAACAAGAACCCGCCAAGGGTTCCGATAAAGACCCGCTCGCCGATTTCGCGCCGCAGAATATGGATCAAGCAATGGCTTTCCTGCCTGCCTGCCGCCGGCGGCTCTTCGGCTGCCTGCGTGGCGAGGACTAAGTCATGGTGTTCTTCTTCGATCGGATCGGTTACGATTGCGGTGCCTTTGCCGACCAGCGGCCACAAATCGACTCTGGCGAAGTCCACATGAACAACCTCGCCGCCGGCGGTGAGAATTTCAACTGAGCTGGACTCGGCTTTGATTGCCGGAGCGAGAATGGCGATCCGATCGTCTTCGATACCCTGCAGATTGCCGAAATAAGAATTGCCGTCAAAGCCGAATAATATGACGTCAGTGTTGAGTTCGCGCCGAAGCTCCCGGATCAAGCATTCATTGCGGAGTTCCGCAAAAATCGCCATAAAACATATACCTCCTATTCGAGTTCTATTTAACTTACTATACTGTATGAGTTAGGAGCGGTCAGTGTTACTGTTTAATCGGTCTGAACACAAAAAAGGGGTTGCCCTGAACGGAAATAAACAGCACCCCGCTTCGCCCATCCTGTTATTACCCTGTACCACGACGTCTCAGCCGGGCGCTGTCCGTCGCCGGTCGGTAACAGGGACCAAAGGCGTCGCCGTCGGGCCGGGGATCCACTTTTACAGAGGCAGTTTTAGAAGATTTTTGCGTTCTTTTCATGCTATTTTCAGAAAGACCATGTACAATTCATTACAGACATCCATTTATTACACGGTGACTCACCCTCTCGTGTCCTTCGGGCAACCGAAGGTTTCTTTTTTGCCTGGTTTACAGCCTTAAAAAGATTGTTATGATACAAAAAGCCGGCCTTTACCGTGAGGTAAGAGCCGGCTTTTCCAAGTTTCAGGCTGCTTCAGACTGCGTCAGGGGAAGGTCTGTCCGCGAACTCCGGCACGGTGGGGCCAAACCGGATTTGGAAGGTCGTTCCCCCGGTGCCTGTCGTCACAATGATTTTCGCGTTATGTCTTTCGGCAATCCGGTAGCACACCGCAAGACCCAGCCCGGTTCCCTTCTCCTTGGTGGTTACGAAGGGTGTGCTAAGTTTTTCGTAGATTTCCGGCGGTATGCCGGTGCCGGTGTCCTTGACGGCAAGAACTACGGCATCGCCGTCCAAAGCGGTGGACAAGGTGATGACGCCGCCTTTTTCCATGGCGTCCAAACCGTTGCGGGTCAAATTGAGGATCATCTGTCTCATTTCGTTCAGATCGGCTACGACAGGGGCGTGGGGACTCAGCTCCAACACTACCTCTTTGCCTTCGCGGAGGGCGTCGGCCCGGATTAACGGTAAAAGATTGGTGATGATTTCGTTCATATCACAGGGCTTGAATTCCAGTTTTTTATTCTTGGCCAGGGACAGAAATTCGGTGAGGATGCTGTTGGCCCGGTCCAGTTCTTCGATCATCAGGTCAAGATGTTCCTTATGCTGGGCAAATGCCGTTTTCCCCTGAAACAGCTGCATGAAGCCCCGTACCGTGGTCAGGGGATTGCGGACCTCGTGGCCGATGCTTGCCGCCATTTCGCCAATGATGTTCAGGCGGTCAAGTCTGGCCATTTTCACTTCCATTTTATGTTGTTCCAGTTCCAGCAAGTAGTCATCGGCTCTTCTGTTTTCCATGAGATAGTAGTTGAGGATCAGGACAAAAAAACTCACCAGGATAAGGACCGCAAGTAATAGACCGATATGCATGTCGGTGAATTGATGGATGTTGGGATAATCGCGGAGGATGAGGCAAAGGACCAGGACGCCGAAACAAGCGAGCGCAACCTGCCTGGCGCCGCCTCGCAGCAAAACAGCGATCATGCTGAAATTCAAAATAACGAGATATGGCGTCATACCCAGTATACCGTTGTTGAAAAGCCACATCAGCGGGATCATCACGAAGCTTAGAGAGACGATCAGTAAAACGACGGTGACGGTGTACTGCCTTTTGATAAGGGACAGGTAATAAAGGACTACCAGGATGACAGTACTTGCTACACTGATGGAAATCAACAGCGGGTTCATCTGCAGAAGATAATGAAGAAGCGAACTCAGCATTGATGCGACAATCCCCAGCAGCAACACCATGTTGACGATCCGGTGTTCAAACGGATAGTTATTTTTTTCGCCGATAAATTTGGTAGAGTCAATTTTCATAGCCCAGCGGCACCTTTCACGACACTTTTGGAACGACCGGCAAGTCCCCGGAGTCCCAGAGAACAAAAAAACCAGACAGGTCTGCCTGGCGCTAACACGTATCAACGCGGCAACCTGGCAATCATAGAGACAAGCTCCTTAGACCCATAGCTTTGCGTCCTTATCTTTCGATAAGTTTGCCCAATATTTTCCTTTTGTAAGCGAATTGTATCATTTATCGTCGAAATATGTAATGGGACTCCGGCCTTAAAAATATAGGACTTTAGTCTGTAGGGCGGATTAAGCAAGGGGCTTTTGTACTATATCCTGACAAGACTATTGCATCATATCCCAGCCGGCACGTTTTGTAAGGCCCGGATTGAGCATGCCGGAAGATGATCGGTTTCCGCCGCAGGCATAAAAAGCGGAAGCGCTGCAATAGCCTTCTTTTCATTGCTCAGGGAAATAAGGACTGAGCGCACAGCATCATACAAGCTCGGCAATTTTACCTATACCGGCTGCCGCTGAGGCCAACTGCTCCATGGAAGCTGAGATTTCCTCGGTGGCTGCTGCCTGCTGTTCACCAAGTTGCGCTGTAGCAGTCAGGCGATTCATGATTCCGGTGGTTTCATTTTGGATCGAATTTAAAATCTGTTTGATGTCTTTTACGGCCTGCGCACTATTGTCGGCCATTTTTCTTATTTCTTCCGCGACGACCGCAAAGCCGCGTCCGTGTTCACCGGCTCTGGCTGCTTCAATCGCCGCGTTAAGTCCCAACAGATTGGAGTTGGCGGATACATCACTGACAAATTTTAGAATTTCGTCAGTTTTCCTAATTTCCGCAAGAACTGTTTGACTGGCTGTTTTTAGAACCTCCAACTCCTGGGCCAGCTGTGAGGCAGAGGCTGCCAGCTCTTCTGCTGTTGCGGTCATTTGTTCTGATGTATCGGCAATATTGTGAGCGGCATTCTGCAAAGTTTCCTGAAGTTCGAGACTCATCCCGTAGGCCGATGCCCCAAGTATAGTGCCAAATTCATCCACAACAGGCACGGCTATCGCCTTTATTATGATACCGTAAACTTCCGCAGGTATGGTTCGGTGGACAAGTTGTTTTGTACGTATGCATTCTTCCAGAGTTCCTTTTTCCGGTATTTTATCCCCTTCACGAATCTTCATATCAAACGATTTAGCAGGAATAAATTTGACAATTTTCCCGTCAGAATTGCAAACCATCACGCAAACATCCATAGGCATCATTTCCTGATAAGTTGATGCCGAAGCAATAATAGACTCTAACTTCGTCACAGAACCACCCCTCTCTATATATCAGCACCCAATATTCGACTTATTTCGCGCTTGTTCTCCAAATACCCTTTATAGCATTATTTTTGGATGTCGAGCTGAGTAATTTTCGTATTTTCTCGCCCGTGTCATACATTTTATTAATCGCATGTATCAAGTTATTTTATTATATGCTTTTCTCCACCGAGTACCAGTGGGTAAGAAAATGCCATCCGGGAAATAAATCAAGGGAACCTCTCGCTAAGAGAGATTCCCTTGATTTTGCCTGACAGGGGCAGAATAACTTGGAGCCTTACTTACTTCGACCCGCCTCGTGACAGCAAAGGAGTGAATGGTCGAGCGATGATCCTCATCACAAAGTTTACCAGGATGGAGGATGCTGAGCTTAGAATCAGGAGCCAACAAAGAATGAGCAGCGATATTTTCGGGGCAAAGACCAGTTTTTGAAAGTAGTAATAACAAAAGAAACTGTGGGTCAGCCAAATGTTTGTCGAATGGCGGCCGAAGAAATCCAGAAGGGAATGGGTATAGTTACTATTGGCCAGTAGCCGAGTGACAAAGAAAACAAAGAAGGGAGTCAAAAGGAAGTCCCCGTAGATTACATAGGTAGCGTTGAGGCGAAGCGTGACCGTAATGCGTACCGCTATGATAGCCAGGATCATAAGTGAATACATCAGCCGCGAATCCAGCCTAAACCTATGCACCCACTGCCCCAGGGACCGAAACAGATTGTGTCTTGCAAATATAAGGCCTAAAGTAAAAAGGGGCTGCCAGAGGATTAACAGTTGCGAGCGGCTTATGGCATATTTCAGTATACCGTCAGGCAGATATTTTGCGAGCGACGACATCCCGAAGGTAACGACCAGCAGTGCCCCATAGACTAAGAATGAGGCAGTTGGACTTTTTCTCAGCAGCAGGATGCGATAGACAGGAAAAAGGATCAGCAGTTCAAGATATAATTGAACGAACCACCATTCGCCGTTATAACTGTTGTCCAAAGCCAGGAAATTAAAAAGGAAAGTCTTTATATTCCAGTAGTATCTGGGATTATCATTAAAGAAAATCAAACCCACGGGGACAAATAAAATGAAAACCGCCCAGTAGTTTAAAAGGAATTTAACCCCCCGCCTGACGATTTCTGTGAAAGACGAATTTGTTTTTTGGATAAAAAATAAACCATAGCCAGATAAGAAAAGATACATGGCAACACAGATTTTTGCAAAATCTCCCATCCAGTATTCAACCCCGGGGAAAAAAGGAAATACGGAAATATACGCAACATCATGCAGTCTTTCGGGAAACCGGAATAAATGATGGATCATCATGAGAATAATGGCTACGGCTTTTGCTGTAGTTGTGTCTTGCCTGGAAAATATCTGTTCGTTCAACCCTGTTCACTCCCACAAGTAGATATAGGCAAACATATTTTGTCTGGTTTTGTCTGTTTTTCCCATAATACCAAATCACCGCAGATACGTCCAGGTTTTTATCATTCTGCCTGGTTACGGAAATCTTATGTGAATCGGGCAACTTGTTTGAGGCCTCTGGATAAGATAAGCCCGTCTTCCGTTTTACACAAGCATTTTTTCTGCTGCACCAATAAACAGGTGTACAGAAAAACTCCATCATTCTACTCCGAAAATGAAAATGGAACCTCTCGACATGAGAGATTCCCAATGGTCGCTGGCAGAGGAAAAAGAACCTGACTCCTCAACAACGGCTGCTTTTCATTATTTATAACGCTCTACATAATCTTCCAATTGTTTAGCATTTAAACTTATTTGTTCTAATGTTGTTGATATTTCCTGAGTAGTTGCCGCTTGCTTTTCACTAATTGACCCAACGGTTTCAATCGATTTACTCATATCCCCTATTGCTTTGCCCACTTCTGACAAGGTCTGTTGAATCTTTTTTACGGCTTCTTGAGATTGCTCTGCGAGTTTCCTAACTTCTTCCGCAACAACCGCAAAACCTCGGCCCTGCTCCCCGGCTCGTGCAGCTTCTATTGCGGCATTGAGCCCTAGAAGATTAGTTTGCGCAGCTATATTTTTAATAAATTCCAATATTTCAAAAGTACTTTTATTTTTGTCCAGCAAATTATGAGACATCTGGACTGCCATTATCCCTGCGCCAGCCAGTTCAGAGGCGCTTTTTGCTATCTCATCAACACTGTGAGAAACCTGCTCGGTTGCAGACGCTAACCTCTCAACATTGTCAACTAGGCTGAGACTGTGCTCCAAATCTATACCGGAACTTAAAGTGCCAATTATTTTGTTGTTATCACCATAGATTGGCGTAAATATTGTCTTGATAGTTCGTCCATACACATTAGGCGGAATATCCGCATAAGTATCTTTACCCGTCCGGATACATTCTTCTATTGTATCAATACCATTTATCGGTTTACCTGCAGGCAGATCCAACTCAAACTCTCTAGCACGGTAATATGAAATGTATTGCTTTAAATCCGTCAAACCAACCGCCATATCTTCACGGACAAGTCTGTTAATATATGGAAGAACGAGTTCAAATGCAGCTAAAATCTGCTCATCTGTTTGAATGATACTGTTTTTAGACATATTCATCCCCCTTCTTTTTTTCGATAATATTCGACATTATTCTTTATATACCTTTATATTTCCGAACTAGATTTATCAGACATGAGGGGCGTAGATGTGGGACGTCCGGAATTCACCTCACCGAAACGAAAAAACGGAGTCTCTCGGCTTGAGAGATTCCGCGTGTTGCTGGCCGAAGCAAAAGGAGTGGAGCCCAGAGCGTTCTGATACAGCCTTTGTATATTTCATGCTTCACAGCCTTGAACAAGAGACAGCCTGCTAAACTTCCAATTCATCACCGACAATGGCTCGTCCCCCGACTAACACTTCATGTATTGTCCCGCCGGCAACACGCAGCCTGACCAGGATCTCGGAAGGTTTGCCCATCGAATACCCTTGTTCGAAAATCAATTCACCGGGGGTTTCATGATTGAGAGCGCCGCAATGGTATAAATAGCAGGCCAGGGCTCCATTGGAGGTTCCTGTGGCGGCTTCTTCATCAATACCATACAGCGGTGCGAAGTTTCGGCACTGGGCCGTTCCCCCGTATTTTGCTTCCAGACAAAAAGCATGAATTCCCACAACATCATACTTTTTGCTCAATGCAGCTATTTTTTTCATATCCGGTTTCATCGAATACATTGCGTGGATATCGTTTACCGGCAACAAGATATCCCGCAATCCTGTGGAAACGATTTGGGCCGGCAGGTTTTGCGGGCAGTCATGGGGCAAAATGGACAGACTGTCGGCGATTTCCGTTTTGTCGACCAGATCGTAGTACTTAGGAAGAGTTTGGTTCATAAAAACAAGGTCATCTTCCACCCGAACAGTTAATATCCCGGCCTTGGTTTCCTGGGAAAACATGCCGTCACCGATGATCCCTTTTCTTCTCAATAAAGCAAAGGTCGCGATGGTAGCGTGACCGCATAAATCGACTTCGACTTTCGGAGTAAAAAACCGCACTCTGTAATCAGCTTTATCCGATTTTTGCACGAAAGCAGTTTCGGAAAAACCAACTATTCGGGCTATACGAAGCATCTTGGTTTCCTCTAAATCATCTGCCGCCAAGACAACCCCGGCAGGATTTCCGCCATTGCCGGTCTTGGCAAAAGAAGCTAAGGTATATACTGTCACCGCCATAACTCTACCTCCCCGGGCGCCACGGCTTGCGCGGCTTATCCTCCTATTTGGCTCCTGTATCAGGCCTAAATCTTGATACGGTAGTTCAATGTGTCCATTTTTCTGATTCTCAAATTGATAACTTCGCATATTTATAAAAACAATCCTCTATCCTAAAAGTTCAAACAAAATTCTCCCCACAAAAGAAAACCGAGAAAACTCAGTTATGAGTCTTCCCGTGTGTTTCTGTGGGGGGGGGCAACGGACTTGAATCATGAGCCGTCGGTTTGCCAGCCCGCGGCTCTACCTATTGAGCGATACCCTATAACGAAGCGGAAAATGAGATTCGAACCCGCAACCTTCGCCTTGGCAAAGAAAGAATTTATACTTTATATCGTCACCAGCGTTGCTTATTATAAACAACACGGCGCTTCCGAAGGAATTTAATAAATGTACGTTTTGCCGTCTGTATCGACGATTCTGATATAGAATCCCTCGTTATCATGGTCCCATTCTGCATAAGTTTCTATTCCCCAATTGGCTTTCACCACATGATACAACCACAGTCGACATACCATCCATAGCATCATGTCGCTCAGTACTTCGCCTACATCAGGCACCCGATTCTGTATGTCTGAAATGAGTTTCCTGGCTCGAGCAATCATGGCAGGCCTCGCAGTGATACTACCGTTTTGGAGCATGTACGCAGCATATACCTGGGGGACCACGTCATCGGGATATTCTGTAACCGTGCCTTTCCAGCGACCAAGCGAGGTCCGCTTGGCTGGAGGAATCAAGCCGTCATTCTGATAATTCCTTAACGTACTCTGGGCAAGCTTGATAGTAAATTTACTTTCCAATGCCGTCAAAACGTCCTGGAGATACATGCAGAATCAACTCTTTTCATCACCTATATCGCTGCCATCGTTGACTATTATTATTTAACCTATTTTTCCGAAGCTTGTCAACAATTCTCTTCTATGGCGCCATCAGTCAACTGGTCAGGTGTTTGGGAGATGCAATGATTGGCAGCTACTGGGAAAGTCCAAAATGATCCTCATGCAAGCAAAAGAATAAAGACAACCTCTCGACATGTTGCCGTAGGGCATTTTAAAAAGTTCGGTTAAACCGCGATAGTCATTTACACCAAAAAAACAGACAGCACTCTGTCTATTTTTTAGCCACCTAATTCTGCCAGCATTTGACGCGCTATTTGTATAAGCTGTTTATACTCAGGCGACGCATACTGAAGGAAAGCCCTAAAATCATTGATTGCTTTTTGTTTATCATCACTTTTTATAAAACACAGCGCTCTGCCGTAATAAGCAAGTGCATTTTGGGGGGATGTCGCAATCGCTTGGTTGAAGTCTGTCAGCGCAAGATCCCACCGATTTCTTTTTGTATAAATAAAGCCACGGCCGATATGGGCCGAAGGATGATGGGGATCTAACACCAGGGCCTGATTAAAGTCGGCAAAAGCTTTATCGAACTCCCCTTTGTCATAATAAATATTACCGCGGTCACTATAAAGGATGGCAATAGGTGCATCCATAGCCAATAACAGATTGTATTTCGCTAAAACCATATCCAACTGTTCTTTACTATATTCAGACAGCATCAGGGCATTCTTATCCGCCCCCCTGCCAACCGATGGATCCTTTGGGGCCGGAGGAATCTCCCGCTTATCTTCTAAACGTGGTGGCCCTGGTGTTTCTTTCTTTGAATCAACTGTTGTTTCCTCTTCAGGTACACTCTGAGCAACGATCTGCTCAGCAAGAACCGGAGATACAGTATCGATGTCGCTAGTATCAGGGACAAGTTCCATCTCTATATTCTGTTCTTCTTTTTGTGTCAAAGTGTAGCCGGCAGCGTTCCAGCCAATGCCCAACAATAATAGGCAGTGCAGCAATACAGATACTGTCACAGCCTTACGCCAGGAGCTTCTTCGCATTTTTTCATCTCCAAAACCACCCTGCCGGCTAATTGCCTTTGGGGTATTACACTTTTACTTTCTAGTGCTTTAACTCAGTGGCGACGGTTATCTTGCGCACCCCGGCTTTTTTCAGTTCGTCCAAGATTTTAATCACCTTGCCATATTCGGCCTGACTGTCTCCTCTTATTATAAAAACGGTATCAGGCTCACGCAAAAAATCAATCTGGATTCTGGCTGTCAGCAAGTCAGGGGAGATTTCATCCTGATTATAGATAATATTCCCCTGCGCGGTAACAGTGATCGGCACAAATGCGGCCTGAGCCGGCTGGGCTGCGGAAGCTTGCGGCAGAACAACCGGAATGATATTTTGTTCATACATGTAAAGGGTGCTCATCATGAAGAAAACCAATAAAAAGAAAATAATGTCGATCATCGGAATGATCATGATTTGGGGCGAACGCTCAATCCGCAACTTACTGAGCTGCATACGGTTTCCTCCATGGAATCGTGCTCAGCACGACATTTGTCACTCGTTCTATATCCGAGATGATGCTGTTTACACGGTGCGAAAAATAGCTATGTACGATAAGGGCCAAAATTGCTATACATAATCCCGTTGCAGTAGCAATTAAGGCTTCGCCGATTCCGCCGGTAATTGCCAGCGGTTGCCCTGATTTGATCGTAAGGACGCTAAATGATTGAATCATACCGGTCACGGTCCCCAATAACCCCAGCAGCGGCGCAAGGGTAACGATGGTTTCCAGATAGTCTAATCGATATTTTAAATCCGATACCGCCATCGTGGCTAACCCATCGAAAATCTTTTCCAGTTGCAGACTATCGTCAAATTGATAGGTCAATGCTTTCGCCAGGATTTCTGCCGGAACTCCTTTAACATTTTCACAACTTTCCCGCACTTTTTCCAGGTCCCCAGTCTTTAACTGCTCGTCCAGCACGATGAATAACGCTTTTACATCAGTCTTTACATTGCGAAAATAGATACCCCTTTCCAGGACAATGGCAACAACAATAACAGAACATAGCAATAGCGGCCACATGACAAGACCACCCCTGGAAAATAAAGAATAAATATAACTAATGAGTTCCACGTAATCCATCCTCCATGATTAACATATTGGTGTCGGCTGCAATACAAAACCATTTGAATAAACTAGCGATATTTTATTCTTTCCCCCTTTCGGGACTAAATATTCCATTTCGACAATCCCTTTCCCCATCCCCCTTTTTTGCTCGTAAAATTTGTACTTTGTTTATTTTTAAGGCAATAAAATCAATTGTGATAAGAACCGCGAGAAAATAATAAACAGCAGCAACTATCATGAATAATTTATTACGGATTTACAATGGAAAAAATCTCGTTTCAATCGCAAAACGACGCGTACTTACGACGCGTCGTTTTGCGATCTGAGGCTTTTAATTTGCCCTCAAAAAGTAGCCATTAATTTTTCCAGGCTTTTCATCATATTCTCATCGGTGAAACAGTATTTCAGGTCGGTGAAATTAGACCTTAGGGTTTTCACGTCTTCCCTGACGTTTTTATTCTTTAGAACGATGTCGGCCATAAGTTCTGCCGTCTGTTCAAACTCTTTGCGACCGAAGCCGAATCTCGTCATTTCAGAAACGCCAAGCCTTATTGCGCCGGAAGCGGTGAAGCCTTCTTCTTCCGGCGTAGCCTGATAGTTGACGATGATATTGTTGTTTTCGAGCCTGGTTGCTATTTCCGGCCCTGTGCCATAGCCCACTCTCACGATTACCTGATGAGTCTCGGTGTAAGATATGGAAGGATCGCCGGCGACGTCTAATCCGGCATTCTTAAGACATTTCGCAAAATACTTGGCATTTTGGATGATATTCTTCTGATATTCATCTTTGAAGTTGTTCATTTCATATGCTGCCATCAACAGCCCCAGCAGGGTACCCAGATGGTGATTACTTACGCTGCCCGGAAAAGCCCTTGTTTCGATGGTTTCCCATAATCCGTATTTATAATCGTCCTTGTCGTAATTGCCGGCAATGATTCCCCGTTGGGTGCCGAAAAAGGTCTTATGGGTTGAACCTGTGACAATTTCAGCGCCTTCAGCAAACGGATCTTGGAAGTAATCCCCTACCAGTCCAAGGACGTGGGCCATGTCATACATGATAACAGCATTGATTTTCTGTTCATCGATAAACTTCCTGATTTCCCTCACCGGTTCTTTGTGCAGTACCATGCTCTTACCGAAGATGATGAGTTCCGGTTTATATCTCTCTAGAACCTTTTTCGTTTCTTCGACATCGATTTTGAAGCTGTTGTCCTTTTCTACCGGGAAATTGACAACTGCGGTTTTTTCGGTGACCGGATCAATGGCGATATAGTCATGCAAGGCGCCCATAGGCTGGGCACTCAGATGTCCGCCCCGGATGATGTGATTATTTAGTACATAGCCCAACCGCGAGGCATCCTTTTTTCTATTTACCCTGTTTTTGAAATCCATAATGGCACTGAAAACTGCCGTGTTGGCCATTTGACCGCTGACAACCCTTGCTTCTACTTCAGTGCAATTCAGGTATTTTTTCAGCTCTTCCATTAATAAATGTTCAATCTCGTCAATGAATCCTGTACCTTGATAATAAAAAACATCATAGTCATAAAATGATTTCGTCTTCTTGTGCTCCGCATACCGGAAAGAAGGATCCATCACCGACAGCAGTCTGACAGCGGAGGAATGGGTCTGCTCCGACGGGATAAGGTTAATGGTTTCCTGCTGTCTCCATACGGTGTTCCGATGACTTCTTTCGAGCAGATTCAAGGCTTTGGTCTTGTAATCTGCTGAACGGTCAAAATTACAGTCTACTTCAACGCCGTAAATAATCGGTCTGGCAAACGGAGGAGCATCGCTTTTCAGATGATATGGGGGGACAACAGCCTTTACCTTGTTTCCCCTGATTTCTACCTCCACATTGTCTTTCAGTTCCACGTCGCCGTCAAGCAGGGCCAGGCCGATCGCTCTCATTGCTCTATCATCGGTAATCTTGCTTTCCAGCCCATATCCTTCAGTCTTTAAATAAGGAACCATGGTTGCGCTGGTGATGTAGCCCACTTCCCTGCCGCCTTTGAACACCTTGCAGCCTGCCCTGGCAACACCTTTGTCCAGCAATGCGATAGGTTTGATTATTCTGGGCAAAGCCGACAAATCGGCGAAATCTCTTTCCATGATCTTTTTAAAACCTTCATATTGCTTTGCCAAAGCTTCTCTGCCGATATACCCGCCTTTGGCTTCAGCAAAGCTTACGGCAAATTTCGCCAAAGGGCATGAGAAAATCGGGATTTCCCTGCCGTCAATATCCAGACCCAATTCGTGCCCATAAAGTGGCAGGCCGGCTTCAAGCCTTAATGTATCTCTGGCGCCAAGGCCTATAGCCATAGCACCGTATTCAAGCAACCTTTCCCAAATAACGGCTGCCTCAGACGCTTTGATAAACAATTCAAAGCCCAGCGGTTCTCCGGTATAACCGGTCTTGGCAACAAGAACTTCCTTCCCGTCAACCCTGAGAATATCCAGTGCGTTTTTTACCGGTTCCGTAAGGTTAACGCTGCCGGTAAGTTTGCTGAGCACATTCTTCGAGTCGGGTCCCTGGACTGAAATCATTGCAAGCTCGTCCGACTTATTGCTAATCCTTGCATCAAATTTCGTTATTACTCTGTTTAAATGCTCCCAATCCTTCTCGGCGTTGGCAGCATTGACAACAAGCAAAAACTCATCTTCATAAAAACGGTAAAGATAAGCATCATCCACTGCTCCACCCTTCTCGTTCGGAATCATGGTATATTGCGCCTGCTTAAGGTCAAGGGCAAAAACATTATTCGTCAAAACATATTGCAGAAATTTCGCAGCTTCCCTACCGGAGATAACGAATCTTCCCATGTGGGAGACATCAAATATGCCGACCTTTTTCCTGGTATAAATATGTTCCTCGATGATCCCCGATTTATAATTGATCGGCATTTCCCATCCGCCGAAATCCACCATTTTTGCGCCTGATTTCAGGTGATTGTCATAAAGGACTGTTCTTTTTAACGCTGTCATGTTATCAAACCTCCATCATTTTCTTGCAGATAACTGGCGATTCATTCCGCGTTTTTTTGCTGCCCAAATTCCGATAAGCCTTATAAATCACGGAGTTTACCCTGGTGGGAATATTCTCCTTCAATATATAGAATCCTTTATCCAACATAAACTAAATTATTTTTTATACAGTTTGTCCAACAATATTGCCGCCCATTATGGACAAACAAAAAAACATCCCCGATGTTGTCTACCGTGGGGTTTCTTATCAAAGAATGTTCCTCTGGTTCATCGAAGGAAGGAATTGGGCTGGCTGGTGATTTTCGACAGTTGATAGCTATAAGGTCAAGTATCATAGGTGCAAATAGAGAAATCCAAGGAAAACAGCTGCCGGTACCCGGCAGCTGTTTTCCTTTACAGACCTTTCCAACTATCGGATATCCGCTTGGGAAACCCGGAATCTGCCGAATCGTTGGCTATATCATATCGGATATATTCATTGTCTTTAAAGAAATAATATTTTCCATTTGGCCAGCGAAATACGGTGCTAAATCCATCCTTCCAGACCCCGGGCCAACCGTTGCCGATAGCTTTCGGATAACCGGAATCGGCTGCGTCATTTTTTATGTCATAGCGAATATATTGATCGCCCCGGAAAAAGTAGACTTTTCCCTTGCCGTTGTCTACTGCCGCATCAATCCCATCGGGCCATACGCCTTTCCAGTTGCCGGCGATGGGTTTGGGATAGCCCGCGTCCATCGTGTCATTTTTGATGTCGTAGCGGATGTATTGGTTGCCCCGGAAGAAGTACAATTTCCCGTTGCCGTCGTTCAAGACAGCATCAACTCCATCGGACCAAACCCCTTTCCAGCCCGCGGCAATCTTTTTGGGATAGCCGTTTTCCACTGCATCGCCGCTGACAGAATACCGCCAGTAGCTGTCGCCGCTGAAGAAGTAGGTTTTGTCGCCTACGGTCACGGCGGCATCATATTTCGCGGCCTTTTTGGCTGCAGAGACCCTGTGAGTGGTTGAGCCTTTATCAGCGGCAGCGGTCGCAGCTGGTGCGGTTTGGGCTGCGTTGGAGCCGTCCTGATTACTGCCGCCGCAGCCGCCGATGAACAGCGCCGATAGGAAAACTACAGCTACCCAGACACCAATAAATCGTTTTCTCATTTTTCATCCTCCAATTTCCTGTAAATATTGGTCTTGACCTGAAGCGGCTTCCACCGGTTGAGAGGAGTCGAACGCCATGACAAAAAGGTTGACCCCCAGCACCAAGCCGCCGATCCCGTAAAGCCAGAAATTTTTCCCCAGGCGCTTTGCCAGACTGCCATAAAGATAAACGATGACCGCTAGGTTCAATCCCGGCACCAAGACCGCCAGCAACCACCAGGCGGAAATTTTTGCGCACCTGCACAGCAATATGGTGTGATAGACCGGTATAAAATACTGCGGCGTAGTGCCTATCCCGAACTTTCTTCCTACCTTCGATCCGGCATAGCAAATGGCAATATAAAAACCGATGAGAAATAAAAGACTCAGATGATATCACTCCTTATTAATGCTTACCCTATTCCGGAAGGTACTAAGCTGATCAAGGGCCGCTTCAATCCGCGGCATGGTAATTGTCCAAAAAATCTTTCCAATCTTTTTGCGCTTCCCGTAATTGTCCCGCGGCTTGCGTTAATGCTTCTTGGGGGATCTTTCCGGCAAGATTGCGCTCCATGGCCAGTTCATATTCCAATTTTCTAATCTCCCATTTTTGCGCCATTAGCGTTCCTTCAAGAGATTTCACCTTATTATTGAAACCGATATTTTGCATATCCCAGCCCAAATTGCCAATCTGAATTTTTTCCTGGTCGGAAAGATACTCCCCGGTTCGCTGGGTTAACGCCCGAAAGCTGTTCAACCAGGATGTGATGTCCTGTAATCCCTGCATTGCTTCGGCAACAGTGAACTTTTGCCCGCCGGCACTGGTTTGCGACTGTTCCCGGATAAGCTTTAGCGCACTGCTGACCGTATTTACATTGCTTAGTGGCACAAGGATCAGACGTTCATAATGATATTCCTGCAGCAATTGTCCATCTGCCGCATAGTTTTTGCGCACAACGCAGGCGCAGGTTTCTTCCGTCAAATAAACCCGGTAGGTAAAGACGGTGTGGTCATACCCGCCCGCTTCTTTGGCTGTCGGCACAAACAAGAGCTCCAGGTCCAGCTCGTTGTCGTCGCTGCCGGAATGATAAACCCCTTCAAAATAGTACTTCCCTACAGGGGCTTCGCCTACCAGCGTTGCCTGTTGCGCCGCCGCAAGGCTGATCGACAGTAAAGCGCAAAAGATCAGCGCCAGGCTCTTTTTTATCACTTCGTTTCACTCCTTTCCGCCGCAGCACGTACTGACCCTCCGGCCCCCCAGCCGCGAAAAGGTGCTGTGGTGCTCGCGATCGGTGATTTTGACGGCCCGTCCCGGCGGACTTGCTTCGCCCTATTCCAGGCTGATCCGTACCAGATCGTCGATCGTCCTCACCGATTCTTTGCGGCCTGTAATCACGAGCAGCGAGGCCCGATCGTTGAAAAGGCCGATGAGCTTCGTCC
>JARLHY010000041.1 GCA_031292015.1 Negativicutes bacterium | reverse complement strand
TGCTGAACGGCCCGCCGGGGACCGGGAAAACTCTCCTGGCCAGGGCGGCCGCCCAGTACACCGATTCGGCCTTCGTCGCGGCTAGCGGGTCGGAGTTTGTGGAAATGTACGTCGGCGTCGGGGCGCAGCGGGTGCGGCAGTTGTTCGCGCAGGCTAGGGCGCTGGCCCGAAAGCTGGGCAAAACCAGCGCCGTGGTGTTTATCGATGAGATTGAAGTGCTTGGCGGTAAACGGGGCCAGAATTCGGGACACATGGAATACGACCAGACGCTGAACGAGCTGTTGGTCCAGATGGACGGCATGTCGGCGGATGACGCCGTCCGGGTGCTGCTCATCGGGGCCACCAACCGTTCGGACATGCTTGATACCGCCCTGCTCAGACCGGGACGTTTCGACCGGCAGGTACGGGTCGACCTGCCTGACAAGGTTGGACGGCTGCAGATTTTGAAGCTGCACAGCCGCAACAAGCCGCTGGCGGCGACGGTGGAACTGGAAGAGATCGCGGCGGCGACCTTCGGGTTTTCCGGGGCCCATCTGGAAAGTCTGGTCAATGAGGCGGCGATCACGGCGCTGCGCGAGGGAGAAAGCGAGGTCGACACCGGCCACCTGCGCGGAGCGATCGACAAGGTGATCATGGGTGAGAAGCTGGACCGGCTGCCGGTGGTGGAGGAGAAACGGCGGATCGCGATTCACGAAGCCGGCCATGCCTTGATCGGCGAGTTGGTTCTGCCGGAAACGGTGGCCAGCGTGAATGTCGCGGCCAGAGGCAAGGCTCTCGGCTATGTTCGCCAGACCCAGCAGGATGACCTGTACCTTCACACCGCCGACTACCTGAAGGCCCGAATCACGGTGGCGCTGGCCGGAGCCGTGGCTGAGGAGATCGTTCTTGGCAACCGCAGTACCGGGGCCAGCAACGATTTTAAACAAGCCGCCGACATGGCCAAGCAGATCATCTTTGGCGGCATGTCGCCGCTGGGTATTGTTTCGCCGGAGGATCTGCCGCAGGAAATCCTGCACGCGGCCATAACCGAAGTACTGCGCGACGCCGAAGGCGATGTTCACAGGATGCTGATGGCCGAGCGGGATATTCTCGACCGGACGGTGACGGTGCTGCTTGACCAGGAATCAATCAGCGGCGAAGAGTTCCGGCAGATAATCCGTGAGGGAAAGCCGCTTTGTGCGTAACACAAAACCATTTGCCAAATAGAGATTGTGTAGTATAATAAAAGTGTCAGTTTTCGGACAGTGACAAGGGTGTCATTCTAATAAGAGTGGCACCCTTGTTTACAGATTGGGAGGATGGGCATGAACAGGGAATTGACTGTCGGCGATATTGCCGCCAGGCGGATTCTGCCGGTGGAGGCGGAGCTGACGCTGGCGAAAGGCAGGGTTCTGCTGGCGTCGGGAGAATGGGACGCCCTGGCGGTTGCCGGTCAGGGACGATGGGGCTATGTCACCGCCGAAGGTTGCGCGAAAGACGGGGATTCGCTGGAAGCGGCCGCCGACTTCGCCCTGGTTGTGCGGGATGAAAATTTCCTTGGCCGTCCGGTGGCGGCGGAGCTGCCGCTGCTTGTCGGCTGGGCGGTGATGGTCTTTGCCGAAGGAAAGCCGGTGGCTTTACATACTCCGCGGCTCTTTGCCGAGAGTCTCGTCCGGCTGCTGCGGGAACAGCAGGTCATCACCGCGGCGGTGCTGGACACTGTCAGCGAAGCGGTGACGGTCATCGACACCCATCAGCGGGTGATCGGCTGGAACAGCCGGGCGGAGCAGCTATATGGATTCGCCGCAAAAGAGATACTGGGCAAGCCGATCAGCGAGTTCTTTTCCAATTTGGTGGTAACCGGGATCATGCAGGAGCCGCAGGCTGTCAAAGATAAGTACCACCGGCCGCGGGCCGGGGCCCATGTGCTGATCAACGCCGCACCGCTGGAACTGGACGGGACGGTCATCGGCGGGATATCGGCGGAGCGGGACATCACCGAACTGGTCAATCTCAACCGCGAGTTGTCGCGGGCGAGCCAGGAGGTGTTGTCACTGAAAGAGGAGATCGGCAAAATCAGCTCCCAGGCCGACCCCTTCGCCGCCGTCTGCGGCCACAGCGAGGAAATACTGGACGCGGTGAAGATGGGCCGCCGGATTGCCGCAGCAGGCGTTCCGGTGCTGATCAGGGGTGAAAGCGGCACAGGCAAGGAGATTTTTGCCCGGGCTCTTCACGCCTCCAGCCGGCGGTCAGGGGCGTTCGTGGAAATAAACTGCGGGGCGATACCGGCCAATTTATTCGAAAGCGAGCTGTTCGGTTATCAGCCGGGGGCTTTCACCGGGGCCGACCGCAAAGGCAAACCCGGCCTGTTCGAAACTGCCAACGGCGGTACGTTGTTTTTGGACGAGATCGGCGAGCTGCCGAAGGAGATGCAGGTCAAACTGCTGCGGGTGCTGCAGGACAAGAGTTTTTACCGGATCGGCGGCGACCGGGCAATATCGGTGGATGTGAGGATTATTGCCGCCACACACCGCAACCTGGAGGAGATGATCGCCCAGAATCAGTTTCGCGACGATCTGTACTACCGGCTCAATGTGGTCACTCTGCAGCTGCCGCCGCTGCGGGACCGCCGCGGCGATATCCCTGAACTGGTCCACCGGGGCCTGCAGAACTTCGGCTCGCTCCACGGCAAGCAGATCAGCAGGGTGGAACCGGCGGTGATGGCTGTTTTCCTTGACTACGACTGGCCCGGCAATGTCCGCGAGCTTCATAACATTCTGGAACGGCTGGTGGTGCTGGCTGACGGCGAAACCCTCGGGGTCGCCAATCTGCCTGCGGCCCTGCGGCCGAGCGGCAAAGCGCCGGCCCCAACTGTGGCTGACGGCGCCAGCCTGGAGCTGATGACGGATGCGATGGCCCGGGATCTGATCGAGGCGGCGTTGAAAGCGGCCGGCTACAACAAGGCGATAGCTGCCAAAAGCCTGGGGATCCCTCGGAGCACATTGTATTACAAAATGAATCATTTGGGGATTAATGGCAGAAAACTGACGAAAGTGTCGGAAAACGGACGGATTGGAGCGGTATAAACAGGCGTTCCGGCTGGCCGCCACAAATGGTATAAACAGGGGAAAGGTTGACAGCGCGAGCGCTGGGAGTTATCGAAAGAGCAGACAAACTGCTCTTTTTTTATTTGGCATGAAAATTGCATGTTGATTTGTCTGACAGGAGGTGTTGTTGTGCGAATCACCAATCATCCAATTCTCAGTTTCCCTGAGCGGGAAAAGGTAGTTTTCACTTTTGACGGTAAAACGCTGGAGGGGTTTTCCGGCGAACCGATAGTTGCCGCGCTTCATGCCGCAGGAGTGAGAGTGCTGCGGCACAGTCTGCGTCACAAGCGGCCCCGGGGGCTGTTCTGCGCCATCGGCAACTGTTCATCCTGTTTGATGACTGTCGACGGGGTGCCGAATGTACGGGTTTGCACCGAACCGCTGCGGGCGGGGATGAAGGTTGAAACCCAGGCAGGGAGAGGCGAGGTGGTGTGATGAAAACCGATATCGCGATTGTCGGTGCGGGACCGGCCGGGCTTGTCGCCGCCCTTCACGCGGCCCGGGCCGGAGCCCAGGTGCTGCTGCTGGAGCGGTTTCCTTACCTGGGCGGACAGCTGATTAAACAGACCCATAAATTCTTCGGATCGAAAAGTGAGTACGCCGGCGAGCGCGGCGTGGATATTGCCAGGAAGCTTATTGCCGAGGTATACGCCTCGGACCGGGTGACAGTGTGGGATGACGCCGGCGCGCTGGGCTATTATCCGGACGGGGTGCTGACAGTGAGGCACCGGGGCGAGTTTCGCACCGTGCGCCCTGAGAAACTGGTCGTCGCCACCGGCGCGGCCGAGAAATCGCTGGTCTTTCCCAATAATGACCTGCCGGGGATTTATGGCGCCGGCGCGGTCCAGACGCTAATGAATGTTTACGGCGTTCTCCCCGGAAAACGGCTGCTGATGGTCGGGGCCGGCAACATCGGCGTCATCGTTGCTTACCAATTGCTCCAGGCAGGGGTGGAGGTCGCGGCGATCGTCGAAGCCGGACCGACGGTGGGCTGCTATCAGGTGCACGCCGACAAGGTGGCCCGCTGCGGAGTGCCGATCTATACTTCCCATAGCGTGAAGCGGGCGCTGGGCGGCCCCAGCCTGGAAGGGGCGGTGATCTGTCAGCTGGACAGCGGCTGGCAGCCGATCCCGGGCAGCGAAAAAGAGTTCGCGGTGGATGGGATGTGTCTGGCGGTGGGGTTGTCGCCGCTGACCGAACTGCTGTGGCAGGCCGGCTGCCAGATGAGCTACGTACCTGAGCTGGGTGGCAACATTCCGCTACGGGACGATGACCTTATGACATCCCGGCCGGGTATTTATGTCGCCGGCGACGTTGCCGGCATCGAGGAAGCCTCCACTGCCATGGTGGAGGGGAAAATCGCCGGATTGGCAGCAGCCTTGGCTTTGGGAGTCGGGCCGGCGGCGCTGAGGCAGGAGCTGGCGGCGGCAAAGCAGCAGCTGACCGCCCTGCGGGCGGGACCTCTGAGCACCAAGATCCGGAGCGGACTGCAGAAAGTGACCAGGGCCACCCTGGCGGAGGTGATATGATGCAGCCTTCTTTGGCAAGGCTGGCGGCAGGACCGGTGGCGATCATCGAATGCAGCCAGAAGATTCCCTGCAATCCCTGCGCCGACGCCTGTCAGCGCGGGGCAATCAAATCCTTCGGCGATATCAACGACTGCCCCGAACTGGATGTAGGCCGCTGCAACGGCTGTGGAGCCTGCATGGCCTGCTGCCCGGGATTGGCGATCTTCGTGGTGGACTATAGTTATTCGCCCGACCGGGCGCTTGTGAAGATTCCCTATGAATTCAGCCCGGTGCCGCGGGAGGGTGAAAGGGTTGAGGCCCTGAACCGCTCGGGTCAGCCAGTGGGACTGGCGGAGGTGATCAAGGTTCAGTCATATAAGAACAAAACCAGGGTGCTGGGGCTGGCGGTGCCGGAAGCGATAGCCATGGAAGTGCGCCATGTCCGCCAACTGCAAAAGGGGGAGCAGCCATGAGTGACGAAGCGATCGTCTGCCGCTGCGAAGATGTCACGTTAAAGGAAATCCGTGATTTGATCGCAGCCGGAGCCCAAGATATGGAAGAAATAAAACGGGCCTGCCGCTGCGGGATGGGGCCTTGCCAGGGCAGAAACTGCCTGCCGCTTGTCGCTCAGGAAGTCACTAAACTGACCGGGAAAGCGGCCGGCGATATCGCTTTGCCGACCTTCCGGCCGCCGGCGTCACCGATCAAACTGGGCGCCTTGGGCAAGGGGGCGGACCATGGGTAGAGCAGCGGCGGATGTTGTGGTGATCGGCGGCGGAGTTGTCGGCTGTTCCATCGCCTATAATCTGGCGAAACAGGGGGCCGGCAAGGTCGTGCTGCTGGAAAAGGGCTATCTGGCCAGCGGGGCCACAGGCCGCTGTGGCGCCGGAGTGCGGATGCAGTGGGGCACCCGGGCCAATTGCCTGATATCGCGGGAAAGCGCCAGGATGTATGAACAACTGCCCGAACTGCTGGAAACGGCGGGAGACATCGAATTCAACCAAAGCGGCTATCTGCTGCTGGCCTACACCGACAAGATGGTGGATCAGTTCCGGCAAAACCTCCAGCTGCAAAATTCACTGGATATTCCGGCCTACTGGGTTACTCCGGAGGAGGCGCTGTCCATTGTGCCTCACCTGAATACCGAGGGACTGCTTGGCGCCACCTTTTGTCCCAAGGACGGCCACTGCAATCCGTTCGCGGTGACCAAGCTCTTCGCCAAAGCCGCCCGCAAGCTTGGGGTGGATATCCGGACCTACAGTGAAGTGACGGACATCGTCACCGAAAATGGCCGGGTGAAAACGGTGCGAACAAGTAGCGGCGACATCGATACCCCGCTTATTGTCAACGCTGCCGGCGGATACGCCAAAGCGGTCGGGCGGATGGCCGGGGTTCAGCTGCCTATTTTTCCCGAGCGGCACGAGATTTTGGTGACCGAGCCGGTGGAGCCGCTGCTCGGCCCGATGGTGATGAGTTTTTATCACAATCTGTACTGTCAGCAGTCGCCGCACGGCAGCTTCATCATGGGGATCGGCCATCCCGATGAGCCTGAGGGAATCAACCACCAGGCCAGCTGGCAATTTTTGCAGGAGATGGCGGCTACGGTGACAGCGCTGCTGCCCCGCCTGGCCGGACTGAACGTCATCCGCCAGTGGGCCGGAGTCTATGATATGTCGCCTGACCGGCAGCCGATACTGGGTGCCAGCGAAGCGCTGGAAGGCTTTTTCACCGCCGCCGGCTTCAGCGGCCACGGCTTCATGATCGCCCCGATGGTAGGGCGGTTGATGGCTGAGCTCATTACTGGCCAGCCTACCGCTCTGCCGGTGGATATGTTTGACGCCGGCCGCTTCGACCGGGGCGAGCTGTTTATTGAACCGTCAGTAGTCTAAAATATGAGGAGGTTTTTATCTTGATCGATTACAGCAATGAACCTTTAGTGAACTTTACCACCGCGGCGAACAAGGCCGCCATGGAAGCCGCCCTGGCCGATGTAGCCGCCCAAAAGGGCCGCCACTATCCGCTTGTTATCGGCGGCCGGCAGGTCGATACAACCGAACGGATCACGTCCGTCAACCCCTCCTTGACCAAGGAAATCATCGGCACGGTGGCCAAAGCCGACACCGCGCTGGCTGAAAAAGCCCTGGCCGCAGCTCAGGTCGCTTTCGAAGACTGGCAATACGTATGCCCCAAGGCGCGGGCCAAGTATCTGTTCAAGGCGGCGGCGGTTTTGCGGCGGCGCAAATTCGAATTTTCGGCCTGGATGGTGGAAGAGGCGGGCAAGAGCTGGGTCGAAGCCGACGCCGACACCGCCGAGGCCATCGACTTCCTGGAATACTATGGCCGCCAGATGCTGAACTACGCCCAGGGCATGGCGGTAACGCCCCTGCCGGGTGAATACAACGAATGTTTCTATATCCCCCTGGGGGTTGGCGTCATTATCGCGCCCTGGAATTTTCCGCTGGCCATTCTGGCGGGGATGACCATGGCGGCAGTGGTCGCAGGCAACACCGTCATCATGAAGCCGGCGTCGACCACGGCGGTTATCGCCGCCAAGTTCATGGAACTGCTGGGCGAAATCGGTCTGCCGCCCGGGGTGGTCAATTATCTGCCAGGCAGCGGCGGGGCCATCGGCGATTACCTGGTGAGTCATCCCCAGGTGCGGTTTGTCAACTTTACCGGTTCCCGCGCAGTCGGGGTGAGGATCAACAAGCTGGCGGCCGAAGTGGCTCCTGGGCAGAAATGGCTCAAGCGGGTAGTGGCCGAGATGGGCGGCAAAGACGCCATTATCGTCGACAGCGAGGCCGATATTGATGATGCCGTGAACGGCATCGTCGCTTCTACCTTCGGGTTTGCTGGTCAGAAATGCTCGGCCTGCTCCCGGGCCATCGTGGTCAAGGATGTGTACGACGAAGTTGTGGCTAAGGTGGCGGCGAAAGCCAAAGCCCTGAAGGTCGGACCGGCCAGCGACCCGACGATAAGTCTCGGACCGGTCGTCGACGCCGGCGCCCTGCAGAAAATACTAGATTATATCGCCATCGGCAAAAAAGAGGGGCGGCTGGTCGCGGGGGGCGAACCGGGTGACAGCGCCGGCTACTTCGTTCAGCCCACCGTGTTCGCTGACGTTCCGGCCCGGGCCCGCATCGCCCAGGAGGAAATCTTCGGGCCGGTACTGGCTATCACCAAAGCCGAAGATTTTGCCGAAGCCATCGCTATCGCCAATGATACCGAGTACGGATTGACAGGGGCAGTGTATTCCGCCAACCGGGAAAAACTGGCCAAGGCCCGCCGCGAGTTTCATGTCGGCAACCTTTATCTCAACCGCAAGTGCACCGGTGCGATGGTCGGGGTGCATCCCTTCGGCGGCTTCAATATGTCCGGCACGGACTCCAAAGCCGGCGGCGCCGACTATCTGCTGCTGTTCCTCCAGGCCAAGGCCGTTTCGGAAAAGCTGTAGCAGCGCGGTGAATTGATCCTATACCGGGCTTGTGGTTTTGTAAAAATAATTTGCCAAAGAACTTGAATTTTGTTTCAAAGAGTAATACAATGTATAATCATAGAGGACAGACGTAGTGAGCGATGAAGCTTTTTAGAAAACAAACTTAGTTTGCTTTCTGAAAAGCTTTTTTCCAACATAGGGGGTCCTCTTTCTTTTTAGGAGGTGATTGCCAGCCAGGGTTCCATTTTCCGGATCTACATATACGTGGGAGGTTAATGAATGAGTAAATCGTATTTTAAATTGACCGGTGTTCTGGTGGTACTGTTGATGATGGCCGGCTTGATCTCCGGCTGTGGCGGCGGCAGCAATGATATTAAGATTGGCATGGTTTATGAATTGACCGGCAACACCGCTTCTTTCGGCACCATGGCCGCAAACGGCGCAAAACTTGCGTTTAAAGAAATCAACGCCAAGGGCGGCGTGCTCGGCAAGCAGATTCAGGTCGTCACCGCCGACAATAAAGGCGAACCCTCCGAGTCGACCAACGCAATGACCAAGGTTATCACCCAGGATAAGGTTGTCGCCGTGACCGGCTTTACCACAAGCTCCAACGGCATCGCCGGTGCCACCGTGACCGAGGCCAACAAAATTCCGCTGGTAGCTGCGGCCACCACCAATCCCAAGGTTACCGTCGATGAAAAAACCGGCAAGGTCAGAGACAACACCTTCCGGGTCTGCTTTATCGATCCTTTCCAGGGAACTGTTGGCGCCAACTTTGTCCTCAACACCCTCAAAGTTAAAAAAGCGGCAGTAATGATCGACAACAGCAGCGATTACAGCAAAGGTCTGCAGCAGTTCTTCAAGGAAGCCTTCACCAAGGGTGGCGGCACCATCGTATCCGAAGAAGCCTACCTGCAAAAAGACCAGGACTTCAAAACCATCCTTACAAAGATCAAAGCCACCAATCCCGATGTGATCTATCTCCCCGGCTATTATGAAGAAGTGGGCAAAATCATCAAACAGGCCCGCGAACTCGGCATCACCGTACCTTTCGTGGGCGGCGACGGCTGGGATTCCCCCAAACTGCCTGAGATCGCCGGAAACGAAGCTCTGAACGGCACCTACTTCACCAACCACTATTCGGTGGAAGATACCAGCCCGGCCTCCAAAGCCTTCGTTGACGCCTTCAAGAAAGAATACAACCAGACTCCCGACGCTATGGCTGTTCTGGGCTATGACGCCGCATATGTACTGGTCGACGCCATCAAACGGGCCAACAGCACCGATTCTGCCAAGATCCGCGAAGCTCTGGCTGCTACCAAGGATTATCAGGGCGCTTCCGGCAAACTGACCCTCAACGCCATGCATGACGCCGTTAAGGGTGCCGTAATCCTCTCCTTCAAAGACGGCAAGCAGGTTTATCAGTCTACTGTGAATCCGTAAACCATAATGTTGTCGTAATACGAAAGGGCCGCCCGCAGGGCGGCCCTTTTCATGTCTATTTTCCCCTTCAATGACTAAATTTGGCTGATACGGCCAGAATAATGGAAAGGAGATGATGAAGTGAGTGTATATATGGTGATGAATAGCTATTACGGAGAACGATTTGTTGTCGGCGTTTTTGCCTCCCGTGAATTGGCCGAAAGCTATATGGACAAGTTTCCCGGAAAAGAGTATGAGCTGCGGGAGGCGGCGATAAGAACGGCTCTGCCGGAGGAGGAAATCAACCCGATCGCGTAATCAGCGCCGGCCTGGCATCCGAGGGTGTCGGGCTTCTCATTTTGCCGACAGGTTCGGCGTTAGCATTACCATAATCGACAACAGCGAAGGGCGCTTCCGGTGGCTTCATGCCGGGGCGGGCCACGAAAGATCTTAAATAGAAAAAAGATATGTAAATTAGGCCATAGGTCGAGAGGAAAATTATGTTTATGAGCGAATAATAAATCTATTGGAGGAATCACCATGTCCATCGCCGACAATCTGGCCCGGATCGCACGCGACATCAGCCTGGCTGTGACCAGGCGGCAGCAAGGCGTAGACGGGACAGGACCCCAAGTGAAAATTGTGGCTGTTACTAAGAATCAGGAGGCGGAGATTGTCCGCGAGGTCATTGATGCCGGCGCGGCTGCGATCGGCGAAAACCGGGTCCAGGAGGCCGTAGCCAAGGCTCAGATCCTTGACCGGCAGGCCGAGTGGCATCTGGTTGGACACCTGCAGACCAACAAGGTCCGTCAAGCGGTTCCTTTGTTTGAACTTATTCATTCGGTGGACAGCGAGCACCTGGCTATGGAAATCGACCGGGTGGCCGCCAAGCTCGGCAAGCGTCAGGATGTGCTGATTCAGGTTAATCCCGCCGGAGAGGAATCCAAATACGGCCTTGCGGCGGACGGCGCAGCGGATCTGGCTCGGGCGATTTCCCGGCTGGAACACGTCCGGTTATGCGGACTGATGACTATCGCACCGTTTTTTGATGACCCTGAAGATACCCGACCGATATTCAAAACCGCATACGGCCTGTTCATGGAACTGAAAGCCATGAAGCTGGCTGGCAGCGCTATCGAATGGTTGTCGATGGGAATGACACACGACTATGCTGTGGCTGTGGAAGAAGGCGCCAATCTGGTTCGGATCGGCACCGCCATATTCGGTCCGCGCCATTAACAAAGGGGGATTAATACGTGAAATTCATGGAAAAGGTCTGGGGCAGTCTAGGGCTGTTTGAAACAGTCGAAGCCCCGGAGGAGGAGCGTCCCAGGCTGGAAGAGTTTGACCAGAAGGTGAAAAAAGGCGGCAATCTGGTGAATCTGCCGACAGCTGCCCCCAAACAGGTCAAGGTTATGGTGGTTGAACCCTTTACATTCGACGATGCCCAGCATGTGGCGGACCACCTGAGGAACCGCAAGCCTGTGGTTATTAATCTGGAAAATACCGACAAGGAAGTCGCCAAACGGATGATCGACTTTATCAGCGGGACAACCTATGCGATCAATGGCACGATCCAAAAAATCGGTAACAATATTTTTCTGTGCGCGCCCAACAATGTCGATGTGGCCTACAGCTCGCGGGAAGAAGGCACTGACAGAACATTCCTGCCCTGGAGCAGCAAACAATAGACTTAAAGGGGCCGCCGGACCCAGGAGGACAATATGCTGGAATCGAAACGAATCGGTTTTATCGGCGGCGGGGCTATGGGCGAAGCGCTCATCCGCGGGATGCTGAAAGCCGGGATGGTAACCGCAGCCCAGATTACAATAAGCGATGTGGTACCCGAGCGCCTGGATTACCTTGCCGGCGCCCTGGGGGTCGCTACGACCCTCGACAGCGCGGAAGTGGCAGGAAACTCGGATGTGCTATTTCTGACGGTGAAACCGCAGACTATTGACGACGTTCTTGATACCATCGCCCCGGTGGTTGCCAAAAACACCACAGTGATTTCCATCGCTGCCGGGATTACCATCACCACCCTGCAGGGCAAGCTGCCGGGAGTTCCCATCGTAAGGGTGATGCCGAACACCGCAGTGGCGGTGGGGGCAGGGATGTCGGCCATTGCGCTGGGCAGATACGCCAGCGTCAAGGCTGGCGAGCTGGCTTCGGCCGTGTTTGCCTCGGTGGGCCGGGTGGTTACGGTGAACGAGGAAGCAATGGACGCTGTCACCGGTCTTTCCGGCAGCGGACCGGCATTTGCCTATGTTTTGATCGACGCTCTGGCCGACGCCGGAGTACGGGTAGGATTTTCCCGTTCCATGGCAACGGTCCTGGCGGCCCAGACCCTCTTCGGGGCTGCCAAGATGGTGCTGGAGACCGGGGAGCATCCCGCCAAGCTGCGCGACATGGTGACATCGCCGGGCGGGACATCCATAGCCGGTATTCATGTCATGGAACAAAAGGGTGTGCGCGCGGCGTTGATCGACGCCGTGGTGGCGGCCACCAACCGTTCCCGTGAGATGGGGCAGAAAATAAAATGAGTGAACGGGAGAAAATCCTGCGATACTACCGGGCCAGCGGCGACGCTGAACTGGCGGCCCGACTGGTGGATCTGGCCGAAAATACCGCCAGGTCCCGCAGATATAAAGTGAGTGAGTTTCTCGATCCCTTCGGATTCAGCATGGCCGAGACGGTTGCTGCCCATTTCCCGCGGCTGAAGCTGGAGGCTGACGGCGGTTTCCAGGGAGCGGAGCGGGTCAAGGCTGCCTTTATTGATGAGGATTTCCTGGGGAAGGCGGACTACGGTCTTGCAGCACTGGAGGCCAGCGTCGATGTCCGCTACTACGAGATATCCCATCGGGACGTGCTTGGCGCCGTGCTGGGGCTGGGTCTCAAGCGGGAAATGATCGGCGATATCATCATGACCGGCCGGGGCTGCCAAATCGTCTGTGACGCGGTGATGAGCGAGTTTATCAGACGCAACCTGACGAAAATCGGCGCCGCGGCGGTAGAACTGGCCCCGCTGGAGCTGTCGGCCATCGCGGGCCGGGAAGAGCGGGTCAAGGAGATCAGAACCACCATCGCTTCCCTGCGGCTGGACGCAGTGGCTGCTGCGGGCTTTAGCACCTCCCGTACCAAAATGGCGGGAGAGATAGATGCCGACAAGGTGAAGGTGAACTGGCAGGACGCCAAGAGCGCGGCTCAGACGATCAAAGCCGGCGATATTATCTCGATGCGCGGGCGGGGACGGGTGGAAGTGTGCGAGGTGCTTGGCCAGACGAAAAAGGGACGGATCAGCATTTTATTGAAACGCTTTATATAAAGGAGTGGGGGCATGTTAACACCCTTGGACATCCACAATAAAGAATTCAAGAAGAGTTTTCGCGGCTACAACGAGGAAGAAATCGACGAGTTTCTTGATCAGGTGGTCAAGGATTACGAGAAACTGTACCGCGACAACATCGAGCTGAAGGAAAGCCTCGACCGCGTCAGCAGCAAGCTGGAACATTATCAGCATATGGAAAATACACTTCACAGTACGCTGGTTATCGCCCAGGAAACAGCGGAGGAAGTCAAGCTGAATGCCAAGAAGGAAACCGAGCTGGTGCTCAAGGAAGCTGAGATCCGGGCCCAGAAACTGGTGGAAGAAGCTTCGACGAAGGTCCGGCGGATGAACAGCGAGTACGAGGAACTGAAAAAACAGACCCAGGTTTATCGGACCAGACTGCGGACGCTGATCAATGCCCAGATGGAAATGCTGAAGGACTCGGAAGAGGATGACAACTGACCTGTGACGCTGAGTATGCTTGACTGCCGGGAAACGGCCGGCGGAATCACGGTGAAGGTGAAGGTGCAGCCCCGGGCCAGCCGCAGCACCATCAGCGGCATCAGTGGCGACAGCCTGAAGCTGGCGCTGACTTCGCCGCCGGTGGAAGGTGCGGCCAACACTGCCTGTATCAAGTTTTTCGCCGAACTGTGCGGCGTAGCCAAAAGCCGGGTGGCTATCGCCAGCGGGCAAAAAAGCCGCGATAAGGTCATCGCGGTTACCGGTATCGACAAAGCCGGTTTTTTAGCATGTCTGAGCAGGCAGCATTCGTTTGACTAACATGCGTGGATTCGTATATAATATCTTATGCCGGACAATAAAATATTACAAAAGTGATGACAGAGACAGTAGCCAGATGGAGTTTTTTCAGCGAACCGGGGGCGGTGCAAGCCCGGTATAACGAGTCAGGCGAAGATCCCTCTCGAGCTGCGAACCGAAAAAGAGTAGGCTTCGCCGTCAGACGGACGTTAGACGTTTAAAGTGGCAACAGCAGGCAATTAGGGTGGTACCACGGGCATAGAACCTCGTCCCTTAGGGATGGAGGTTTATTTTATTTGGAGGTGTAGTTCTTGGACTATAGTAAAACATTGAATCTGCCGCAGACCGAGTTTCCGATGCGGGCCAATCTGCCGGAGCGGGAACCGGAGCTTTTGCAGTACTGGAAAGACAAGAAGGTGTATGAACAAAAAATCGAGCGGGCGCAAGGCAAGCCCAAGTTCGTCCTGCACGACGGACCGCCTTACGCCAACGGCAATATCCATATCGGTACAGCCCTGAACAAGGTGTTGAAGGACATCATTATAAAGTATAAATCGCTGCGGGGATTCGACGCCCCGTACGTACCCGGCTGGGATACCCACGGCATGCCGATCGAGCACGCCGCCATCAAGATTCTGGGGCTCAACAGGCACGAACTCGACCCCCTCGATCTGCGCCGGGAATGCAAGCAGTATGCGCTGAAATGCCTCGATACGCAGCGGGAGGAGTTCAAGCGCCTTGGGGTGGCCGGCGACTGGGACCATCCGTACATCACTCTCGTTCCGCCGTATGAGGCCAAGCAGATCGAAGTGTTCGGCGAAATGGCCAAGAAAGGCTATATCTATAAAGGCCTGAAGACGGTCTACTGGTGCACTACCTGCGAAACCGCGCTGGCCGAGGCCGAAATCGAGTACGCGGAGAAGAAATCCCATACCATCTATGTGAAGTTCCCGCTTATTGACGACAAGGGCAATCTGCCGGTGGGAATCGATCCCCAAAACGTCTATGCCGTGATCTGGACCACCACACCCTGGACGCTGCCGGCCAATGTGGCCATCGCCATCCATCCCGAGCTTGAGTATGTCTGGGCCGAGGCCAAGGGCGAGATTTACCTGCTGGCGGCTGAACTGGCCGACACGGTGGCCAAAGACAACGGAATCGAAAAGTTTACCGTGCTGGCAAGGGCCAAGGGCGCCGCGCTGGAGGGCATGGTTTTTGCCCATCCCTTCGTGGACCGCGAGTCGGTGGTGGTGCTGGCCGACTATGTCACGCTGGAGCAGGGCACCGGCTGCGTCCACACCGCGCCGGGACACGGCCAGGAGGACTTCGACACCGGGGTGAAATACGGGCTGCCGGTAATCAACCCGGTAGACCACGCCGGCCGGTTTACGGCTGAAGGCGGACAGTTCCAGGGACTGAAAGTGGAAGACGCCAACGTGCCGGTCATCAAAGAACTGGCCGCCCGGGGCATGCTGCTGGGCAAAGGCACGGTCCGCCATCAGTACGCCCACTGCTGGCGCTGCAAGAACCCTGTCATCTACCGGGCTACCGAGCAGTGGTTTGCCTCGGTGGAAGGCTTCCGCGACGCGGCGCTGAAAGCCATCCAAGAAGTCCAGTGGATTCCCGCCTGGGGTGAGGACCGGATTCACAACATGGTCGCCGACCGTAAGGACTGGTGCATTTCCCGTCAACGGGTCTGGGGACTGCCGATTCCGATCTTCTACTGTGAAGAGTGCAACGAACATATTATTAACGATACCACCATCAATGCAGTGAAGGAATTGTTCCGCCGCGAAGGGTCAGACGCCTGGTGGGCCCGTACGGCGGCCGAAATCCTGCCGGCCGGAATGGCTTGCGAGCATTGCGGCCACACGAACTTCCGCAAAGAGACCGATATCATGGACGTCTGGTTCGACAGCGGCTCCAGCCACGCCGCGGTGCTGGAAGAACGCCCTGAACTGACCTGGCCGGCTGCCATGTATCTGGAAGGCTCAGATCAGCATCGAGGCTGGTTCCAGTCGTCGCTGCTCACTTCGGTGGCCACCAGAGGCCGGGCTCCGTTCGATGCGGTGCTGACCCACGGGTTCGTCGTCGACGGCGAGGGCCGCAAAATGTCCAAATCGGTGGGAAACGTTATCTATCCCCAGGAGATCATCAAGCAGTACGGCGCCGACATCCTGCGGCTGTGGGTGGCTTCCTCCGACTATAAAGCCGATATCCGGATTTCCAAGGACATCTTGAAGCAGATGGCGGAAGTCTACCGCAAGATCCGCAACACCTTCCGCTATATTCTCGGCAGCATCGCTGATTTTGACCCGAACCGCGATAAGGTGGACTACAGCCAACTGCTGGAGATCGACCGCTGGGCGCTGCTGCGGCTGGAGCAGGTCCGGGAGCGGGTGACCCGGGCGTACCAGGAATACGAGTTTCACGCTCTGTACCATACGGTGCACAATTTTTGCGCCGTCGACCTCAGCGCCATCTATCTCGATATCCTGAAAGATCGGGTGTACACCTCGAAGCCGGACTCGATCGAGCGGCGGGCGGCTCAGACGGCGATGTACGAGATTCTTACCGCCCTTGTGGCGATGCTTTCGCCGGTGCTGACCTTTACCACCGAGGAGGTCTGGCAGTACATGCCCAGTGTCGCCGGCAAGCCGGAAAGCGTCCAGATGGCCGACTGGCCGACCGAGCATCCCGAATATCTGGACAGTGAACTTGAGACGAAATGGGATGCGATCCTTGAACTACGGGGCGAGATTACCAAAGCCCTGGAAGCAAAGCGCCGCGAAAAGACAATAGGTCATTCGCTGGACGCCGCGGTGGAGCTTTACGCCGAAGGTCAGGCCTATGATATCCTGAAGGCGGTTGGCGGGGAAGAACTGAAGACCATCCTGATCGTCTCCGGTGTCCAGCTGACGGAAGGCCTAAGCAGCGCTCCGGCTGAGGCCTATCGAGCCGCCGACCTTGCCCTGGCGGTGACTGTGAAGCCTGCGACCGGGGAAAAATGCGAACGCTGCTGGATCTATGAAGACACTGTCAGCGCGGACCCGCAGCACCCGACCCTGTGCGCCCGCTGCGCCGGTGTAGTGAAAACATTGTAAGCTGTTATTTTTGGCCCCCGGAGTGTTCCGGGGGCTTTTTGTTGCCGTTTTGTTAAAAGCGTAACAAATTCTTCTAAAACAAATGCCGAAAACTGCCATTGATGCAGGAAAACGGAAGTTTACACCGAAATACCTCAAAAAGGTTTGAATATGCGCAGGGTTGGACAGGAGAGACAAAGGTGCCCCTTTCGGCGGCTGAACTGAAACAAGAGCTCATACGGGTCAATAATGAAGTGAATATCGCGATGTACGGCACCGGACTGCGGAAGCAGCGGGTGTATATCATCGATAACGCTGTAATACTGATCTTTGCCGACAACAAACGGATTCCGGCCCTGGCGGCGCTGGACCGGAAAAGCCGGGTTATAACCCGCTTTTTTGACCTGACTTTGCTGGAGGAATTCCGCGAGAAACTGCATGAGGAGCTTTTGGCGCAGTTAAAGCTGCCTGTGAAATACGTTCTGAAGGACTACCAGCCGGAAAAAGAAGTGGCTGTGACCGTCATTGTGCTGGAAAGCGCTTTTCAAAAATAGGATTCGCAACAATCAAATATATGCTGGCTAGGGGAACTCACACGAGCGCCTGAGGCTACTAGTTTTTCTTTCTGACTGTCCCGGATGTTCATCCGAGTGTCTGGGATATTGGGAAGGCTAGTAGTCTTTTGTTTTTTTGCTCGAACAGAAAGAATATATTTTAGCTGTTCGACATAAGTGCAACCAATGGCTTGCGCTTTCGCCTGAAGCACTGCAAACGCCGGGGTTTCCAACAGTGGATGCAGCAGTTGGTTGAAGCTGATGGGCAATTCGAGGGAGGTTCAATCATGGGTAGACAGATAACAAATCGGGATGTTCTAATGGCGCTGGATACGATAACCGGAGGGAGGTGTGTCAAGAGTATTGACGACATTTTCAGCGGCAAGAATCAGTTTGTGATGATGAAGTCGTCCAACATTCCCGGCAAGGAGTGCATGGAGACGCCGGGGCTGGTCTGCGGCGATCTGGAGGCCCCGGTGCGAAAGATCGCGGTTACCATGACTCTGACCGAATGCAACATCGAACTGGCTGGTGCCACCGGGGTGGACGCGATTGTCGCCCATCACCCCATCGTGGAAGCCGCCAATTCCGGCGGAGTGAACATCCGAGGCTACCTCGGCCTGTACGGACTGGCGGTGTTCGAACTGCATGAGGCTTTCCACGGGCTGCATCCCGGCATCGCCCTCATCCACGGCCACAGGCCGTTTAGGGTGGACATCGCCTATGGCGGCGTTCCCGGCAATGTTCTGTATGTGGGTAAGGTGCTGGACGAGGTAAAGACCCTTGGCGACATTGTTTACCGACTGAACGACTTCATGGGGATGGGCGAGGAAAAGCGGATGCTGCTGGCGGAGCAGTCCTGCCGCGGCTGCGATTCGATCGCCGAGACCAACGTGGCCGCCGGCAGCCGGATCATGGTGGGCGGCAGGGAAGACCGGGTGGGCACCATTGTCCACATTTTCCCCCACACCGGATTTTCGCCGGAGCACCTGGAAAAGGTCAAGGGCGAACACCCCGAAGCGGACACCGTGCTGGCTTCCATCAGCCGGGTCCGGCCTGACAGTCCGCTGGTAGCCAAAGCCAGGGAACTTGGCATGAATTTTATTGTCGGCAATTCTCACGCGATGGAGATACTGGAAAACGGGCTGCCGCTGGCGGCGGCCCTGCAGAAACTGCTGCCGGAGACGGAAGTGGTCCTGTTCCGGGAGCGGATTACGGCGACGCCGCTGGACAGCTTCGGTAATGCTTCGGTCCGCGGCTACGCCGAAGACATCGCCGGACGGTTTCTCACCGGCAGGCAAAGCCGCACTTGACAGGTAGTACGGACTTATCGCAACAATAACAGGTAAGGAGGATCAATCATGACGACTATAACCGACCGTTTGAGCAAGCTTCCCCTGAGCGGGTTCCACTGGCGGCTGCTCGTAATGATCGGGGCCGGCATCGGCTTCGAGGCGCTGGATGTAGGGATTCTGGCGTTTGTTCTGGCCAAGATCTTCGGGGCCTGGAACCTGACCCCGACCCAGATCGGCTACATCGGCAGCATCTCCCTGCTGGGGATGGCGGTGGGGGCCGTCTTGTCAGGTACCCTGGCGGACCGCATCGGCCGGAAAAAAATGTTTATCGCCACGCTGGTGGTGTACAGTATCGGTACCGGCCTGTGCGGCATTGCCTGGAGCTATGAGTCGCTGCTGGTATTCCGGTTCATCGTCGGCGCAGGGATCGGCGGACAGCCGCCGGTGGCCAACGCCCTGATGGGCGAGTTCGCTCCTCCGAAGCATCGCGGCAAAATGCTGGTGCTGCAAAACAGCTCCTGGGCCATCGGCTGGATGGTGGCGGCCGCGCTGGCTTATGTGATCATTCCCCGCTACGGCTGGCAGGTGGCTTTCTACACCGGAGCGCTGCCGGTGCTGCTGGCGTTTTATCTGTGGAAGGCGCTGCCGGAGTCGCCGATGTATCTTGTGAGTAAAGGCCGCTTTGATGAAGCGCACGCCCTGGTGGCCAAGCTGGAACAGGAGATGGGCCTGCCAGTGGGCGAGCCGCCGCGGGCCGAGGCGACGACCGCTGTCGTGGACGAAAAAATCGGTTTCCTTGATCTGTGGTCCCCGACTTACATCAAGCGCACCGTCTGTCTTTGGGTTCTGTGGTTCGGCATGGTGTACGCCTATTACGGCATGTTCACCTGGCTGCCCTCGCTGTTGGTGCAGAGCGGCAATACCCTGATACGGTCCTTCGAATACATGATGTGGATGACGGCAGTCCAACTGCCGGGCTATTTTGCTGCTGCCTATCTTGTGGACAAGATCGGCCGCAAGGCGACCATGGGTTCGTTCCTGGCGATCTGCGCCGTGGCAGCCTACATGTTCGGCTTCGCCAAGAGCGCCTCGGAGATCGTGCTGTGGGGCTGTGTCCTGTCCTTCTTTAACCTGGGGGCCTGGGGCATCACTCACGCTTTTTCGGCTGAACAGTATCCAACTAACGCCAGGGCCAGCGGGGTGGGCTGGGCGGCGGCCTGCGGCCGGACGGGGGGCATTATTGCCCCGATCGCCGTCGGCGCCATCATGACCGGCCCGGACAAGATGACCGTCGTGTTCACAATGTTCACCGTCGTTCTGGCGGTCATCGCCGCCGATATCATTTTCCTGGGCAAGGAGACGATGAACAAGACGCTGGATGAACTGACCGAGACCCGGCTTGCTCCGGCCCCGACACCTGCGGCGGGGGTTACGGCGATCCTGGATGAGACAAAGAAAAACTAGGTTAGGTCTGTGAAAAAAGGGGGAGGCGAGGTGCCTTCCTCTTTTTTTTTTTCGCCGGCCGCAAAGGCGCCGGACACCTTTGCGGCCTTGCTCTTGCCATATTAGTTTCGCAGCAAGACAAGATAACGCCAAAAACAAAAGTGTTTACGACATAGTATTTTTGCGGAGATCAGTTTGGATCAATTGAGCCGGAAATATGCTTCATCTATCTGACGGGAGGAATTCTGAAAGGGCTATAGAAATAATATTTAGCAAACATAGAATCTGGATATGGTTTAATCGTACATATTCCATTAGCGTGTGGGTTATGAGCACTTCTGGATCTAGTTACTACCGGGGCGGAGATTTCATTCGGTGAATCTCATACCGGCTTGACATTATGACCAATGGCAGCAGTTAGTAATGAGGCGGTAAGAGACGATGATAAAGGTGCAAAATCTTTGTAAATCCTACAATAATATCAATGTGCTGACTGATATCAACTTGCATGTACAACAAGGCGAGATTTTCGGTGTTGTGGGTCAAAGCGGCGTGGGGAAATCGACTTTGCTGAGGTGTATCAACGGGTTAGAGACTTTTGATAAAGGCAAAATGATCGTGAATGACACAGATATTTTAACACTTTCCGAGAAAGAACTACGGATATTCCGACGTAAAATCGGAATGATTTTTCAGAACTTTGCTCTCTTAAATCGCAAAACCGTATTAGACAATGTTATGCTGCCGATGGAATGCTGGAAATATCCTCAAACTAAAATGAGGAAAAAGGCTGAAGACTTACTGGAACTGGTGGGGCTGGCCGGTAAAATGAAATCTCTGCCTCATGAACTGTCAGGCGGGCAGAAGCAACGGGTCGCAATTGCAAGGGCATTGACGCTTGAACCCGATATTCTCCTAAGTGATGAGGCTACCTCGGCGTTAGATCCTGCGATCACCAAGTCTGTTTTGGAGCTGCTCGCGGATGTTAACCGTCAGATGGGCATCACGATCGTGATAGTGACTCATGATATGTCGGTTGTAAAAACCGTCTGTGACCGAATGGCTATTATCACTGGCAATAGGATTGCTGTTGAAGGTTCTGTGGCGACTGTCTTTCTGGAAGAACCGCCTGAATTGCTCGAACTGGTCGGAAGGAAGGAGCTTGCTGCACCGCCCGGTCGCTCCATTATCAAGCTTTCCGTTAGAGATTCCGACGTCAACCCATCGTTTTTGTATGGTTTAAAAATTGATTTTTCGATTGTGTCAGCCGACATTGAACAATTTCATGATAAAAGTTTTGGCCATCTGTATCTGAGCATTGCCGCTGAAGAGCTGGAACGGACTATGACCTATTGTGCCAATAATAGGCTGGATTGTGTCGTATTTGAATCCGGTGTCAGCTCACGAGGTGAAGCCAATGTTTTTTGACCTTTCTACTACCAGGTTGTTTGATGATTTGCCACATATCATTCTTCCCGCGATTGGTTCGACGTTGCTGATGCTTTTCTTTTCGATGTTGCTTGGCTTTATCATCGGTACTTTTGTGGCAATTTTACTTGTGATGACATCACCTTATGGCTTGAAACCCAATAGGAAGTGTTATAAGATCGTCGGATTTATTGTCAACATGATCCGGTCATTTCCGGTCATTATACTCATTGTTGCCATATCTCCGCTGACCCGGGCTATTGTGGGTACTTCGATCGGTGAAAAGGCTGCGATTGTTCCTTTAACCCTGGCAGCCTTTCCGGTTATTGCCCGCTATATGGAAGCAAGCTTACAAGAGGTGGATACCAATGTGATCTTGGCGGCGAGATCTTTTGGCGCCAGCAACAGTCAGATCATGTTTAAAGTGCTTTTTCCTGAAGCACTGCCATCCATAGTGTCGGGTTTGACCACGACCACTATTTTATTCCTGGCCAGTACAACATTAGCAGGAGCAGTGGGCGCCGGAGGCTTGGGCGCAGTAGCGCTGACTTTTGGTTATCAGCGCTTTGATGATGTAATGATGTATGCCATCGTGGTGATTTTGTTTGTTATGGTATTGGCTATCCAAGGTATTGGAGAACTCCTATACAGAAAAGTAAAAAAAATATAACAGGAGATGAAATTACAGTGAATTTGAAAAAGCTTGTCTTGGTATTGTTGTTAGGGGTCAGTATGGCTATGGCAGGTTGCGGTAACGGCGCCAAACCCGGAGATGCACAAAATACAGCTAAAAAAACGGATATAACGATTGCCTGTGCCGAGACTACCCAGGCGTTAGTTGACGCTGTCGTCCCGGTTATGGCT
The DNA here is from genome assembly GCA_031292015.1 of Negativicutes bacterium. The sequence continues at coordinate 3,535 of JARLHY010000041.1, read as the reverse complement.
GAAAAAGGCTACAAAGTTACCTATAAGGTTTTTGATAACAATGTAAATACTTTGGTTGCTGCGAATGATGGCAGCGTGGACTGTGTTTTAGTTGTTCACAAGCCGTTTATGGAGAGTTTTAATCAAGCCAATAAAGGAGATTTGGTTATGTTGAAGCCCTATCTCTATGCAGTGGGAATGGGACTTTACTCGGAAAAATACAAGAGCATTGACCAGATCCCTGACGGGGCAACGATTGCTATCATGAACGATGCCATGAACATGGACCGGGGTCTCAGAATACTCAGCGATGCCGGGCTGATTACCCTTAAAGATAATATTGACAAAGCTTCACTGTTGGATATTGCTAAAAATTCGCACAACTTTAAATTCAGGGATATGGATCAGACGCAGACGGTACGTTCTTTAGCAGATGTGGATGCTTCCATCGCTTTCTTTAGTCATATGAGAAATGCCAAAAAGGATTTCAGATCCTATCTGATTCGGGACAAGCATCCCGAAAATTATCCGCAAGGCGTAGTCGTCAAAACCAAAAATGCCGATGCTCCATGGGCGGCTGATCTGGTAAGCGCTTTTCGCAGTGAGAAAGTCAGAAAGTTTGCTGAAGATTATTATGGAGGTTTGTACGAGTATATTAACTAGTAAAAATGAATGATAGGTGATACACATGCTCCAAAATGATACCTTGTGGCTTGATCTTCTTTTGGATTTGCGCCGAAAACCTGTCGGCATCAAATTTTTGCTGACTGAAGCTGACTATGCATTAAGTCAGACTGCCATATCCCCCGCTGGAATGCCTTATTGCACAGCTGTCAAATGGGCAGGACAAGGCCGCAGCTATAAAATGGATGTGTCGCATTGCGGCTGTTTTGCTGCTTCCAGAGCACTGGGGATGGCTGCTGTCACTGAAGACGCAGTTTCCGGCAGCAGGCATGCAAAACTGGGTGTTTACGAAAATCTGGGTGTCAGCCGCTCGGTTGCCAGGGAGATGGTTTATTGCGTTCATAAATGCAGCGGTGTCGAAATCATGCCGCTTGAACAATATGTTAACAGCAAACCGGATGTTGTTATCCTTGTCACAACACCATATAATGCCATGCGAATCTTGCAGGGGTATGCGTACCATAGCGGTCAGTTGAGTAGCATTAAAATGGCCGGGATGTGTGCTATCTGCCAGGAGTGTACTTCCTATCCTTATGAAAGAAATCTGCCGAATGTTTCTATGCTTTGTTCAGGAACCCGATGTGTTGCTCAGTGGTCGAAAGACGAATTGGGAATCGGTATTCCATATCATTATATGGGGCAGATACTCGATGGCCTCCGTAAAACGGTCAATCCTATGGAACCCAACAAGGATAAGGAGCGAATTGCTCAAAGATTGGCGGATGCCGGTCAGAAAGAGGCTTTGGAAATCGTTTTTAACCATAATTATTACACCGGCGCATATGGGACACCGGAGCAAATTGCCCGTAGAGACAGGAGATAATAGTCCCGCTTAACTGGTTCTTTACGAATATAACCGGCATCAATACAGATGCCGGTTATATTCGTTTGGTCTCATATCGCCCCGACGTCAACCACGAAGGTGCCGCGGCAGGGCCAGTCGATCCTGACGTCCGGGCTGCTGAGAGGAATGTCCCGGACCGGGGCGTCGTGGGCGGCGACGCGCAGGGTCAGATGACGGGCGATGAGGCCCTGGTCGAGCAAGACATTGGTGATAATCCGGAAGGAGAGGTCCCGTGACTTTTCCCAGGGAAAGGGGAGGGACGGGGCGGCTTCCGGCGACTGCCCGTCCAGTCGGCTGGAAGGCGGGGGATAGGTCCTGCGCCGACCGAAGCCGGCGACCCTCTTCCCGGGCAGGAGCGTCGCCGGAAAGTCAAATTCGTCGCGGCCCGCTGTTTCCGGTAGGACTGCTTGGTCGGCCATAAGGGCTGCGGCAAAATAGCCGCCGGGAAATACGTCGAACTTCTGGCTGGCCCTGATTTCAAAATAACAACTCATGCTCGCACCCTCCCGTTTGAACTTGCCGTATAGAATATGCGGGGGGAATGCCATTGGTTACAAAGAAAGGCCGCTTGCGAACTCCCCATAGCTTTGTACCCGTGTAGGGAAAGGGCAGCAGGGGGGCTGAAACGGCCTGAAAGTTTTGGTTATCAAACATGGCAGTCAAGAGGGTACATCGCTGCTTATGCCTGGGTTACGGCAGGGGCAGTTCGACAGTAAAGCGTGCTCCCGAACCGGGGGGGCTGACGGCTTCAATCCGACCGCCGTGCTGCTGGACGATCCATTTGGCGATAGCCAGGCCCAGTCCGGCGCCGCCTTTGCCGCGGGAGGAGTCCACCTGATAGAAGCGGTCAAATATTTTGGCAAGGTGGGCGGAAGGTATTCCGTCGCCGGTATCGGCGACGGTCATTACGGCTTTGTTGTCGGAACGCGCCACCTGCAGGGAAACGGTCCCGCCGGGCGGCGTATGCCTGATGGCGTTGTCCAGCAGGATGCCGATGACCTGGCGGATGCGGTCTTCATCCCCGCGAATGGTTACTTCGGTGTCAACCAGGATGTTAAAAGCAAGACCTTTCGCGGCGGCAAGACCGACGAAGGGTTCGGCGGCGCCGGCGGCGGTGCGGTCGAGATCGAAGAGTTCCTTGGCCAGCGGCTGCTGCTGAGAGTCGGCTCTGGCCAGAAACAGGAGGGAGTTCACCAATTTAGCCATATGGTCCGACTCATCCCTGATGTTGCTTAGCCATTTGTCCTGGCTGGCCACTGTTTCCTCCTGGCTGCTCATCACAATTTCCAGGTTGGTCTGGATCACCGCCAGCGGCGTACGCAGTTCGTGTGACGCGTCGGCCAGGAAATCCTTCTGCTGCTGCCAGGCCTGCCGGACGGGAATGAGGGCCCTGTTGGCCATGTAGACGCTGGCCAGCAGGGACAGGATCAGGCAGACGAGGCCGGTGGCGATCAACGCCAGAACCAGGGTGCGGAGCAGGTTTTCCTGCTGATGAATGTCCTCGAAAACCAGAAGCATCCCCGGACCATCCTGCCGGGGAGTTTTGTAGTAGCTAAAGTCGCTCTGCTCGAAGATGATGGTTCCGGTGGTACCGCCCTGCGACAGGGTCTGCCGGACCAAGAGGGCCAGATGAGCCGATTCGAGCGGTTGGTCGGAGGACTGGAAAGTGACCGTCCCGACGGCGTCGGTTTTGACAAAAAAAAGTGACGGTCCCGGCGGGCCGGGCGGCCCGGTAAAATCATGCGGCCCCGGAGGGCCTGCAGCAGAGCCCGATTCCGGCGGCCCACCGGGACCGCCGGGCCCAAACGGTCCATGGCGATCCCGGTGGGATAAATCCTTGATGGCGCCGGAATTGACCTCGGCAGCTATTCGCTGGAGGGCACCCTCCCGATGCTTTGTCAGGTCGTTTTTCGCCAGAAAATAGGTCCCGGCTGTCAAAATCAGAAACAGGACGGCGATGATGACCAGATTGATGACAATGAGTTGTCGCCGCAGCTTACGAAACATCGTGGTCCTCCTGGAGGTAGT
>JARLHY010000040.1 GCA_031292015.1 Negativicutes bacterium | reverse complement strand
CAGGTCCGGCCGGTAACCCGTCTGGAAAGAATCGTATTCCCCTTTGTTATTGCGATTATCGTTAACCTGCTGCTGCCGCCTGTTGCACCGCTGATCACCATGCTGATGCTGGGCAACATGCTGCGCGAAGTTCTGATGGTTGAGCGTCTGGCCAACACCGCCGCCAACGAAATCATGAACGTCATCACTATCACCCTCACCGTGGCTGTCGGCTCGACCATGGCCGCAGAACGTTTTCTTACCTTCACAACCCTCGTTATCGTCGGTCTTGGTCTCATCGCCTTCCTGGGCGGTACGGCCTCCGGTGTTATCACCGCGAAAATCATGAATCTGTTCCTGAAAGAAAAAATCAACCCATTACTCGGCTCGGCCGGTATCGCCTCGGTGCCTATCGCCGCCCGGGTGGCCCACGTAGTGGCCCTCAAGGAAAACCCATATAACTTCCTGATCATGCATGCCATGGGACCCAACCTGGCCGGGGTATTCGGCACGGCGATATCGGGCGGTATCATGCTGGCGCTCCTTGGCGTAAAGTAAGGTTTGAGGAGGCTGGACAATATGCTGATCAAATCACCGAAAACATCCTGGATTTCGGAGGAGAAAAGCCCTGAAGTGGCGAGCACAGCCTATGTGTCACAGACGGCCAGCGTCATCGGCCCGGTGACAATCGACGAATTCGTCATGGTCAGCCCCGGGGCGAGCATCCGGGGTGACGAAGGCGGCCGGATCTATGTCGGCAAGAAAACGAATGTCCAGGACAATGTCATCATGCACGGACTGAAAGAACAAAATGTTATTGTGGGCAACGAAGGCTACTCCATCTATATCTCCGAGGAAGTATCCTGCGCCCATGCCTCGATTATCCACGGCCCGGCCTTCATCGGCAAAAACACCTTTATCGGGTTTGGCTCGGTGGTTCACGCCTCGACTGTGGGGAAGAACTGCTATATCGGACACGGTGCCAAACTCATTCAGGTCAACATTCCGGACGGCAAGTACGTGCCCCACGGCGCGCTTGTCCATACCCCGCAAGCTGTGGAAGACCTGCCGAATGTGTCGGACAAAGGAACCCATATCATCCGTTTCAATCCCGAAGTAGTTGAAGTCAATGTCGAGCTGGCCAAAGGCTATAATGAGCAAGCGAAGAGCAGTAAGCGAGGGGCGTAGACCGTGAACGAAGTGGCCTTCATACTAGGAACCGTGGTCGCCGTCAGCTACTATTTTTACAGCTCGCGTAAAGAACGGGCCCGTCGTCGACAAGACAGCAGCCAGGAAGAAGACAAAACCCCAAATCAACCGAAAGGGGGAGACAAATAATGACATGGCTATTGGTGGTCATCGTAGTCGCCGTCATATTGTTCCTCATACTGCGGAATAAGCCGAAAGAGGAATCGGCGCAGTCGGTTCCGGCACAGTCAGCTCCCCAGCTTGCGGCAAGCGCAGCGCCGGCTTACGCCGTACAGGATGCGGAAGACGACGAGCTGTTGGCTGTAATCACCGCGGCTGTCGCCGAGTTCGAAGGCGGCGGAGAATTCCAAGTGGTCAGCATCAGGCCGAGTGGCCGGAACTGGGCTTTCACCGGCCGGCAGGAACTGATGCAGGGCCGACTGTAAAGACAATAGAAACTACAAGGAGGATGTAACATGGCAACTTACACCATTACCGTGAATGGTAAATCCTATGACGTTACTGTAGAGAAGAAGGGCGGCGCTGCCGCTCCCGCCGCCAAAGCCGCTCCGGCCCCGGCCGCTGCTCCCGCTCCGGCTGCTGCTCCGGCCCCGGCCGCTGCTCCCGCCGCTCCGAAAGCCGCTGCGCCGTCCGGCGGTGCAGGCACCATCAGTGCTCCGATGCCTGGCAAGATCATTTCGGTCAAAGTCAACGTCGGCGACAGCGTGAAAAAGGGCCAAGAACTGATTATCGTCGAGGCGATGAAAATGCATAACCCTGTCCTGGCCGCCAACGACGGCGTGGTCAAGGAAATCTTTGTCAAGCCCGGCGACCCGATCCAAACCGGAACCGCTCTGATTTCGGTAGGTTAACGAACGGTTCTGCTTGAAATGATCCATGCTGTTTGATGCATGCGACAGAAGGAAATTTGACAAGCTGACGCATGCATCAAACTATAGCTGGACTTACTTTCCTTATACAGGATATTTGACCGGTATTTCCGGCCAGGAAATGCTATTTGCTATAGGGAGGCATTAGTCGTGGCACAGAACGGATTTACAACCAGGAAGCTACTTTTGGTACTTCTCGGCTTGGCGGTCATGATCGGCATTGCCATCATGCCGACGCCGGACGGATTGTCCGTCGCCGGTCAGCGGGTTCTCGCCGTGTTGGCCTTCGCGGTGATCATGTGGGTGACAGAAGCTATCTCCTATCCTTTAAGCGCCGTCATGATCATTCTATTCCTTATCTTATTTTTGGGCTTTGCACCAGCCAAAGGGCTGACTGGTCCCCTGCTGGGCACCGGTAAAGCCATTCCCCTGGCGCTGAGCGGATTAGTCAACGCCGGTTGGGTACTGGTTGCCGCAGGTCTATTTATGGCGGCGGGAATTTTGTCCACCGGTTTGGAAAAAAGAATCGCCCTCAGTATCCTTAAAATCGTCGGCACTAAAACCAACTCGATTTTCGCCGGCATGATCATTGTCATGCTGGTCCTGGATTTCCTGATCCCGTCGATTACGGCCCGCTCTGCTACCATGACGCCGATCGCTATGGGGCTGATCGCCGCGTTCGGAGTTGATCCGAAAAGCGTGTTTGCCCGGATGATGCTGGTCTGTGTGGCCATTTCGTCCTCGATTTCCGGCATCGGTGTACTGACAGCCGGCGCGCCTAACGCAGTCTTCCTCGGTTTTGCCAACAGCACGCTGCACAAAGGCATCACCTGGGGAGAATGGATCGTCTACGCGATGCCGTATTGCCTGATCCTGTCGATTATCTTCTATTTCCTGATCACCCGGATGAATAAATTCGAGTTCACGGAGATTCCGGGAGGTCGGGCCGCGATTGATAAGGCCCTGGTGGATATCGGACCGATGACTGACAAAGAAAAACGGATTTCGTGCATCTTCGCTGTCACCATTTTGCTTTGGGCGACCGAAAGCTGGCACAAGATCGATCCCAACTCTGTGGCGATCCTTTCGGTGACGCTGATGCTGACGCCGATCATCGGGGTGGCCAACTGGAAAGACCTTTCCAACCGCGTCGACTGGGGCACGATTCTCCTGTTCGGTGCAGGCATTTCCCTCGGTGAAGCGCTGCTCAGTTCTGGCGCCGCCATCTGGCTTGCCAAGGCATCCCTTGGCGGACTGGGCCTCGGATCGATGACGCCGCCGCTGATGATGACCGTAATTGCGGTGGCACTGCTGGTGATCCGTTTCGCCTTTGCCAGTATCACCTCGGCGACCGCGGCCCTTGTACCTACCGTCATGGGCTTTTTGATCAGCCTGAACAATCAGAGCCTGCCGATGTTCGGCATGACCCTGATCGCCACCTACTGCGTGTATTTTGCCTTCATCCTGCCGGTGAACTCGCCGCAGGCGATGATCGCTTACGCTACAAACACCTTCGAAGTCAAAGACATGGCAAAGGTCGGCATCCCAATGACCATTATCGCGCTGGCGCTGCTGGTTCTGTTTAACTTCACTTACTGGCACTGGATGGGATTGGTCTGACAAAGACCGGGGCGCAGGCAGCGGTCTGCGCCCCGCTTTTGGTTATGGCAGGTTTCCCCGCAAGACAGTACTGGCGTTTCAACGCCGATTACAGCCAAGGATGAAAACTTAAGACATCAGGTATAACCGGTTCCGCGACTCCGACATGCTGCCCGCGTCGGGCAAACCCATTGCAACATGCTACTATATGTTACAATTGATGACCATCATACGCAGCAGGAAATCCCGTAGTATATTCAGAATATTATGCAATGGTACCCAACGGAAATTTCCGAATGTAAAATGATGGGGAGGCGTAGACGTGTCAGGTAAAAAGCTAGTGTGGGTTCTTATCGGTTTGGCCTTGATGCTGGGCATCATTTTCATGCCCCCGCTTGCCGGGTTGTCCTCGGCAGGCAAGGTTACCCTCGGCGTACTGGTTTTTGCGGTCATCATGTGGGTTACCGAAGCCGTATCCTATCCGGTGAGCGCTGTTGCAATCATTGCTTTCTTGTGCGTTTTCATGGGCTTCGCGCCGGCTAAGGATATCAGCGGCCCGATGCTGGGCACGGCAAAAGCCATTCCCCTGGCCCTGAGCGGCTTCACCAACACCGGCTGGGTGCTGGTCGCCGCCGGTCTGTTCATGGCGGCAGGCATTCTGTCCACCGGACTGGAGAAGCGAATCGCCCTGAACATCCTCAAGATCGTCGGGACCAAAACCAACGCGATCTTCGGCGGCGTCATCATCGTCATGCTGCTGCTGGGCTTTTTAATTCCTTCGATCACCGCCCGGTCGGCCACCATGACGCCGATCGCCATGGGACTCATAGCGGCCTTCGGGGTCGACAAAAAAGGCGTGTTCGCCCGGATGCTGCTGGTCTGCGTGGCCATCGAGTCTTCGATCTCCGGTATTCTGCTGCTGACTTCCGGCGCTCCCAATCCGGTAGCGGCATCGTTTATCGCCAGTTCCTTCAAACATACCATTTCCTGGGGCGACTGGCTGATTTATGGCGCGCCGTATTCGCTGATTCTGTCGCTGATTTTCTATTTCATTATCACCAAATTCAACAAGTTCGAATTTGCTGAGATTCCCGGCGGCAAAGAAATCATCAGCAAGGCTCTGACCGACCTTGGGCCGATGAGCGAGAAGGAAAAAAGAATCTCTATCATCTTTGCCATCACCATCTTTATCTGGACTTCGGAGCTCTGGTATAAATCCGTGGGGCTGCCGGCCACACTTGACGCCAACACCACCGCCATTTTGTCGGTGCTGATGATGATGTGGCCAGGGCTCGGTATCGGCGACTGGAAGACCCTGGCCAGCAAGGTTGACTGGGGTACCATCCTGCTGTTCGGGGCCGGGATTTCGCTGGGTGAAGTTCTGCTCAGCACCGGAGCGGCCATGTGGCTGGCCAAGGCTGCTCTGGGCGGTCTGGGACTGGGCTCCATGCCGGTGGCGATGATGATGCTGGTACTGACCATCGCCCTGTGTATCATCCGCTTTGCTTTCGCCAGCATCACTTCGGCGACGGCAGCTCTTGTTCCCACAGTTATCGGCTTTTTGCTCAGCCTGAACAATCCCAGCCTGCCGATGTGGGGCATGACCTTCATCTCGACCCTGTGTGTGTATATCGCCTTCATCCTGCCGGTCAACTCGCCGCAGGCGATGATCGCCTACGCCACAGATACCTTCGAAGTGAGAGACATGGCCAAGGTCGGCATTCCGACCACCATCGCGGCCATCCTTCTCATCGTGGTTTTCATCTACACCTACTGGCCTTTGATGAAAATTATATAACAAAGCAAGGGCTGCTGATGAGAATCAGCAGCCCGCCTTATTCCGGGGCAGGTATGTTTTCAGCGGAGAGTGAAAGTAGGGTTTTGGCAGTACTCTTTCAGGGAGTGATAGCCTGCCGGGGTCACGATCAGGTGATCGGCCAGGGTGATGCCCTTTTCCGCCAACCGGGCCGTCAGACCGTTGGTATAGTGAACATCCTCCAGCGACGGATACATAGTGCCCAGAGGATGATTGTGGGCGACAATCACCTGGGCGGCGTTGTTTTCCCTGCAGTGCCGGACGATTTGCTCCACCTGAGGCAGCCGTACGCCGGCGCTGGTCTGATCGGTGCAGACGATTTCACCGACAAGGGCGTTGTTCCGGTTAAGAAGCAGCAGTACAAGGTATTCGACCAAACTGCCGGCGATCCGCGGCGATACATAGCGGAACACAGCGGACGGGGAGTCGATGGCGATAGGGGCGGCGACGGTCAGGAAATCGATCTTTAAAGCTTCTTGGCCTCCGACCGGAGATGCGGCGGCAGATTCCGCCGATAAGGCGGGAGCCTGGTGAAACCGGCTGGCGATCCCCGCCAGGATGACCAGGTACAATAATGCGAATAATACCACCTGACAGAAGGCGGTAATAGCCTCAAGCAAGCTTGCCAACTCCAATCCCTGAAATGATGGCAGGTAATCATCGCTTTTATTATTCTTATTTTGATTCGCTATCATACGGTTTTTTGAAATTTGACGCAACCTGCAATTCTCGAGGTTCGGGAAGGGATAATATATGATGCTTGACGAAACTTGCTGCATGATAACAGAGCGCCTGAGATTGACCGAGAATATCAAAATAAACGACATTCCCGACATGGACTTGTATATGGAACAACTGCTGACTTTTTTGAACAGCAGGCTTGCGCCTTGCAAGCGTGAACCCAAGGACAAAGTACTGACTAAAACGATGATCAACAATTACACCAAGGACCAGCTGTTGCCGCCGCCCAAGAATAAAAAATATGACAAAGACCATATCATGCTGCTGATTTTGGTGTACCAGCTGAAAAATGTACTATCTATCCGTGATATCAAACAGCTTTTCGGGCCGATTCTCAAAGACATGTCCATTCCCGACGACGATGTAATCCCGCTTGCTGACATTTATTCCACCTTTCTTGCTATCAAAAAGGAGCAGTTCGCCGAGTTTGGCGATCATTTCGCCGAAAAGCACGCGTTTATCAGAACGAAAACAGCGTCGGTTGCCGGAGACGGCAATCGCAATATGGCGGACTTGTTTTTGACGGTTCTTATGCTGGTAGCCCAGGCCAATGTTTCGAAACGGCTGGCGGAAAACATCATTGATGCTTATTTTGCCGATCCGGCAGAGGAAGGGGAGGGATGAAGGTATTATGGCGGTTTTTCTAAGTATGGCTGATATTCCTGACAGCGTCTGTGTCCAGTTTCTCAAGGCAGGAATTCTGGCGCCGGACGAAACCTTCAGGATCGTACCCCTGAAGCGCTGGTGGCGGTTTTTTTATGATGCTCCCAATCCCGGCTTCGTGGTGACCGATAAAAAAGTCATACTTTACGGCTCAGGGTTTGGCGGACTGACCAAAGACAGGGAATTTCTGCTGCAGGACCTTGTGCGGCATGAATTCGCAGCGACGGATGAGGGGCCGCTTTTCCGGTTTGTGCTCAAGGACGGCAGTGAGTACAGCCTTACGATCGCGTTGTCCGAGCAAGACGGCCGGATGATTGAGGTCGAGCTGGGCCGCCTGTTGGCAAAGGTCCGCAGTTCAGGCGGTTGAACAAGGCACGGTATGACGATGCCTATAGTTTGTCGGCAAAATATAGAAGTGTAAGGGGAATTCCTCCGCTACGGATGCCTGGTTTTACATTTTGACGATTAGTTACCATAAAATTGCATTAATGTCAGGAAACTGACATTAATTTGACGAAAAACTGTCATTTCCAAGAAGGTTAACAAAAAAACCACGGAGTTTCCGTGGTTTTTGGTTCGTTATTTTTTGTTGCGCTTGTAGCTATAATAAGCGTAGAGACAGAGGATGGCGGTGACGGCGCCCAGTCTGGCGAGGAATGACAGCTGCAGGTCGATGGAATTGACGAAGATCATGAGCAGCGAGCCGACCAGGCAAAACACGGCGACCGCCATGATTTCCTTCCAGCTGTCGCTCCGCGGCTTTTTTTTGCGTCGGCGCATGGCCCAAAGAAAAAAAACAGCGGCCACGGCCAAAAGAAGATAGATGGTCGGCCACAATATTACGGCCATGTCCCAGTTCATAGCGTTCTCACCCCGAGTTAATTGTCCGATATTGATACCTACAATAATAGCACCGGTTGCAAAGCGCGTCAATATTGCCGTCCGGAGCGGACAGAGGATGGATATCTTTGTGTTTGTGCTGTTGAGCGGTTTACCATGTTGGTGTACAATAGGATGTAGTGTGGCAATGATGGAACAATTTGGCAGCAGGGGACGGCTGGCCGGGGCTGTGGTAAAGGAACCGGCGACCAAGCCGTCCTGCGCTGCTCAGATAACAGACTATATACTACATAGGGCACGGTGGCCCGGAGAGAAGCCTCCGGCGAGAAACACTCCGCCGGGGCATCAAGAAAGGAGAGGCGATGATGAACATCAAGGGGGCTGAGGGTATCAAGCCGGAAGTTCTGGCGGCCATCGCCGCCGCGGTGGGTGTGACGATGGAGGAACCTGACATCGAAATGGTGGCGGCGGTTGCCGCAGCGATCGTTCACGCCGGACGCGGCGGTCTTGCTGTGCGCATCAAGCGCACCAATAACGCCTGGGCCGCTTTCGGCCGAGAGAAGATCATGAACAGCCGCTTCTAAATACAAGGTTAATAAAAGAATGGAGATGATAACATTGAGAAAGTTTAAGGTCAGTGTGAACGGTGTTTCTTACAGTGTCGAGGTCCAGGAAGAGGGGATGGTTGTAACCCCGGCTCCGGTTGCCCCCGCTGCACCACCCGCCGCTCCCGCACCAGCGGCTCCTGCTCCTGTATCTGCCCCGGTTGCGGTTGCCGCAGGTGAAACTCCGGTTAAGGCGCCGATGCCCGGCAAAATAACCAAGATTTTGGCCAAGGCCGGTGACAAGGTGAAAAAGGGCGATGTCCTGCTGCTCCTGGAGGCCATGAAGATGCAGAACGAGATCGTCGCGCCGGGTGAAGGAACGGTCAAGTCGCTCCATGTCAGCTCAGGCCAGGGGGTTAAGGCGGGCGAAGTGATGGTCGTCATCGGCTAGTGACAAAACGGCTGTTGAAAAAGGCCAATCTGCGTCGTTGCTCCTCAGAGCGCTGGCTTGCGTACCGCCCATGTACGCGGCGCGGCGCGCTCTTTCGGTGCGCCTAGCATCTCGACCTTTTTGAACAGCCTTGGGGTTATTTAAGGTTGGGTCGCTTTGCTTTGGAGCGGCGAAGATTAATTCGTCTTGAAAACATTTGTGATCAATGTTCTGGGAGGGTACAGGCTGCGTGGACGTTTGGCTTCAACAATATCCCTGGCTGGATGATTTATTTATCGGCTTTGTTGCCCTGACCTGGAAACACGCTGTGATGTGGGCTGTGGGGATGCTTCTTATCTGGCTGGCCGTCAAGCGTGACGTTGAGCCGATGCTGCTATTGCCCATCGGCTTCGGCGCGATTCTGGCCAATATTCCTTACTCTTCCGCCGTCTCCCAGGTGCCTGGCGAGGAGGGTTTTCTGTGGGTTTTGTACCAGATGGGGATCGCCAATGAGTTATTTCCGATCCTTGTTTTTGTTGCCGTGGGAGCGATGTGCGATTTTACGCCCCTGATCCGTCGGCCGCTGGTCATGCTGTTTGCAGCAGCTTCCCAGTTCGGGATATTCGCCACCGCGGTGGTGGCGGTGCTGGTAGGGTTTTCTTTCGAACACGCCGCGGCCATCGGGATCATCGGCGCCGCCGACGGGCCAACGACCATTTTTGTGGCTTCCCGTTACGCGCGCGGTCTTTTGGGGCCGCTGGCGGTGGCGGCTTATTCCTATATGGCTCTTGTTCCGATCATCCAGCCGCCGATTATCAGGGCACTGACCACTGCCGACGAGCGCAGGATCAAGATGGAGTATCCGGACGAAAAAGCGGTGTCACGCAATGCGAAGATTGCTTTTCCGCTTTTGGTGGTGCTGCTTGCCGGCATTGTGGCGCCGATGTCGGTGGCTCTCATCGGCAGCCTGATGTTCGGTAATCTGCTGAAGGAAGCGGGCTGCGTCGAGCGGCTGGCCGGCGCTGCCGAAAACGAACTGGCCAATCTGGTCACCCTGCTGCTGGGAATCACCATCGGCGGTACGATGGAAGCCGAGCGGTTTCTGACGGCCGATGTCGCCCTTATCATGTGTCTGGGCGCCGTTGCTTTCGTATTCGACACGGCTGCCGGTGTTTTATTCGCCAGAGCGGTGAATGTATTCAGTAAGAAGAAGATCAATCCGATGATCGGAGCCTGCGGCATTTCGGCGTTCCCGATGTCCGGGCGCGTGGTGGCCAAGATGGCCCTGGCGGAGGATCCTTCCAATTATCTGATTCAGCACGCCGTGGGGGTTAATGTCGCCGGGCAAGTGGCGTCAGTGATAGCCGGCGGACTGGTGCTGGCTCTGATTCCAGTGCTCATGAAATAGGGGAGAACGGATATGCTAAACGGTGTGGCCCTTGAAAAAGCCTTTACAATGATGGGGATCGCCCTGCCGCTGATGTTCCTGGTGATCGGCGTTATTATCGCCGGCACGGTGGCGTTGCGAAAGGTTTTTCCGGCGCCGGCCGGGAAAGCTGGCCGGAGCGACGCTGAGCAGGGAGGCGGCCATGAATAAACTGACGGAAACTTCGATCATCAGCCCGACCAACGCAGTTGTGATCGGTCTGGCGGTGGCCTTGTTTGCCGGCTCGCTGGTGATGACGATTTATGGCTGGGTCAAGTGGCAGGTAATCAGACCTGTCGATCTGCTTGTCGCGGCGGTGTTTGCCCTGGTGCTTGTCCAGCGGGCGGCGGCGAAGTACCGCTATGAGCTTGATAACAAGGTGCTGCGAATTACGAAGAGCTATATTGGGTACGCAACCGAGTACGATATTCCTGTCCGGAATATGTCCGGCGTTTATCGCAAAGCGGCAAAGGCGACCCGGGGAAATTTCCGCCGCAGCCACCGTCTGCACTCAGCTCTGGATGGCCGGCCGATATGGACGATTGCCTACAGTCAGCAGGATCGTGTGGAAAACCGCCGCGTCTATTTTAAACCCAGCGAGGCGATGCTGACGGCCCTGGCTGAGCTTCTGCCGGGTAAAGTGAAGGAGTCTGAAGAAGACCTGGGCGGACGGCGTCCGGCCAAACGAAAATAGCCCGAAAATTCCAGCAATTACACTGGTGTTTTTTTTATGCACTAAACCATGGCGCAAAAAATAAAAATTTGCTATTATAGTATGGATATAATACGTATGCAAAGTAAAGATTCTCACCATGTAGCATCATCTTTAAGCGAAAGGTGTGTGACAGGGGAGCGCACTGGGGTGAGGTGATTGTATGCAGACACAGCAGGAAGGTATCGTGATCGCGGTAGACGCAGGCGGTGTGGCCCAGGTGAAGACCAGCAGGCACAACGACTGCGAGAATTGCGGCGCTTGCCCGGGCAATTCGGCTATTGTGCTGGAAGCCCGTAACCCGGTGGGCGCAAAACCCGGTCAGCGAGTCATGGTCGAGGTGCAGGAGGTGAATATGCTCAAGTCGGCGTTCATTGTGTACCTTCTGCCACTGATCGCCATCTTCATCGGCGCGGTGCTGGGGAGCTACCTGGCCGAAAGGCTGGCGCTGCCGGCGCTGTGGTTCCAGGTAGGCGGCGGAGGACTGGCCTTTGCCGGTTCCGTCTTATATATTAAATATTTTGATCGCAGCGCCAGGACAGATGCAAATATGCAGCCTGTAATCACGCGTATTTTGACCGAGTAACTGGCGGCAACAAAGGAGTGAGAATATGGCAAAGAGTTTTCGGGGTGGCGTTCATCCTGACGACCGCAAGAGGTTCACGGCGGCAAAACCCATCGAGGTGGCGCCTGTGCCGCAGAAGGTCGTGATTCCCACCAGACAGCACATCGGAGCGCCTACTGCACCGGTGGTCAAGGTGGGCGATCTGGTGAAAAAGGGACAGGTGATTGCCGAGGCCCAGGCGTTCGTTTCCAGTCCGGTCCATGCTTCCGTTTCCGGTAAGGTGGTGGAAATCGCCGATTACCCGCATCCGGTTTTCGGGTCCTGTTCGTCGGTGGTAATTGAAAGCGACGGTCTGGACGAATGGGTGGAGGGTCTGCCGCTCAGCCGCGACTGGCAGTCGATGGAGGCCGCTGCCCTCAAGGATATCATCCGGCAGTCCGGTCTCGTCGGCATGGGTGGTGCGACTTTTCCCACTCACGTGAAAATGGCGCCTCCGGCGGAAAAGCCGATCGACGCCTTCATCCTGAACGGGGCCGAATGCGAACCGTATCTGACCGCTGATCATCGGGTAATGCTGGAGTCGGCCGACCGGGTGATTACCGGGATGAAGATCGCCATGAAAGTGCTGGGAGTCAAGAAAGGCTATATCGGCATCGAGGAAAACAAACCTGACGCCATCGCGGTGATGGAGAAAGCTGCCGCCGGCCAGGATATCGAAGTCGTACCCCTCAAGACCAAGTACCCCCAGGGCGCGGAAAAGACGCTGATCAAGGTAGTGGTCGGCCGCGAGGTCCCCTCAGGCGGTCTGCCGATGGACGTCGGGGTAGTGGTTCAAAACGTGGGAACGGTGGTGGCGATTGCCGACGCCGTAGAAAAAGGCCTGCCGCTCATCGAGCGGGTGACCACCGTAACCGGTGGGGCCATAACCGAACCGAAAAACCTGCTGCTCAGGATCGGGACGACCTTCGCCCAGGCCATTGAGCTGTGCGGGGGCTTCAAGGCAGAGCCGGTCAAGGTCATCATGGGCGGACCGATGATGGGTATGGCCCAGGCCAGACTTGATGTGCCGATTATCAAAGGCACTTCCGGCATCCTGGTATTGTCCGCCGAAGATATAAGCCATGGCGCAGAGCGGCCCTGTATCCGCTGCGGTCGCTGCGTGGACGCCTGTCCTATGGGGCTGATTCCCAGCATGCTGAGCATCCTGGGAGAGCGCAACCAGCATCAGGTGGCCAAAGAGGAGTATAATCTGCTGGATTGTGTGGAATGCGGCTCTTGTGTTTACACCTGTCCGGCGAAGCGCAATATTGTTCATTACGTAAAGCTGTCCAAAGCCCAGAACGCGGCGATGGCCGCCAAGAAATAGGAGGTGCGGTATGAGCGCAGAGGCCAAGATTGAAGTAAATAGACTATCCGTTTCAGCATCTCCGCACATCCGTTGCGAAGAGTCGATCGCGAAGATCATGTGGACGGTGAACCTCACCCTGGCGCCGGCGGCGCTGTTTTCGGTGTACCGGTTCGGGATGCCGGCCCTGGCTACAATGATCATCTGTGTTGCGGCGGCGATGCTTACTGAGTACGTTATCCTGAGATGGCAGGACAAGCCGATGGTGGTCAATGACGGCAGCGCCTTTTTGACAGGGCTGCTGCTGGCGATGAACATTCCGGCCACGGTGCCCTGGTATATGCCGCTGATCGGCTCGGTGGTGGCCATTGCCGTCGCCAAGCATACCATGGGCGGCCTGGGGTACAATATTTTCAATCCGGCGCTGGTGGGCCGGGCATTCCTGCTGGCTTCCTGGCCGATTGCCATGACCACCTGGCCGGAAATGACCAGCAAGCTGGATGGCGTTACATCGGCCACTCCGCTGGGAATACTGAAACTGCAGGGCTATGAGAAGCTTGTCGCCGTTTTCGGCGATAAGATGGAAATGTACAAATCCCTGTTTATCGGCGCCCGCAGCGGCAGTATGGGGGAAACTTCAGCCGTCTTATTGCTTCTGGGCGGAGCCTACCTCATCTATCGCGGCTATATCAACTGGCAGGTACCGGTGTTCATGATCGGAACGGTAGGAGCCCTGACCTGGGCCTTCGGCGGTCACGCCGGCCTATTTTCCGGCGACCCGCTGCTCAATATGATGAGCGGCGGCTTGATCCTCGGCGCTTTTTACATGGCTACCGACATGGTGACCATTCCGATCACTGTCAAGGGGCAGATCATTTTTGCCGTGGGAGCTGGTCTCCTGACGGTGCTGATCCGGCTGCTCGGCGGTTATCCGGAAGGCGTCTGCTACGGTATTTTGCTGATGAACTCGGTGACGCCGCTGATTGACCGGCTGATTAAGCCGGAAAAATTCGGGGCAGGGAGGTAAGAGATATGGCGCATGAAGAACACGGACACGATGACGGCGGCGGACTCTTCAAAATCGGGATCAACCTGACCATCGCCTGCCTGCTATCCGGGGCGATTATCGCCGCCACTTACGCTTTGACGGCGCCGGTGGCCGCCCAGGAGAGGATCAATCAACAGAACAAGGCCATGAAGGAACTGGTTGCCGACGCTCAGGATTTCAAAAAAATCGAAGGCAAGACGGACTGGTACGCGGCCATGAAGGACGGCAAGGTTTTGGCCTATGTCGTTCCCGCCGAAACCAAGGGTTACGGCGGTGCCATCAAGATGCTGACCGCAGTGTCGGCCGACGGCAAGGATCTTGGCTACAAAATTTTGTCCCACAACGAGACTCCCGGCCTTGGCGACAAAGCCACAGAACCGAAGTTCAGCAAACAGTTTGTCGGCAAAGCCGCCGATGATCTGGAAGTCGTAAAGGTTCCCACCGATAAAAATATTCAGGCGCTGACCGGGGCTACCATCACTTCCCGTGCCGTTACCAAGGGCATCAAGGAAGCTGTTGAAGAAGTCGCCGCATACGCCAAGAGCCAGAAGTGAGGTGAGCGAAGTGAACGAAAATCAGAGTTTATGGCATGTTTTTTCCAAAGGGCTGCTTGACCAAAACCCGATATTCCGCTTGGCGCTCAGCCTTTGTCCGGCCCTGGCGGTCACGTCGACGGTGATCAACGCGCTGGCGATGGGCCTGTCGGTAATGTTCGTCATCACCGCCAACAATGTGGTGGTGTCTATCTTCTCCAAATGGATCAATCCGAAGGTCAGGGTTCCGGTGTATATCACGTCCATCGCCACCATCGTTACGGTGGTGCAGTTGGTGCTGGAAGCCTACTTTCCCGATCTGTTCAAAGCCCTCAGCATTTATCTTGCGCTGATCGTCGTTTTCGCCATCATCCTGGCGCGGGCGGAAGTGTTTGCCGCCAAAAATCCGGTAGTACCGTCCTTCTTCGACGGCCTGGGCATGGGCGCCGGTTTTGCCGGAGCGATGGTGCTGATCGGCATCATCCGTGAACTGGTTGGCAACGGCACCATCCTTGGAGTTTCGCTGCTGGGTGCGTCCTATAACCCGATGCTGATAGCGATTCTGCCGCCAGGCGGATTCATTCTGATCGGTCTGATGATCGGTACCTTCAATCTGATCGGCGAATATCAGGCCAAGGCCAAAGCGGCTAAGGCCAAAGCGGGAATCACCGCTGCGGTACAGGGGGGTGAAGCGTAATGGGTGAATATTTTACCCTGTTCATGGGAGCGGTTGTTGTCAACAACTTCGTGCTGACCCGGTTCCTGGGCCTGTGTATCTTCTTCGGGGTGTCGAAAAACCTCAACGCTTCTGTCGGCATGGGCATGGCGGTAACCTCGGTCATGACCCTGAGCTCGATTCTGGCCTGGGTTGTCTATAACTACGTGCTGCATCCGTATAATCTCACCTTCCTGACGACGGTGGTTTTCGTGGTGCTGATCGCCAGCTTTGTACAGCTCTTAGAAATGATCATCAAGAAACACGCCCCGGCGCTTTATAACATGTGGGGCATTTACCTTGTGCTGATTGCCACCAACTGTATCGTTCTCGGGGTGCCGCTCCTTAACGCCGAATCCAACTTCACCTTTATGAAGAGCGTGGTTCACGCCATTGGCTCTGGCGCGGGTTTTGCCCTGGCGATTGTCCTGATGGCCAGCCTGCGGGAAAAACTACAATACGCGGATGTGCCGAAGTCGCTGCAAGGACTGGGGATCGCTTTCGTCCTGGCAGGGATGTTGGCCCTTTCTTTCTTCGGGTTTTCCGGCATGATTCCGTTGTAAGGAGGTAAGAACTATGTCCACATCAGTCATGATTTTGCTTGTTCTCGCTGGCCTTGGGTTGGTGTTCGGCTTCATTCTTGCCTTCGCCAACAAGAAGTTTGCCATCGAGGTCAATCCACTTATTCATATTGTCGAAGACGTGTTGCCCAAAGGGCAGTGCGGCGCCTGCGGCTACGCCGGCTGCATGGCCTACGCCGAGGCGGTGGTGCTCAATCCGGATGTGCCGCCCAACCTTTGCATCCCTGGCAAGGAACCGGTCGCCAAAGCGGTGGCTGAACTGACCGGGAAAGCGGCGGCGGCGGTTGAACCGCGTATCGCTCAGGTCCGGTGCGCCGGCGTTGCCGGCAAAGCCGTCCAGAGTCACGATTACCAGGGTGTGGATGACTGCGTTGCAGCCAATCTGCTGTTCGGCGGCCCCAAGGCCTGCAAATTCGGCTGCCTGGGTCTCGGCACCTGTGTGCGCAACTGTCCGTTCGACGCCATGTCGATGAGCCCTGAGGGCCTGCCGGTGATTGATCCCGACAAGTGCACCGGCTGCGGCAAATGCGAGACGGTCTGTCCGAAGAAAGTTATCGGGATGATGCCGCTGGGAGCCCATGTCCGGGTGAACTGCAACTCGAAGGACAAGGGGCCGGTGGCCCGCAAAGCCTGCGGCGCAGCCTGCATCGCCTGCACGCTGTGCATGCGGGAATGCCCGTACGGGGCGATCAAGATGGAGAACAACCTTGCGGTGGTGGATCCGAAGATCTGCGTCGAGAAGTGCTCGGAAGCCAAGTGTCTGGTCAAGTGCCCGACCAAGGCTATCCGTCAGGCGGTGCTGGGTGTCGTGCCCGGCATGGAAGACCAGGCCGGCGCGGTCAAAACCGTCGCAGCTGTGGGTTGATAGTAAGTCGATAAAAGGAAGGGGAAACCCTTCCTTTTACAATGTAGATTATGTCTGTCTTCAGGCCATAAGGTAAGAGAACGGATATTAGTGCGCCTAGCTAGTTGTTTTAATGAACAAGCAGGAGGGGAATTCCTCCGCTACGGATGATATTCTACGCCGTTGCCGGCAGCAAAGCTGCCGACGGCTGGGAATAAGAATCCCGCTGCGGAAATCCCCTCCTGCTTCAATGTTTTGCCTACAACCACAAATTCGCTTGGGCGAGTTTTATTTCAGATACATTTGCCAGTGCGGTATATCACAAGTCATTGATGCCCACCGGCTCATACTTGAAGGCGCAGATCCAGGCGGCCAACTTACTGACGACTGTCTGGCCCATCTGGCTGAGCCGTTCATCGGTGGGGTTTGCGGAATCGAAATCCTTCCCTGTTCCTCTCCATATTACCCGGCCGTTATTATCCCTAAGTGTAACTATGATAGCGACAACGGCTTCTTTGTATACCCTGTCGGGTTCGGCAGACAGCACCACGCCCCAGTGCCAGACCGTAAGGTCCGCGTGAAAGTCGGCGTCCTTTTCGTCAACCAATACATAACCGAGTCTTTTCATTCCCATGGAAAACAGCTCGTCAGCTTTACCTGGGCCTTTGTCGTAATTCATCAACTGGAGGCCATGAGTCGCCATATCGCTTCTGAGGGAATATTTCGTATAACGGCTGAAGTTGGTCTGGGCAGCGCTATGGATTTCGATCACGGCTTCAGAGCCGCAAATGCTTATGTTGATTATCAGGAACAGGCTCAGCAGCAGGGCCGTTCTTAATTTCAAGTGATCACATCTTTTCAAAGAAATTGCGATAGGCAGTTCTTTGCTGATTATTTGGGTTTCGTAAAGTTTGGCAATATATTTAAGAGCGTGATTTAGTTTTACTGTATATTTCAATGTTTTACAACAGTTCCCTTTATTCATAGGTTTTGGTAATTGTGCAATGTTAGGCTACAGGCATGGCCTTACATTAAGGCTTCGGTGATCTTCCCGGATGCTATATTGCTGGTGACGCAATGGATCGTTAAGGGGTGTCACGGTTTTGTCATATTTTTCTCATATGATGGCAATACATGCGAAGTATCCCAGAGGAAAGGAGTTTATCTGACTAAGGATGACTGATTGGTCAAAAGCTGGAGAAACAGAATGTTTCACTGCCAGGTATTGATGTCGAACCTAACAATTTGCATACTTTATCCATTTCCTATAGAATAAAAGGGAGAAATTTGGGGTTGGGTGACGAGGATGCTGCTGACGCGGGCGGACAAGATTTTAATCGGAGTACTGATTGTCGCCTCGGTCGGCGGCATCGGCCTGAATATGGCGGCGTTGTCGGGCGGCGGCAGCCAGGAAGCGCGGGTGTACAAGGAAGGAAAGCTTGTTGAGACCATTCCGCTTCGGCCGGGCTATCGCCAGGAAGTGCGCCTGGGCGGGACGGAGCACTATAACCTGATCATGGCCGAAGACGGCCGCATCCGGGTGGCGGATGCCGATTGTCCCGACCAGATTTGCGTGCGCACCGGCTGGATCAGCGTAGCCCCGCAGCAGATCGTCTGTCTTCCTTACCGGGTGGTCATAAAGCTCGAATCATCGGCACCGCCGGATCTTGACGATATTACGAAGTAAAGAGGACGCTGATGGATACAAGACGGGTCGTCATTCTCGGGTTGTTTGTGGCCATCGCCGGGGTGCTGCACGCGGTGGAAGGCTGGCTGCCGCTGCCGGTCCCGGTGCCGGGAGCCAAGCTGGGGCTGGCCAACATCGTATCGCTGCTGGCTATCAGTATGTACGGCTGGCGCGACGCGCTAGTTGTCGCTGTCCTGCGGGTGGTGCTGGGCAGCTTGCTGGGTGGGACTTTTCTGGGGCCGGCTTTTGCGATGAGCATGAGCGGGGCGCTCATCAGCGCCGTGGGGATGGCCTTCGCTTATCGATACTTACGACCGATGTTTTCTCTTGTAGGGATCAGCATCATCGGCGCGGTGCTGCACAATCTGGCCCAGATCGCCGTCGCGGCCACTTTGGTGGCAAGCCCCGGCCTTTTCTGGTATCTGCCGTACCTGCTCCTGTTTGCGCTGCCGACAGGGGTGGCTACCGGTCTGACGACAATTTTTTTTCTGTCTAAGCTGCCGCGCGGGGATACGGAAAAATTCCGGAAATAATTCCGCGGCAAAGGCAAAGGATTTATTTTCCTTGTTGTAGAAATTATAACAGCTAAGGTTTTATTCGCTGTTGGGGGGTATACTGTTGAGAGGCGGAAGTAACCGAGGCTTCGGGATGCTGGCTTTATTCATGATTACAGGAGCAGTGCTCGGCGGGATTCTCGGCGAGGTTATCGGCGGGTCGTCGCTTGGCGGGTTGGCCCCTTATCTTGTTAAGACTTATCCTGTATTCGACCTGCCGCCGGTGGTGGTAAATTTGTATGTGGTAAAGCTGGTGCTGGGCCTTGCCCTGCATCCGAGCCTGATCAGCATTGCCGGGGTGATTGTGGCGGTTTTTCTCTTCCGGCGCCTGTAGGCCGGGTTAGCCCAAGGAGGCTGTTATGACAATGATTTTGGCGTCGGCGTCGCCGCGACGGCAGGAACTGCTCCGGCAGGTCGGCTGTGATTTCAAGGTGATTGCCAGCGACGTCGACGAGGATAACAAGTGGAGCTCGTCGCCGGCTGAACTGGCGGTTTCCCTGGCGGTGGCCAAGGCGCTGGATGTGGCGAAAAAGGCGGCGGCCGACGATGTCGTGCTCGGCGCGGACACGATTGTGGTTATGGATGGGCAGGTTTACGGCAAGCCGGCGGATGATGCCGATGCCTGCCGGATGCTCGGTGAGCTGGCGGGCAGGCGGCATCAGGTAATAACCGGAATTGCCGTGGCCACGGCCGGCAGGGTCTGGACGGATTTCGCCGTGACGGCGGTAACCTTCCGCGACCTGACAAGGTCGGAAATCGAAAGGTATGTAGCGAGCGGCGAACCGCGGGACAAGGCCGGCAGCTACGCGATCCAGGGGATCGGGGCTCTCTTCGTCGAGGGGATTGAAGGCTGTTATGCCAACGTGGTCGGCCTGCCGCTGGCGACACTGGACAAGCTGCTGGGGCAGGCGCTAGGAGTGAGCTTGCTTGAATATCCATCAGGCTGACAAACCACTTATGATCAAAGAGCTCCCGCCGGACGAGCGGCCGCGGGAAAAGCTTCTGGCCCATGGCCCGGCTTTGATGAGCAACGCCGAGCTGATCGCCATTCTGCTGCGTACCGGCACAAGTAAGGATTCAGCGCTGCGCCTGGCCGAGCGGCTACTGGTGAAGCACGGCGGAGTAGGCGGCCTGGGTGGACTCTCACCGCAGGAGATCAGCAAGATAAAAGGAATCGGTGCTGCCAAGGCTGTCACGGTGGCTGCCGCAATGGAACTTGGCAAGCGGCTGGGGCTTCTCGGCGCGGCCGAGCGACCGGTGATCCGTTCGCCACAGGATGTGGCCGATCTGTTGATGCCGCGGTTGAGGCATGAAAATAAAGAGAAGTTTGTTGTTGTTCTGCTTTCTACCAAGAATCATGTTCTGGCTTCGCCTACCGTGTCGGTAGGCAGTCTGAACGCATCGGTGGTGCATCCGCGGGAACTTTTCCGCGAGGCGATCAATTATAACGCAGCTGCAGTGGTGCTGGTACATAATCACCCGAGCGGCGATCCCACCCCTAGTCAGGAGGATCTAGCTCTAACCGCGAAAATGGACGAAGCTGGCCGCCTGCTTGACATTTCCGTCCTGGACCATGTAATTATCGGCGATGGCAAGTATGTAAGCCTCAAAGAAAAGGGAATACTATAACAGTCGGGTTTCTATTGTTGACGAAAGGGGTCATGGTTTTTTATGAATATTTTCGGGTCTTTGTCGCGGGATATGGGGATAGACCTCGGCACAGCCAATACCTTGGTTCACGTAAAGGGCAAAGGCATCGTGCTGAATGAACCATCGGTTGTGGCTATCCAGCGCGATACCGGGGAAGTATTGGCTGTCGGAGAAGAGGCCAAGCTGATGATCGGACGGACTCCCGGCAACATCGTGGCTATCCGGCCGCTGAAGGACGGCGTTATCGCCGATTTTGACGTGACCCAGGCTATGTTGAAGTATTTTATCCGCAAGGCCATCTCTTCCCAGTCGTTCATCCGGCCCCGGGTTATCGTCGGGGTGCCCTCTGGGGTGACTGAGGTGGAAAAACGGGCGGTGATCGACGCCACCATTCAGGCCGGGGCCAGGGAAGCTTATCTGATCGAAGAACCGATGGCTGCGGCTATCGGTGCCGGTCTGCCTGTGCATGAGCCTACCGGGAATATGGTGGTCGATATCGGCGGTGGCACGACCGAGGTCGCCGTTATATCCCTTGGCGGGATCGTTACCAGCCGTTCGATCCGTATCGGCGGCGATGAAATGGATGAAGCCATTGTTCAGTACATCAAGCGCACTTATAACCTGATGATCGGCGAACGAACCGCTGAAGAAGTCAAGATTACCATTGGTTCGGCCATTCCGCCGGCTGTGGATCAATCTATGGATATCCGCGGCCGCGATTTGGTGACCGGACTGCCGAAAACCTTGACGATCAGGGCCCACGAAGTTCAGCGGGCGCTGAGTGAACCTGTTTACGGCATTTTGGAGGCGGTTAAGGTCACCTTGGAAAAAACGCCGCCGGAGCTGGCTTCCGACATTATGGACAGGGGTATTGTGATGACAGGCGGCGGTTCGCTTCTGCGCGGGCTGGACACGCTGCTCAATAAAGAAACGGGAATGCCGGTGCACATCGCGGAAGATCCGCTGATCTGCGTCGCCATAGGAACCGGGAAAGCATTGGACAGCATTGATTTGCTGAAGAGGGTATTGTTATCGCCAAAAAAGCTTGGGTAGGGAATCGTTGATTCCCTGAAGGCTGGCGGAGCGTTCCCGGCTGACGCGGCAGGCCGATTATGAGGGCCTTGCCGCCGCAGCTCGCGGCAGACGCTGGTGTAGATAGCTTATAATTTAACAGGAGAGGAGCCGAAATAGTGCGATTCTTTTTCAAAAAGGCGGTCATCCTCACGGTGGCTGTTATAACCGTCTTTTTGCTGGCTACTTCGGCAGCACGTGGTAAATATCGATTCGATTTCAGTGAACGTTTTGTTACGGTGATTCTGGCGCCGGTGGAATATGTGACCGCACAGGTCGGCTACGTGGTCAGGCAGGCCGGCGCATCTACCGGTCAGATCGTCAACGTGTATCGCGATAACCAGGCACTACGGGCAGAGAATGAACAACTTCGGCACAGTTATATCGATACCACTGAAATCCTGGCGGAAAACGCAAGACTGCGGGCCATGCTCGACTATAAAAAGACGGCGCCGCAGTTTGATTTTGTTGCCGCCGCCGTGGTGGCCCGCGATCCGGGGACCTGGACCAACATGATTGTTATTAACCGTGGTACGGCGCGAGGCATCGCCAAGGACATGCCGGTGGTGACCCCCCAGGGGCTTGTCGGCAACGTCGTCCAGGCTTACAGCAGCACCGCCAAGGTGCAGCTTGTCCTCGACCCGCGCAGCGCCGTCGGTGCTTTGGTGCAGCGGCCCGAGTCCCGGGTGGCCGCGATTGTGGAAGGCAACGGCGCCAGGCCGCTGTCACCCCGGATGGTAAATCTGGCAAGAGACGCGGATATTATCAAAGGGGATACAGTCATCACCTCGGGTTTCGGCGGGATTTATCCCAAGGGGCTGCTGATCGGCGAGGTTGTCGATGTGGTCAATGAAGAAGGCGGTCTTTTAAAATACGGGGTCCTCAAGCCTGCGGTGGATTTCGACAGGCTGGAAGAGGTCCTTGTTATCGTGCGTTCGAGAGAACCGATCCCGACGTTTCCGCCGCCGGCGCCTCCGGCCGGCACGCAGCCGCCGGCCCCGCGGGGGGCGGGACAATGAGGCCGCTGATCTGGGTGCTGATGACAGTGATAACCCTGATCATCCAGGCCACCTTGCTGCCGCTGATCGCCATCAATGGAATCCGGCCGGATCTGCTGCTGATTATTGTCGTATCCTCGGCTCTGCTGCTGGGCAGGGAACAGGGCGTGGGTCTGGGTTTCTTCGCCGGGCTCTTGCAGGATCTGGCGTCCGGTAATATCTTTGGCCTGAATGTTTTGTCGAAGATGATCACCGGATTTCTCGCCGGGGTGATGGAGCGCAAGGTGTTCAAGGAGAAAGTACTGCTGCCGCTTTTGGCGGTGGCGCTGGCTACGGTGTTCAACAGTGTGCTGATGCTTCTTACCTTGCTTGTTCTGGGCTACGGCCTTGATTTATCGGCAGAGCTGCTGAATGTCGTTTATCTTACGATCTATAACGCGGTCTTTGCCATCCCTGTGCATCATCTGATCGGCCGTATCACCAGGGACTGGATAGCCGAGCAAAGCGGCTGACGGTTGAATCGAGGAGGTTGGAGCTATTGCTGGCTAAACGCCTGGGTCACAGGCTTGATGTATTGGGTCTGATCGTCATCCTTGTATTTGTCGCTCTCGTAACCCGCCTGGGTTACCTGCAGGTCGTCCAGGGCAAATATTACGGGAATCTGGCAGATGGTAACCGAATCAAACTGATCCCCATTCTGGCTCCCAGGGGCACGTTTTATGACCGGAACGGGGTTCCCCTTGTTTCCAACCGACCTGGTTCGAGTGTATCCTTGATACCCATTTCGGGTCCGGTGCCGGAGACGGTTATCGTCAAGCTTGCTGCAATCCTCGGGATGAGTCCGGCCGAGATCCAGGCCAAAATAGGTCTGCAGGGCGGTTCCTTCGAGCCGATCCGGGTAAAGGCCGATATCGGGCCGGATATCGTGACGATGATCGAAGAACGTCGCAGTGAGCTGCCTGGCGTGGTCATCGAAATTCAGCCGATCCGCAACTATATCTACAATGAGCTTGGGGCCCATATCATCGGCTATGTCAGCGAGATCAACGACACCGAACTGGAACAGCGAAAAGCCGAAGGCTACAGAACCGGTGACACTGTCGGCAAATCGGGCCTGGAGCAGGTTTACGACCGGGAAATCCGGGGTACGGACGGCGGCCGGCAGGTGGAAGTGGACGTCAACGGCCGGGCGGTGCAGGTGCTGGGCAAGAAGGAACCTTTGCCTGGCAACAGCCTGGTGCTGACCATCGACCAGCGGATCCAAAAAGCGGCCGAGCAGGCGATGGATGAGCATCTGAAGTACCTTCAGACCAAGCTGGGTAACGTCAACGCCAAGGCGGCGACCGCCGTGGTGATGAATCCGAAAACAGGGGAAATTCTGGCGATGGTCAGTCGCCCGGCGTTTAATCCCAATCTATTTTCCGGCGGAATTTCGTCCAAGGACTGGAAGGCTATCAACGACAACCCGTTCCATCCTATGGACAACAAGGCTATTTCCGGCGAGTATCCGCCAGGGTCGACCTTCAAAATTGTCACAGGCACGGCGGCGCTGGAACTGGGGAAGGTGACCCCGGAGGAAAAGATCCTCGATACCGGCAAGCACTGGCTGATTCCCAAGGGCAACGCTCAGGGCGAGGCGCTGGGCTGGATCAATTTTAAAGAAGCGCTGTCAAAATCGGACAATGTCTACTTCTATGAGATGGGCAACCGCCTGGGCATCGACAATCTGGAAAAGTACGCCCGGATGTTCGGCCTGGGGGATTATACCGGCATCAATCTGCCGGGAGAATCGGACGGCTTGGTCGCCAACCGGCGCTATAAGGAGAAGGTGTACGGCGAGGACTGGTATCTGTCGGAAACCTTCGACGCCGCCATTGGCCAGGGTTTCCAGCTGGCGACGCCGCTGCAGATGGCGATGGTTATGGGCGAGATTGCCAACGGCGGTCACCGTTACCGTCCGTATCTTGTGAGCAAGATCGTTGCCGCCAACGGGGAAACGGTGAAGTCCTACGGGCCGGAAGAGACCGGCAGCATCCAGATGTCGGGCCGTACCCTGAACCTGATCCGCGAGGCCCTGCACGAAGTGGCCCTGCCTGGCGGCACCGCGGCTTACATATTTGACGGTTTTCCGGTCTCCCTTGCCGGCAAGACCGGTACGGCGGAAAACTCCCATGGCGATGACCACGGGCTGTTTGTGGCCTACGCTCCTTTTGAGGATCCGCGGGTCGTAATAGCGGTGGTTGTCGAGCAGGGCGGGTTTGGCGCCGACGCCGCCGCGCCTATCGCCAGAAAGATTCTGGAGGCGGCGTTCAACATCAACCAGCCGGCGAACGTGGATAACAGCGCCAAGACCTATAAACCCAAAACAGCCCTGTAAATTAGGCTTTTGAAAAAAGTCAATCTGCGTTGTTGCCGCTCCGGGAGCGCTCTCGCCGTACCTCCCATCGTACTGTCTTCGAGCGCTTCCTAGCGCCGCCTAGCATCTCGACCTTTTTGAAAAGTCTAGAGGATTAAATAAAACTAAGCCCGGGATAATTATCCCGGGCTTTTTGGCCTTGCGGCGACTTCCTCCGGACCTCCGTCCGTCCGGCACTTTGCGGTCCGCGATGGCAGCCGTAATGAATTTTCGGAACGGCGCTACTCGGCTCTAACGTCGACTTTCGTGTCGTAGAAAGTGCCGCCGGCGGCTTTGTCGGTGAGGCGCTGGGAGGTGAGGGCGTTGACGGTGCGATCGCCGGGGGCGTTTTTCAGCCACCAGACTCCTTCGGCTACCACGACCCCGGCCGGCACCTTAGGGGTGACTTTCAGGATGAAGGTGACCTCGCCCCTGGTGTTGAAGGCTACTACCCGGGAGCCGTCGGCAAGGCCTTTGGCGTTGGCGTCGGCGGGGTTCATCTGGAGGGTCATCTGCTGGGTAGCCAGCAGGTCGCCGCGTTCGTTGAAGGACGAGTTGAGCAAAGGCAGGTACGGGGCGGTGGACAGCCAGAACGGGGCGTCGTCACCGTGCGGCTCGAAGTAAGAGGGCAGCGGCGGATTCTCGGCCGGATTCAGGATCTCGATCTTGCCGGAAGGTGTCATGTACTTGGTTTTGTAGCTGTCAGGCAGCGGCAATTCGGCCGGCAGGCCGGACCGGATTGCGGTCAGGTCGCTGGCGGCAAGCCAGGCGGAGGGGCTGACCAGCATTTCTTCGATCAGGTCGTCGGCGGTCCGGTCGAAGACATCTTCCTCAAAACTCATTGCTTTGGCCAGCAGGCAAAAGACTTCCCAGTTGGCTTTGGTCTCGCCGACCGGCGGGATGGCCGGAAAGGTGCGCTGGACGCCGTAGTGGCCGTAGGCCCTGTAGATATCGCTGTGTTCCAGGGAGGTCGTGGCCGGCAGAACAACGTCGGCGTAGAGGGCGGTATCGGTCATGAAGCGCTCGTGGACAACAGTAAACAGGTCTTCGCGGCTGAGGCCGGCCAGTACCTTGTTTTGGTCAGGCACTACCGAAGCCGGGTTGCAGTGGTAGACATAAAGGCTCATCAACGGAGGCTGCTGCGGTTCGGTGAGGGCGGCTCCCAGCTGATTGATGTTGATCAGCCGTGCCGGCTTCGCCTGCAAATCTTCTCTGGTGATGTGGGTAATGTCCAGGCTGGCTCCGGTAGCTATGCTGCTGAGGATGCCGCCGCCGGGTTTGGCCCAGGCACCGACCAGCGCCGGCAGGCAGGCGATGGTCCGCACCGCCATGGCGCCGTTGCCGTAGCGGGACAGGCCGGAGCCGAGACGAATGAAGGGAGCCCTGGCCCGGGCGTAGCTGCGGGCCATTTCCTCGACGGTTTCGGCTGTCAGACCGGTGATGCGGCTGACAGCTTCCGGCGGGTAGTCGGGCAGTACGGACCCTTCCAGCTCAGGATAGCCTTGAACGAAAGAGTCAACAAAAGCCTTGTCAACAAGACCGTCCCTGGCCAGAATGTGCATCAGGCCGAGGGCCAGAGCGCCGTCGCTGCCGGGGCGGGTGAGAAACACCCGGTCGGCCAGTTGGGCGGTGGGGGTTTCGTAGTTATCGATGAGCCAGACGGCTGCGCCGCGCTTTTTGGCCTCCCGGACGCCGTGGAGGAAGTGGATGTTGGTGACCAAAGCGTTGATGCCCCAGAGAATGACAAGGTCGCTGTCCATGACCTCATCCGGATGCATGGCTCGCGTATTCCCCATGACGGTTTTCCAGCCGTAATCTTTCGCTGGCGAACAGATCGTCCGGTCCAGGCGGGAAGCTCCCAGCCGGTGGAAGAAGGCGTGGCCGGCGTTGCGCTGGACCATGCCCATGGTGCCGGCGTAGGAAAAGGGCAGGATGGCTTCCGGACCGCAGCTGGCGGCGATTTCCCGCCAGCGGCCGGCAATATGGCTTATCGCCTCGTCCCAGGTCGCACTGCGGAAGGAGCCTGTTCCCTTGGGACCGTTTCTTAAGAGCGGACGGGTCAGACGCTCCGGGGAGTGGACGGTTCGCTCGTAGTGGGCCATTTTGGTGCATAAAGCGCCGCGGGTGAACGGATGCTCGGGGTCCCCGGCCACTTTGACGGCGCGGCCGTTTTTCACCTCGACAAGGAGGCCGCAGGCGTCGGGACAGTCGTATGGGCAGACGGAACGTTTGATCTCAGTTGTCATTAAATCGCCCCCGCTAATTGTCATTCAGTAACATCTTATCATGTCGACTGCGGCGGACACAATAAGCGCACGCGGCAAAATCCTGGCAGGAATCACGCCTGGTGGAACACCGCGGCAGGAAAAAAAATCAAAATTGCGCGAAAATTTAAAAAAGAGCTGCTGAGGGCAGCGGTAAGAAGGGCGGCGACAAGATGAGCGGAGTGCAGGTCAGATCCCCCAATCTACGTTCAGTCCGTTACGATGCCGACAAGAAACTGTTGGAGGTTGAGCTTCATACCAGGGACCGCTACCAGTTTTTTGACGTGCCGGCCGCTGTCTACGAACAGCTGCAAAGCGCCGATTCCCGGGAACAGTTTTTTGACCGCAACATCAGGCTGAAATATCGCCACCGGCGGATTTTTCAAATATAAAAGCTGCCGCCGCGGCGGCAGCCAAGGGGGCGCCAGCAGTGAACATTTATTGGTTCGGCTGGTGAATGATTGGCAGGATTATTGGCAGTCAGCGCGAATTAATGGGATGTCGTAAA
The DNA here is from genome assembly GCA_031292015.1 of Negativicutes bacterium. The sequence goes on along the minus strand of JARLHY010000040.1, from coordinate 36,405 downwards.
ATATTATGTATAGATGACGGAGAAGGTTTATGCGCGAGGATGTTGTCTTCAAAGGAGTCAGGGGCGAAATTCAGCTGCTTCTCAGTGACACCGCCGATTTTGCCGACATTTTGGAGCAACTTAAAGGCAAACTGGCTTCAGCCAACGATTTCTTCCGCCGCGGCGCCACCATCAAACTGCCGGCGACGCTGAAGGCTGAGGAGCATACCCAGATCGCTTCCCTGCTGGCGGAGCATGGCCTGGCTTGCTGGGAAACGGCCAAGCGGGCTGAAAGCGGACAAGCGGCGGCAAGTCCGGCACCTGCCGGGCGTGACAGGTACGAAACCAGAGCGCTGGTGGTCAACAAGACGCTGAGAAGCGGCCAAAAAGTGGCATATGACGGTTCGGTGGTGGTTATCGGCGATGTGAATCCCGGTGCCCAGATCGTTGCCGGCCAGGATATCATCATTCTCGGCGCCTGCCGGGGTGTGGCCCACGCCGGGGCTTACGGCGATGCGACCGCTACCATCACGGCGAACAAGATCGTGGCGACCCAGCTGCGGATCGCCGGGGTGATTTCCCGGTCGCCGGATGACCTGGACAAGCCCGACTGCGTTGAGATCGCCAGAATCCGGGACGGAGCGGTGGTCATTGAGCCAGCGAATCGATAGGAGGCTAGTGATATGGGTGAAGTAATTGTTGTGACATCCGGTAAAGGCGGTGTCGGTAAAACGACGACCACTGCCAATCTGGGAACCGGATTCGCCTTGATGGGGAAAAAAGTCGTGCTGGTGGATGCCGATATCGGGCTCAGAAACCTGGATGTGGTGATGGGCCTGGAAAATAGGATCGTTTATGACCTGGTGGACGTTACCGAGGGCAATTGCCGTCTGAAACAGGCCCTGATCCGCGACAAGCGGTATGAGACAATGTATTTGCTGCCGGCTGCGCAAACCAGGGACAAAAACGCCGTCAACCCTGATCAAATGCGGCAGTTGTGCCAGAACCTTGCCGAGGAGTTCGAGTATGTCATTATCGACTGCCCGGCAGGAATCGAGCAAGGGTTCAAGAACGCCATAGCCGGGGCGGAAAAGGCGATTATCGTGACTACCCCCGAGGTTTCGGCGGTCCGGGACGCCGACCGGATCATCGGGCTGCTGGAAGCCGAAGGGAAGCATAACCCTAAACTGATTATCAACCGCATTCGTCCTCATATGGTGAAAAAGGGCGATATGATGGATATCGACGATATCATCGAGATTCTGGCGGTGGATTTGCTGGGGGTTATTCCTGAGGACGAATATATCGTCATATCCACCAACCGCGGCGAACCTGCCATCGTCAATCCGGCCTCAAAGGCAAGCGTTGCCTACAAAAATATCGTCAGACGCCTTCTGGGCGAGAATGTGCCCCTGATGAGTTTTGACGTCGAAACCGGCTTCATGACCAAACTGAAACGATTTTTGGGTTTTAAGGAGGGTTGAGAATGTTGGACTTGATTCAAAGATTATTCAGCAAGGAAAGCTCCGGCTCCAAAGAGATTGCCAAAGAGCGGCTGCGTCTGGTGCTGGTCCATGACCGGGTGAATGTTTCGCCCCAGCTCATGGAAGTCCTAAAAGGGGATATGATCAGAGTGATCTCCAACTATATGGAGATCAACGAGAAAGAGATGGAAGTGAATCTGACCAGCACCTCTTCATCGGTGGCACTGGTGGCGAATATTCCCGTGAACAGGATGAAGCGGGGCGTATTGCCCGCCGAGTGAGATTGTGGTTGTTGATACTCTGGAGGCTGTTCTGTGGAATAGCCTTTTTTATTTGGCGGCGATCGCTTGCTGATGGGCTTATTTTACAGGCCGGCAAACTGGACGGAAAAGGGAAATACGATTATAATATAACAGGACGAGCTTTTCGGAAGGTAAGGGTAAACATGCTTAGCCGGCGGTTACTGAAGAATCTTGATTTTACTGTTATTATACTTGCGGCGGTGCTGATCATGATCAGCCTGCTTATTATCGGCAGTGCCACCCATATCAACACCCCCGGTGAGGACCGCTACTGGTACGTGCAGCGGCAGGGCCTGTTTGCGGTGGTCAACATCGTTTTCATCTTTTTCATGCTGCATTTTGACTACAAGTCCCTGAGCAAGTACGCCAACATCCTGTATGGCATCAATCTGGTCATGCTGCTGGCAGTCATGTTCGTCGGCCAGTCGGCCCTCGGGGCCCAGCGCTGGATCCAGATCGGCCCGATCAATCTGCAGCCGTCCGAGTTTTCCAAACTGATCATGATCATTGCCCTGGCCCACTTGCTGGATAAAAAGACAGGGCAGCTCAATACGTTCAAGGACATTATTCCGGTCTTCATCTTTGTCGGCATTCCTTTTCTGCTGGTGCTGAAGCAACCGGATCTGGGCACCTCGCTGGTCTTCCTGGCAATCTTGTTCGGGATGCTGTTTATTGCCGGAGTCAGTATGAAGCATTTGGGGGCCATCATTCTCGGCGGGCTCGCTTTTGCCCCGATTTTCTGGCATTTTCTCAAAGACTACCAGAAAAAACGGCTTACGGTTTTTCTCGACCCCAATGTCGATCCCCTTGGTTCGGGCTATCACATCATTCAGTCCAAAATTGCCATCGGATCAGGAATGCTGTTCGGCAAGGGCCTGTTCGGCGGGACCCAGAGCCAGCTCAATTTCCTGCCGGAAAATCATACCGACTTTATTTTCGCCGTAATCGGCGAGGAGCTCGGTTTTGTCGGAGCGGTGTTCATCCTGGTGCTCTACTTTATTCTCCTGTATCGCGGCGTCAAGATCGCCGGCGCTGCCAGGGATAATTTCGGCATGCTGCTGGCTACCGGCATCACATCGATGCTGACCTTCCATCTGCTGGTGAATGTCGGGATGACCGCAGGGATCATGCCTGTTACCGGTATCCCTTTGCCGCTGATGAGCTACGGGGTCAGCTCGCTGACAACGAACATGGTGAGTCTGGGCATATTGCTGAACATCTATATGCGACGACAAAAGATCCTGTTCTAAGGCTGTTGAAAAAGGCCAATCTGCGGCGTTGCTCCTCAGAACGCTGGCTTGCGTACACCCTAGTACGCGGCGCGGCGCGTTCTTCCGGTGCGCCTGGCATCTTGACCTTTTTGAACAGCCTTTTGGTTATTGATAGGGCTATCAGCGGTTATTAGTGCACAAGCAGAGCTTGTGCACTTTTTTGTTATGATTTACGGCCAGACGGCATATACATGCGATAGAAGAATAATGTCCGCAGGACGCGGGGGGGCGGGAGTATGGTCAGGCACTGGAATAACCGGTGGGGCAACAACCGTTGGGAAAGCAGGGATCCCTGGCAGAACCATGAACCGGAATTTCGGTTCGGCTGGTTCAAAAAGCTTGTGGTGGCCGCGCTGTTATTCGCGCTGGTTTACGGCGCCCACGAGTCGGGTACGGCGGCAGGGCGCACGGTCAGCGAGGGTGTGCGCTATGTGATTACCGTTGAAACCGATTTCGCTTATCTCATTGACAAGCTGGCCGGCCTTGCCCCGAAAAATATTGATGTTTCGGTGTGGAAACGGGTTCAAAATACGGTGACCAAGCCGGCGGATCCGCTGCTGTATATGACCAGGCCGGCGGAGGGCAAGGTCGTGGCGACATACGGTTGGCGCACCGACCCTGTGCAAAAGCAGGAGAAAATGTATGAGGGGATCGCCATCGAGGCGTCGGTCGGGGCGCCGGTGAAAGCCGCCGCGGCGGGGAAGGTGAAGGCGGTAACTGACAGCGCCCAGTACGGCAAAATTCTGGTTATTGAACACAGCCTGGATCTCGACAGTGTTTACGGGTATCTGGGAGAAGTCCTGGTAAAACCGGAGGAGAGCGTCAGCCAGGGTCAGATCGTGGCCAGGGTCGGGAAAGCCACCGGCGCCGTTTCCCCCTTACTGTATTTTGAGGTGCGGGAAAAAGGCAAGGCTATCGATCCGCTTACCCGGATCAGGGAAGAGGGGCCGGCGAAGGAAGGAAGGTGAACAGGATTGCGGGCCGGTAAAGTGGCTGGCGTTCAGTTTATCCTGAACAACTGGTTCATCGCTTTGATTGTCGTTTTCGCCCTGATGGGCATGGGATTCAAGGTCCTCGGGGTGTTCGCCGCGGTGCTCTGGCACGAACTGGCCCACGCCGCCGTCGCGACCTCCCTCGGCTACCGGGTCCGGGAACTGGAACTTTTGCCGTTTGGCGGTGTCGCCCGGATCGAACGAATCGGCGAAGCGGGTTCAATCAGCGAGATAATAATGGCAGCCGCCGGACCTTTGGCTAGCTTGGTTATGGCGGCTGTTATCTATTTTATTGCTTTTCGGGTACCGGCCTGGACGGTAACGCTGGATTTTTATCTGAGGGCAAATTTAATGCTGGCCCTGTTTAATCTGCTGCCAGGGCTGCCGCTGGACGGTGGCAGGATTCTCAGGGCGCTTTTGGCGACACGCTGGGATTTTACCTCAGCCACCGGGATGGTGGTGAACACCGGCAAGTTGATCAGCCTGGGGCTGGCGGCGGTGTCGGCGCTGGATCTCTGGTTGACCGGAACCTTCAACCTGACCTTCTTTGCCGCAGCCGTGTTTTTGTATGCTGCCGCGCGGACGGAAACGGCGGTGGCCGGTTTTCGGACGATGCGGGTTCTGGCCAACAAAAAAGCCGAGCTGGTGGCCCGCGGCATTTTGCCTACCAACCATTTCACCGCTCTGGACAGCGTAACCGCCCGGGACATTCTCCGGTTCTTCGGGCCGGAGCAGTATCATATCGTCCTGGTGGTCGACAAGCAGCTCCATCTGCAGGGAACGCTGACCGAAACCCAGGTCTGGGAGGCGCTGCCGCTCATGGGCCTTTACGCCAGGATCGGCGATTTTTTGCCTTGTCGGAAAGTGTGATTTTCCGGCAAAGATAAAGGCAACCGGGCCGCCACCGGCGCCGGGGACTTGGCATAGGCCAAGTTTTCTTCATAACGGAGGCAGGATTTTTGTCACTGGCGCCAGAACATCAAAAAGGCGGTGCCGCATCTGTCGCACCGCCCGGTCCAACTTCCGGCAGCAGCTTTTATATTCAGGGAAATAGCAGCCTGTAACGGGGAATAATACACGACAAAGAACCGAGCATATCGTCACGGAGGTTATCATGAACAGACCCGATCCCGCTATACTCAGCCGGGTGGCCAAACCGGCCCGCTACACCGGCGATGAATGGAACAGCATCAAAAAAGATCATGCGAAGGTCGACGTCACCTTTGCCCTGGCTTTCCCCGACGTCTACGAGGTGGGAATGTCCCACCTCGGCCTGAAAATCCTCTATCATGTGCTCAACAGCCGCCCCGATACGGCGGCCGAGCGGGTGTACGCCCCCTGGGTGGACATGGAGGACGAGATGAGGGAGAAAGGCATTCCTTTAGGGGGAATGGAGAGCTTCCGCCCATTGTCCGAATTTGACATTGTGGGTTTTACCCTCCAGTATGAGCTAAGCTACAGCAATATAATCAATATGGTTGATCTTGGGGGCATCCCGCTGTTGGCCTGCGACCGGGCCGAGAGCCATCCCCTGGTGATCGCCGGTGGCCCGTGCGCTTTCAATGCTGAGCCGCTGGCCGATTTCATGGACTTTTTTGTACTGGGAGAGGGTGAGGAAGTCGTTGGCGAAATAGCCGCAGCGACAGCCGCCTGGAAGCAAGCCGGCAAACCCGGCGGCCGGGCCGGTATTCTGAGCCGGATGGCCGCCATCGACGGCATTTATGTGCCGTCCTTCTACGACCTGAGCTATCATGAGGACGGTACGCTGGCTGCGGTGACCCCGAAGCATGCTGCCGCCAAGCCGGTTGTTGTCAAACGCATTATCAGTGATTTCGATCAGGCCGCGTACCCTACCGCACCGGTGGTGCCGTATCTTGAGATTGTTCATGACCGGATTATGCTGGAGCTGTTCCGCGGCTGCACCCGCGGCTGCCGTTTTTGCCAGGCCGGCGTTATCTACCGGCCGGTGCGGGAACGGCGCCCGGAAACGCTGCTCAGGCTGGCGCAGGAACTGGTGGACAACACCGGCTACAGCGAGATTTCCCTGACTTCGCTCAGTTCGGCCGATTATTCCTGTCTGAACGATATCGTCCATAAGCTGATCGACAAGTTCGAGGACCAGGGGGTGAGTGTATCGCTGCCGTCGTTGCGGATCGACAGCTTTTCGATTGAGCTGGCCAATGAAGTGCAAAAAGTCCGCAAAAGCGGCCTGACGTTCGCGCCGGAGGCCGGAACCCAGCGGCTCAGAGACGTCATCAACAAGGGCGTGACCGAAAAGGACCTGGAGGAAGCGGTGGGGGCCGCTTTCAGGGCTGGGTGGTCGGGCGTGAAGCTGTATTTTATGATCGGTTTGCCCACCGAAACCGACGAGGATATCAGGGGCATCGCCGAACTGAGTTACAAAGTGCTGGATTGGTACAAGCAGATCAAGGGCCGGCGCGGGGCCAAGGTCACTGTCAGCGTTTCTTCTTTTGTGCCCAAGCCGCATACGCCTTTTCAGTGGTATGGCCAGAACGCCGCCAGCGAACTTGAACGCAAGCAGCAGCTCCTCAGGTCACTGCTCAAGGATCGCAGCATTACATTTAACTGGCACGATTCCCGGGTCAGTTTCCTGGAAGGAGTCTTCGCCCGGGGTGACCGACGGCTGGGCCAGGTGCTGCTGACGGCCTGGCGGCAGGGGGCCAGGTTTGACGGCTGGTCGGAACATTTTAAGTATGACGTGTGGCTGGACGCTTTCGCCCAGACCGGAATTGATCCGGTGAGTTACGCCCAGCGGGAACGCGGCTTCAAGGAAAAATTGCCGTGGGATCATCTCAGCCCAGGGGTGGACAAGTCTTTTCTGCTCAGGGAATATCAGCAGGCTATGGCCGGAGCTCCCACGGAGGATTGCCGCCGCAAGACCTGCAGTGCCTGTGGGGTTTGTCAGGGATTAGGCGTCGATGTCGTCGACTGGGGGGAACGGATATGAGAAAACTGCGGCTGGAAATCACCAAGGGCGAGTCAATCCGCTACATATCCCATCTGGACTACTCCCGGGTGATGGAGAGGGCTCTCAGGCGGGCCAAGCTGCCTGTGGCTTATTCGGAAGGGTTCAATCCCCACATGAAAATGGCTTTTGGGTCGGCGTTGTCGCTGGGGGTGACCAGCGACGCCGAATACCTGGATGTGGAAGTGAAAAATGAGATTTCGGCTGCCGATTTCAGCGCGGCCCTGGCGGCTGCGCTGCCGGCAGGGATTGTCCTGAAGGCGACGCGGGAGATTACCGCCAAGCACGCGGCGCTGATGGCGGTGGTCAATCTGGCCAGCTACCGGATTGTCGTGCCGCTGGAAGGCGAAGGGGCTTTCGCCGCGGCCCAGGACAGCGTCAGGCGATTCGATGAGGCCCTGGAGGTGCAGTATGTCAAGGAAAGCCCCAAAGGGAAGCGGCAGCTTGACGTAAAGGAGTATGTCGCCGGCGAGATCGGGCTGACGGCAACCGGTGAGGGTCTGGCGCTGGATATGGAGATAAAGATCACCCCGGGGGGCAGTGTCAAGCCCAGCGCCGTTCTGGCGGTGCTTGTCAGCCAGTTCGGGCTGGCAGTCGACCCAGCGGCTGCGCTGATCAACCGCCGCGGACTTTATGTGATTCAAGGCGGCCGCCGCATGTCGCCGCTGGATATCTGAACCGGTTAGGGAGGCGAGACCATGGCCAAAACCATTGTCGTGAACATGGTGCCGGAAGAGGCCCGGATGGCTCTCTTGGAGGACGGGGAACTGGTCGAAGCCGTGGTGGAACGCAGCGGCAGCGGGCACATTGTCGGCAATATCTATAAAGGGAAGGTTCAGAACGTACTGCCTGGGATGCAGGCAATCTTCGTCGATATCGGCCGAGATAAAAACGGGTTTCTTTACAGCGGCGACCTTGGCGACGAAGCCAGGCCCGGCAGCAAGACCGAACCGCTGAGCGTCGGCCGGGAGATCGCTGTGCAGGTGACCAAGGACGCCCTGGGAACAAAAGGGCCCCGCCTCACCAATGAGTTGACGCTGCCGGGAAGATACGTGGTGCTGATGCCTACCGTCGAGTTCAGCGGCGTTTCCCGGCGGATCGGATCGGAAGAGGAACGGCGACGCCTGCGGGAGGTGGCTGACAGAGTCCGGCCGAAAGGCATGGGAATCATCATCCGGACTGTTGCCGAAGGCAAGAGTGCGGATGACCTGACCAAGGATATCGAGTATCTGGTCAATATGTGGAACGCCCTGGAGGCAAGGTTCAAACGGGCCAAGGCGCCGATGCTGCTTTACCGCGACGTCGATCTGGTGATCCGGCTGGTGCGGGATTACCTGGCCGCCGATGTGGAAAAGTTCGTTGTCGACAACCGGGAAGCCTACGGACGGGTCAATGATCTCCTCAGGTTCACCTCGCCGGAGCTGGCGGACCGGCTGGAGCTCTACGAAGGGGCGGAGGATATTTTCACCTGCTACGGAATCGACAGCGAACTGGAGAAGCTGCAGGAACGGCGGGTCTGGCTGAAATGCGGCGGCTATCTGGTGATCGACCGCACCGAGGCGCTGACAGTCATTGATGTCAACACCGGGCGGTTTGTCGGCCGAACCGCCTTATGGGACACGGTTTTTCAGACCAATCTGGAGGCGGCGGCGGAAATCGCCCGCCAGATCCGGCTGAGGGATATCGGCGGCATCATTATCATCGATTTTATCGATATGGATAAGGAAGAACACCAGCAGGCGGTGCTCGCCGCGCTGGAGGATCGGCTGAAGAAGGACCGGACCAAGACCAGCGTTCTTGGCATCACCCGTCTGGGACTGGTGGAGATGACCCGCAAGAAGGCACGGCAGGATCTGGAGACCGTTCTATACGGCGAGTGTCCCTGGTGTGAGGGGCGGGGCCTTATCCGTTCGCCGGAAACGGTGGCGATCGCCGTCCGGCGCGAGCTTCGCAAGCTGAACAAACTCGAACCGGCCGGCAAACCGCTGATTATCCAGGTGGGACCGCGGGTGGCCGAGGAGCTGAAACGCCAGGGCGAGCTGGAACGTCTGGCGAAAGAGCTGTCGCGCCAGTTGGTGGTGGAAGAGGTTCCGACGATGCACGGCGAAGCCTACTGCATCCTGCAGGGCAAGTAGTCAGGTCACCGACAGGACCGTCACAGGCCGGTTTATTGACAAAAACAAGGCTTTATGATAAAATTTTGTGCTGTAGGCGACTGTCCTACTCGTTGTCCCGAACCGCTCGGCGAAGGTCACAAACCTTTGGGCTGACTTACGGCCTGAAGTACCGCATCCGGCGAGTATGAATATGTAGGGAGGTGTAACATATGTATGCAATCATCGAGACCGGCGGCAAGCAATACCGCGTCAGCGAAGGCGACGTGGTCATGGTGGAAAAGCTTGACGCAGGTGAAGGCGAAGCTGTGCAGTTTGACCGGGTTTTGACTGTGGTCAAAGACGGCGAACTCACTATCGGCAAACCGGTGGTAGCCGGCGCCAAAGTGACCGGCAAGGTGCTGGCCCAGGGTAAAGGCAAGAAGATTCTTGTTTTCAAGTACAAGGCCAAAGCCAATTACCGCAGGCGCCAAGGCCATCGTCAGCCATATACGAAAGTCGTTATTGAAAAGATTGATGCCTAGTGATCAACATTCAGGTTTATCGCAACAGCGCCGGGGAAATTACCGGCTTTGCGGTCAACGGCCACGCAGGTACCGCTCCTCATGGGCAGGATATCGTGTGCGCCGGGGTTGCTGCTTTGACCCAGACAGCAGTGCTTGGACTTGAGCGGCAGCTGAAACGCGAATTTACCCTGGATATTGCCGAGGGAAAACTTATCCTGGAGCTGAAAAAACCGCCCGATGCTTTGACTGAAGCGGTTTTGGCGACAATGCTCCTAGGTTTGACGGAAATCGCTAAAGTCAGTTCGAGTAGTGTTCGTATCGCCGAACACAGGAGGTGAATGAAATGTTTAAATTTGATCTTCAGCTTTTTGCTCATAAAAAGGGTGTAGGCAGTTCGCGAAACGGCCGTGACAGCGCGGCGCAGCGCCTTGGCGTCAAGCGCCACGACGGCCAGGTGGTTTCTGCCGGCAGCATCCTGGTTCGCCAGCGGGGCACCCACTTCCATCCTGGCATGAATGTCGGTATCGGCAGCGACGATACCTTGTTCGCCAAAGTCACCGGCCGGGTCGCGTTCGAGCGCAAAGGCCGCGAGAATCGCCAGATCAGCGTATACCCGGTGGAAGAAGCGGTAATGTAGAGAGTGGACCCTAGTGCCTGTGGCAGGAAGCGCCGCAGGCACTATTTTTTGGCTCCGACAGGATTTTTGCCGGAGGGACGCGAAAGCATTAAGATAGCCAGATAGGAGGGCGTTTTATGTCTAAGGACAGTTCGGACCAGATGGAGAAATTGCTGCGGGCGCAACGCCACGATTTCATCAACCACTTCCAGGTTGTTCACGCCCTGCTGCAACTGGGCCGGGTGGAGAAGGCCCTGCGATATATTGAAGAACTATCAAAAGATCCCGACCTTGTAGCCAAGCCGCTTCAGGCGTACCGCGAACAACAGGCCGCCGGGGGGCGGGACGCAGGATTATAATATTCGGCTGATTGGCATATATTACATAGCATAGGAAAAGCGAGCTACCGCAGCCGAAGGAGACAGAGCAACGATGTTCATTGACAGAGCCAAAATTCAGGTAAAGGCCGGTGACGGCGGCAACGGCATGTCCAGTTTCCGCCGGGAGAAATTTGTGCCGCGGGGCGGACCGAGCGGCGGTGACGGAGGGCGCGGCGGAGACACCGTTTTGGTGGTTGACCCCAACATCAACACCCTGGTCGACTTTCGCTTCAAGCGCAAGTTTAAGGCAGCCAGCGGCGACAATGGCCAGACGAAAGACATGCATGGCCATCAGGGCGAAAATCTGTACGTCAAGGTACCTCCCGGAACACTGGTCAAGGACGAGGCTACCGGCCAGGTTCTCGGCGACCTGACAACCGCGGGACAAGAACTGGTGGTGGCCAAGGGCGGTCGCGGCGGGCGAGGAAACGCCCGTTTTGTGTCCTCCGTCCACCGGGCCCCGACTTTCGCCGAACAGGGAGAACCAGGCGAAGAGCGCGCGCTGGTACTGGAACTGAAAGTACTGGCCGACATCGGTCTGGTAGGTTATCCCAGTGTCGGCAAATCGAGCATTCTGGCCACCGTATCGGCGGCAAAACCGGAGATCGCCGCCTATCATTTCACCACCCTCACCCCGGTATTGGGGGTGGTCAGCCTGCGGGAGGGGCAGAGCTTCGTTCTGGCCGATATTCCCGGGCTGATTGATGGCGCCCATGAAGGCAAGGGGTTGGGACACGACTTTCTCCGCCACATCGAGCGGACGCGGGTTATTATCCACGTCCTGGACGTTTCCGGCCTGGAAGGCCGGGATCCGGTCGAGGACTACCATAAGATCAACGACGAGCTCAAGCTGTACAACGAAAGGCTGGCGTCCCGGCCGCAGATCGTCGCCGCCAACAAGATGGACCTGCCGCAGGCGCGGGAACATTTTCAGCAGGTGGCCGACTATCTTGCCAAGGAAGGCCGCGAGGTATATCCTATTTCGGCTGCCACCGGCGAAGGGCTGCCGCAGCTCATGGAGCGTGCGGCGCAGCTTTTGGCCGAGTACAAGGACGAGCCGGCTGAACCAATTGATACCGTCGTCTTCGAAGCCAAACCGGAAGAAGAGTATACCATCGGCCGGGACGAGGACGGGGCCTTTATGGTTCAGGGAAAAGGTATCGACAAGCTGGTGGCGATGACCAATTTTGAAAATGACGAAGCCCTCCGCCGGTTTCAACTGATCTGGCGGAAGCTCGGCATCGACATCTCCCTGCGGGAACGCGGCATAAAGGAAGGCGACACGGTGCGCATCCGGGGCATGGAATTTGAGTTTAAGGACTAGGAGGCAGGGGCAACCCTGAGACTTTTATGCTGACAAGTAAACAGAAGAGGTATCTGAAGGCGCTGGGCAGCAGCCTGGACCCGGTGGTCCAGATCGGCAAGGCCGGTGTGGCGGATACGGTGATGACCGGGGCCGAGGATGTAATCGCCGCCCGGGAACTGATCAAAGTACGGGTGCTGAAAAACAGTCCGCAGGAGCCGCGGGAGGCGATCGACTCGCTGGCCCGGGCGATTGGTGCGGAACTGGTGCAGGTTATCGGCCGGAACGGACTCCTGTACCGGCGTCATTCGGAGAAGCCGAAAATTGAGTTACCGAATTAATGGGGGAGATCGCCATGCTCACCAGGAGCAATCTGGCTGACGCCAAGCGAATTGTCGTCAAGGTCGGCACAAGTACGCTGACTTACGGTACCGGGAAACTGAATCTGGATCAGATCGAGAAACTGGTCAGGGAGCTTTCCGACCTGGCCAATCAGGACAAAGAGATCATCCTAGTTTCTTCCGGCGCCGTAGGGGCCGGAATGGCCCGGCTGGGACTGAAGGAAAAGCCGAAAACGATGCCGGAGATCCAGGCGGCTGCGGCGGTCGGACAGGGCATCCTGATGCATACCTATGAGAAGTTGTTTGGCGAGTACGGTCAGATCGTCGCCCAGGTGCTGCTTACCCGCGAGGATTCGGTTAACCGCAAACGTTATGTCAATTCCCGCAACACGCTGATGAGCCTGCTGGCGATGCGGGTCATACCGGTTATCAATGAAAACGACGCCGTAGCGGTGGATGAGCTCAAGATCGGCGATAACGATACCCTGTCGGCGATGGTCGCCAGTATCGTCGACGCCGATCTGCTTATCATCCTGTCCGACGTCGACGGACTGTATACTGCCAATCCCCAAAAGAGCGCCGACGCCCATCTGGTGGAGGAAGTGACCGATATCACGGCCGAGATCGAGGATTTGGCCGGCGGCCCTGGGACGCCCACCGGCACAGGCGGCATGTACACCAAGATTCAGGCCGCCAAGATCGCCGTCAATTCCGGGGTGGTCATGGTGATTGCCTCCGGCGGCCGGCACGGAGTTATCCGGGAGATCGTGAGCGGCGCCAAGCTGGGAACCCTTTTCCTGCCGAAGGAAAACCGGCTGCATATCCGCAAACGCTGGCTGGCTTTCGGGGCCCGGATCCATGGGTCGGTGACGGTGGACAAAGGCTGTGAGCGGGCCATCCTAAAAGGCGGTTCGAGCCTGTTGGCCGCCGGCATCAAAGCGGTGGAAGGGAAGTTCGAACACGGCAATACTATTCGCATCCTCACAGCCGAAGGCCGCGAAATCGCCAGAGGAATAGCCAACTATAACGCCGACGAGGCCCGCAGGATTATGGGGGCCCATACCAATGAGATCGCCGCGATTCTGGGCGGCAAACCCTATGATGAAGTGATACACCGGGACAATCTGGTGTTATTGGTATAGGAGGGGAAGCACATGGATTATGCTGTCGAACTCCGCGACAAGGGGGCCAGGGCCAAGAAAGCGGCCAGGATTCTGGCCGGCCTGCCAACAACCGTGAAAAACGCCGCGTTGATGGCTATGGCCGCGGCGCTGGAAGCAAACTGCGGCGCGATTTTGGCCGCCAACGCGGTTGACCTGGATAAAGGCCGCGACAAGGGGCTGTCCCGGGCTCTTCTCGACCGGCTGATGCTTAATGAGGCCCGGGTCAGGGCTATGGCTGACGGCCTCAGGGAAATCGCCGCGCTGCCTGATCCGATCGGTGAAGTGATCAGCGGCGGCCGCCGCCCTAGCGGGCTGGAAATTACAAAGATTCGCGTACCGCTTGGCGTCATCGCTATTATTTATGAAGCCCGGCCGAACGTCACGGCCGACGCCACCGGACTCTGCCTCAAAGCCGGCAATGCCGTCATTTTGCGCGGCGGTTCGGAGGCCATCGGCTCGAATGTCGCAGTGGCCCGGGTTCTCTCGGCCGCCGCCACCGGCGCCGGGGTTCCGGAAGGGACGGTGCAGCTGGTGGAAACCACCGACCGCCAGGCGGTGGATGCCATGCTCAAACTGAAGGAATATCTTGATGTCATCATTCCCAGAGGTGGTGCCGGCCTGATCAGGACGGTGGTGGAAAACAGCACCGTACCGGTGATCGAGACCGGCATCGGTGTCTGCCATACCTTCGTCGACGCCTCAGCCGACCTGGCGATGGCTCAGGCTATCGCTTTCAACGCCAAGGTATCCCGCCCCGGGGTCTGCAACGCGATGGAAACGCTGCTGGTTCACCGCTCCGTCGCGGCAGAATTTCTGCCGGGGATGCTCACCCAGTATCACGAGGCCGGGGTGGAAATCCGCGGCTGCGCTGAGACCAGACGGTATCATGCGGCGGTGAAGCCAGCCACTGATGAGGACTGGGCCACTGAATACCTTGACCTGATCCTGGCGGTGAGAGTGGTGGACGATATCGCCGCGGCGCTTGAGCATATCGCCGCTTACAGCACCCGCCACTCGGAAGCCATTGTCACCCGGGATTATGACAACGCCCGCCGTTTCCAAAGCGAAGTGGATGCCGCCGCGGTGTATGTCAACGCCTCCACCCGCTTTACCGACGGTTTGGAGTTCGGATTCGGAGCGGAAATCGGCATCAGCACCCAAAAACTGCATGCCCGAGGGCCGATGGGCCTGGCCGAACTGACGAGCAGCAAGTTCATCGTCAGCGGCAACGGACAAATACGCTGAATAAAGCCCTGGCGAAGTTATTTTGCCAGGGCGGACTTTTGTCACATATTTTTCATATCTGGCTATTATGCTTGTAATAGAGAGACTTGTACCGCCCAGCGGCCGATTATAATGTTGACTGGTCAGTCAGATGGTAGTACACTTGAATTAATACTACACGGAGGTGCAGTGATGCAAGCGATCTGGCAAAAGATTTTTCAATATAAGAAATGGATTGTTCTGGCGCTGGTCGTGGTGATGGCGGCCTGGGGCGGCATGACCTATTACGGCAAGAGCAACAAGCCGGCGTTCACCGGTACTACCATGACGGTGGAACGCGGCGACATCCTGGCCAGCGTGGCCGCCACGGGAACCATCGCGGCGGTGAACTCGGTCGATGTCAGTGCGCGTATCACCGGCCTGATTACCGAAGTCAAGGTCAATGAAAACGACATGGTTAAAGCGGGACAGGTCCTGATCGTCCTTGACGATACCGCGCTGAGAAGCCAGGTTGACCAGGCCCGGGCCCAGATGGTCAACACTGGGGCCAACTATGAGCGCAGCAGACAGCTGGCCGCCATCGGCGGCGTATCGATTCAGCAGCTTGACGCCGACCGCACCAACTACGACGTAGCGAAGGCTACATACGACAACGCCGCGTCTCAGCTGAGCTACACCGTCATCACCGCTCCCATCGACGGCCGGGTGATCGGCAAGCCCATTCCCGCCGGGCAGACGGTGGCGCCGGGTATTTCCAACCCGATGGTGCTGTTGACGGTGGCTGACTTGTCCAAGATGCAGATTCAGGTACAGGTGGACGAATCGGATATCGGCAGGGTGAAGCTCGGGCAGACGGTCGATTTCACGGTGGACGCTTATCCGGGCAAAACCTTTCATGGTGTCATATCGCTGATATCCCAGAAAGCCACTGTCCAGTCCAATGTAGTCTACTATACCGTCTATGTCGATGTTGACTCTCCCCAGGGACTGCTTTTCCCCACCATGACCGCCCGGGTTACCGTCAGGGTCGGCGAGAGCAGGAATACGCTGGTCATACCGTTATCCGCGGTCAAGGAAGTCAAAGGGCAGAAAACCGTGCAGGTGATGGTTGACGGTAAACCGCAGACCGCTGTGGTTCAGCTTGGCCTGTCCGACGACGAAAAAACGGAAGTTCTCAGCGGAATCAAAGAAGGCGACCAGGTCGTGCTGCCTGCGGCCAAAGCGGCTGCCGGCGCCCAGACCCAGCAGCCGGCCGGCGGCAACCCGATGCGCGGACTGCGTTAGGGGAGGAGACGGCGATATGACGATTGTGCTGAAGGATATTACCAAAACCTATGTCATGGGCGACAACATCGTCCACGCCCTGGCCGGGGTGGATCTTGAAATCGCCGAAGGCGAACTTACGGCCATCATGGGTCCTTCGGGATCAGGCAAATCAACGCTTATGAACATCCTCGGCTGTCTCGACCGGCCATCCACAGGATCGTACCGCCTGGACGGCCAGGAGGTCGCCAGACTGGGAGACGATGAATTGGCGCTGACCAGGAATAAGAAAATCGGCTTTGTGTTTCAGAATTTCAATCTGCTGGCCCGGATGTCGGCTCTGCAGAATGTGGCTTTGCCGATGGTGTATGCCGGAGTGGACAAAAAAACCCGGATGGATAACGCTCTGCGGGCTCTGACCATGGTAGGGCTGGCGGAACGAAAGGACCACCGTCCCAACGAATTGTCCGGCGGCCAGAAGCAGCGGGTGGCCATCGCCCGGGCGCTGGTCAACGATCCGGCCATCGTTATGGCTGACGAGCCTACCGGCAACCTTGACACCAAGTCAGGCAACGAGATCATGGAGATATTCTGCCGTCTCAACAACGAGGGACGGACCATCATCCTGGTCACCCACGAACCGGATATCGCCATGTTCAGCCGCCGGATCATCCATGTCCGCGACGGCAAGATCGTCCGCGACGAGGACAGAACAGGGGAGGCGGGAGCATGTTCTGGGAAAGTGTCTTAATCGCCTTCGACGGCTTAAAAGCCAATAAGCTCCGCTCGATTCTCACCATGCTGGGGATTATCATCGGGGTGGGCGCGGTCATTGCCATGTTGTCTGTCGGCAAGGGCGTGCAGCAGCGGGTGGAAAGCTCCATCGCCAGTCTCGGCAGCAACCTGCTTATCGTCCTGCCTGGCTCCAACTCGCCTTCGGGCGGCGTTCGGCTGGCGGCGGGATCGAATATTACCCTTACCAGCCAGGACGCTCAGGCCATCAGCCGGGAAATCTCCGGCATCAGCGCCGTCGCACCCAGCGCCCAGCGGTCGTATCAGGTGGTGTTCGGCAACCAGAACTGGGTGACGCAGGTCCAGGGCAGTACGCCTGAATTTCTCGATGTCCGCAACTGGAACGTGGCGTCAGGCAGTTTTTTTACCAGCCGTGACCTGGATTCGCGGGCCCGGGTGGTGGTGCTGGGCCAGACGGTGGCGACGAACCTGTTCGGAGACATCAGCCCGGTGGGACAGACCATCCGGATCAATAAAGCGCCGTTTCGAGTCATCGGCGTGCTGGAACTCAAGGGCCAGTCGGGTATGGGGCAGGACCAGGACGATCTTGCGGTGATTCCCCTGACCACGGCCCAGGACCGGCTGATCGGGATTACCTATGTTAACAGCATCAGCGTGCAGGCCGAAAACGGCGACGTCATCAACCAGGTCCAGGACGACATCACGACCCTGCTCCGGGTACGGCATCACCTGCCGGCCAATGTTCCCGACGATTTCACGGTGCGTAACCTGGCGGCCATCATGGCCACCGCCCAGGAAACCACCAATACAATGACCATCTTTCTTGGAGTTGTCGGCGCCATTTCCCTTGTTGTCGGAGGTATCGGCATCATGAACATCATGCTGGTGTCGGTCACCGAGCGGACGCGGGAAATCGGGATCCGCAAGGCTCTTGGGGCCACGTTTAGCAACATTCTGCTCCAGTTTTTGATCGAAGCCATCGTCATCGGAGTCACCGGCGGACTGATCGGCATCTTTATGGGGGTCGGCGGAGCACAGATTATTTCCCGGGTAACCGGATGGGCCACGGTGATTTCCGGGACGGCGATCATCGCCTCCTTTGGCGTATCGGTTCTGACCGGTCTCTTCTTCGGACTCTACCCGGCCCGCAAAGCGGCGCTGCTTGACCCTATCGACGCGCTGAGGTATGAGTAAGGCCGGATGTAGGCATGCTAGCGAAAAAGGCTGGTACGGCGCGAGGAGGACGCAGGATGGGCTATCTGTGGGCCCTGATCAATTATCTGAAGACCGACAAGGCCAGGTGGGACCTTGTTGATACAATCCGGGCCGCCGTTGTCATCGCCGCGATGATGGCGATGGTCCGGATTGTCGCCGATATGTTGGGGTTATAGGCTGCTGGCGAAAAAAGGCGGAAAATAAGCTGGGTTTTCTAATTTGCTTGTCTCTGATATAATAGACAGGAAAAGACAAAGCAGGGGAGAGGCCTTGATGGGTAAGAAACGCAAAATCGGCATTATGGGTGGTACCTTTGATCCGATTCATGTCGGTCATTTGGTTACCGCTGAAGCGGTCAGGATTGAATACTGTCTGGACAAGGTGATTTTCATCCCTGCCGGTACCCCGCCGCATAAACTGGATTCGCCGGTCATTCCGGCCATCCATCGCTACATCATGACAGTGATGGCCACCTATTCCAATCCGCATTTTTTTGTCTCAGCCATCGAGCTGGAACGGCCGGGCCCTTCCTTTACCATCGACACCCTGCGGGCGCTGGCGGCTCAGTATGACGAAAACACCGAGTTTTATTTTATCACCGGCGCCGATGCCATCAGTGAGCTGTCAACCTGGAACAATGTTGATCAAGTGCTTCAGTTGTGCCATTTTGTCGCTGCCACCCGGCCGGGCTGTGTGAGTACTCTCGATGAGGTGATCGAGTATTTTGGCGAGCAGGGGCGGGAGCGCATTCACCACCTGGATACCCCGGAACTGGAAATTTCGTCGACTGATATCCGTGAACGCGTGAAAAAGGGCCGGTCGATCAAATATATTGTGCCTGAGAGTGTGGAGAGCTATATTTTGAAGGAAGCTCTGTACAGTAAATGACAACAACGCCGGCAACCGGAACATCATTTGCCGGCCGGTCTTGAGAAATGCGGGGGGGTAAAATGGACAAATATATGGACAAACATATCTTCCAGCTGAACCAGAAAATCGAAATCAACGAAAGAGAATCCGATTATCAAGACGGCCGCCGTTTCAACAGCCGCATCGAAGCTGTTGAAACAGGAACGCTGGTGATTGCAGTTCCATACGGCGACGGGCGCTTTATGGCGCCTGAGTCCGGGAGACGGTTCGACGGGCGGGTCACAACAGGAAACTGTGCCTACTGCTTTGAGTCAAACCTGATCGATGTCATCGAGGATCTGGTACCGCTATGGAGGATCGCCTGGCCGGCGGATATCGTCAAAATTCAAATGCGTTCCTTCGTGAGACTGAATGTTCACCTGGGCATCCAGGTGGAGGTCGGCGATCGGACAAGCGTCAAAGCCCTGACCAAGGACATCAGCGGCGGCGGTGTGCAGTTTCTGCTGCCCCGGCCATTGTCGATCGGGGCGGGGACGAAGATCATGCTGCCACTGAGCGAAAAGACGACGGTGGAAGCCAAGGGAGAAGTTGTCCGGATTGTCCCCCCGCTGATGGAATCCGATCATTATGGAATTGGTATGAAATTTACCGCCATTGATGAACGCTCCCGCGACGGAATTATCAAATATATCTTCCGTCAGCAGGTGCAACGGCGTATGCAGGGCTTGGAGCAGACCACCGGCTGAAGCTGCCGTGCCTGGACAACGAAAGAGGCGCCGACAATATGGATGCAGCAACAGGCAGAGGCGGACTCTGCCTGATTTTATCTTTTTTTCTTCCGGCAGCGCTGGCAAAAAAAATGTTGCCATACAGCGAAATCTTGTTTTTATAATAATGAGATCTAGGGTAAAAGACGATATAAAATAATTTTTAAAGCCAAGAAGGATTTGCTGAAGTTAAGTTGAAATCAAACATTGTGTTTAGTGCGGTTTTCTCCCGGAAAGCCCGGCTTTTGCCGGATGTGAGGGTGGGGTGGTTCAATGACGGAGACGAGATACGTGATGTTTTCGGGTTATGCGAAACCGCCTGTCGATACCTCTGTATCAAACAAGCCGGTGGGGGTTATTGTTCTTATCGATACAATTACAGATGAAATTGTTGAAGCCGACTGTACTTTGGTTCCGGAAGTTTCACGAAGATTTATCGCCGATCTTTTGATAGGACAATCGCTGCAGGACGGACCAACCAGGCTGATTGAAGAACTGCTCCACGTTTTTCAGGACATCCACTGCCGTACGATCATCGCGGCAATTCGGATTATCTATGATAAATATCTTACTCATAAAAAGCAGGAAAATATTTTTTTTCCTAATTGCCCTGCCTGAGGCGGGGCATTATTGATTAAAACGACGACAAGGCAACCGGGGAACCGGTTTTTTTTTGTTTGTCAGCGATAAACTGCGAATAAAAATAAAAATAATTGGAAAATGATGGAATATAAGGTATAATAAGTTATAGATTGGAGGCGGCAAAATGGTGGCGGGTTTGCTGGGGCTTTTCGCCATCCTTATCTTGATAGCTTTGCTGGTAACGCTGATACTGCTTTACAACATAAGCGGCCGTGCGGGAAAAGGGTAGGCTACAGACCGCGCCGAAAGGGAATCGCGGAGAATGGGGATGGGCGATATGGATCAATTTACAGTGAATCCGAGCTTCAGCATGCAGTTTGATACCACTTCCGGACACAAGCTTTATCTTGACATCGCCGAAGGACAGGCCCAGTGCACTTTGGTGCTGACCAGCAGCCCCGACGGGGTGATGGCGATCTATCTGTGCAAAAGTGTGAATCTTGCCCATCGGAAGATCAGAAAAAGATCCGATTTTACGGCGTGGTGCGCGGCCTGGTGGAATGCGATAATCGCAGCCTGCGCCTTTCGCAGTTTTAAAAAACTGTCGCCCAGCGGGTGAACATATGGGGGATACACTGACAAAATAACCTCGGTGGAAAATAGCCACCGGGGTTTTGGCGTTTCATCAAAGGCGCAGGGTTGTCATTGATTTGTCATTTTTAACCTGTATCATATTTTTATAAGATATACTCATATGGGAGAATTGAAACGTATTTGCAAGCATAACGAGGGGGAAAAGTACGTGGACCAACTTTCGATGATTCTTCTTGGCTTTTGGGCAGTTGGTTTCGCCAGTATTTTTGTTGTCCGTTATTTTCAGTCCTGAGGCGCGTCGCGCCGCTGCCGTTTTACAAACGGCAGGCCTTTGCGATACTAATATAGTGTTCAACAAATATATCACAGGCAATAACCGGTTTATTTAAATACAGCCGGTTGTCGCTTTATCTGTATAATTACTGAGTATTCGCGTGTATATTTCTTATGGCCAATGATGAGGTATACATCAATTTAAACTTATGAGGACGACCTATGGTTGTCCTTTTTCGTTACGGTTCTCAAAGACGTATAAGAGGTAGTTGTTTACTTATGGGTGGGTAGGATAACCGCATTCTTTGACGAATTATAAATAACAGCATTGTGGTCAACTTCCGTCGAACGGGGGAGTCACGGGTAATGCATATTGGGAATCGGCATTTCTCCAGAACCTCATTGTTCATTTTGATGACCGGGGCGCTGTTTATCTTCGCCCTTTGGGGGCTTGCGTCTTTCGAGATTAATCAAGATTATGACAGAACTGTCGCGGAAGCTGGATCGGAAACGATGAACATGGCTATCAGTTTTGAGGAACACGTCCGGCGAATTCTTATAGAAATCGACAAAGATCTGATCAATATGAAGCGGTCTTATGAACGCGGTGGCCTAAGTGACCCTGTTTTTCTTGCCGATGCCGAGAATGCCGCCGAGGATTCTACGCGGAGCTTGGTCGCCGTTTTTGATGAACAGGGAACAGCGGTTGCTTCCTATATCGAGAACATAAAGGGCGAAAGCCGCTCCGATCGGACGTATTTCAGCATTCCTCGCGATAACGCAACAAATAAGATGTACGTTGATCCACCGGTTGTTGGCAGGCTCGACGGAGTGGCCGCTATCCCATTCACCCGCAGAATCAGCAAACCGGACGGATCGTTCGGTGGTATAGTCTTCATCGGGACGAGGGCCGACTATTTCCTTTCCTACTATAAGACGGTTAACCTTGGCGAGGGTCAGCTGATTTCGCTTACCCACTTGGATGGATACCGCCTGACCCGTCAGACTGCGGATATTTCAGACAAGACTTACGGTACCGGTGAACTGACGAATCGGGTAAAGGGCGGAGTCCCGATCGGCAGCTACACAGGAACAAGTAAAACCGACGGGATCAGTCGGATCGTCAGTTACCGCGCCATGCCCGACTTTCCTCTTATCGTTGCTGTGGGCATTTCGACCAAGGTGGCGTTATCCTCCTTTGAACAGCGTAAACGCGGCTATATTATAGGGGCTGTACTGGCAAACCTACTCATACTGATTCTCGTCTTCCTGCTGATCAAACGTCAGGAAGAGCAACGGGCACTGAACGTCTCTCTGGCGAAGATGGTAAATGAGCGGACTTCGGAAGTGGAGGCCCAGCGGGAGGAGCTGGAGGCGCAGAACGAAGAACTGCGGGCCAAGGAATCCGAACTGGTGAAACATCGCGATCATCTGGAAACCCTTGTCCAGGATAGGACTAGTCAGCTGAGAGCGAGTGAGGAACAATATCACAAGATATTCTCACTTATGCCCAACGGCTGTTCCTTGCTGAAGGTAGTATCTGACCAGCAGGGTAGTCCTACGGATCTAGAATATGTCAGCGTCAATTCGTTATATGAGCAGTATCTGGAGCGTTCCGCATCCCAGATAAACGGTCGGAGGGTGACTGAGCTTTTCCCTAATCCGGGTGAAGAGACTTTGACAAGGGTGAAGAAATACATCAGTGTGGCTGTGACCGGTACGCCGATCTCCTTCACTGATTACTATAGGAATCTCTCCAAATGGTATTTCACGGTGGCGTACAGCCCTGAACCCGGTTACGTGGTAGTCATCGCAGCGGATGTAACGGAACAGCGGATTGCTGAGCAAAAGATCCGGGAAAACGAAAAACTCCTACAAAACATGAACGCCAAACTGGAAGAAAGGGTTCTGGAAAAAACCAGAGAGCTTTGCGAAAGCAACGTGGCGCTAAAGGGGGAAATTGAAGCTAAGCAGGTGACCCAGGAGGAACTGCGTAGGTCCAACATAGCCCTCAAGGCAAAAGAGGCCCATTATCGGAGCTTGTTTGAAAACATGCAGAACCTATTTGTCCTGCGCAAAGTAATCGTGGATGAACATGGCCGTCCGGTCGATCTTGAATATCTTGAGGTCAACCCGGCATATGAAATAATTTCTGGCCGGAAGGCCGACGAAGTTGTGGGCAGGCGGTTGACAGAGGTTTACCCTACCATCGAAGAAGAACCCTTCGACTGGATTCAGGAATTGGGAAATGTTGCGCTCACTGGTCAACCGAAGGCTTTCGAATTGTTTTTTGGTCCGGGCAATAAGTGGTTTGAGTTCTCGGCCTATAGTCCTCAGCCGGGACTGGTTGCGTTGGTTACCGCTGATATTACTGCTAGAAAAGAAGCCGAGGCGGAGCAAAGGCGATTTGCCGACGAGATAGCGGCGGCTAACACTGAACTTAAGGCTTTTGTAAATACCATTGCCCACGACTTTCGGTCACCGATGGTCAACCTGAAAGGTTTCAGTACGGAACTTGGATATTCGTTGGCTGAACTCAGGCGAATCGCTCACGAGTTTGCGCCGCTTCTTCCTGAAGAAGTTCAGGCGAAAGTGGACGAACTGATCGACAAAGAGGTCCCAGACGCGCAGCAGTTCATTGACGCGTCCGTTGACAGACTAAATCGTATGGTGAACGCCCTGCTCAGTCTGTCCCGTATGGGACGACGCGAGCTCAATTACAGTGAAGTGGACATGCGGCGGCTTGTCAGCGCAGTTCTACAGTCCTGCCAGCACCAGATAAGCGAAGGTAATATTCATGTAGAGGAAGGCTTGTTGCCACATATCCAAACTGATCAGTTGGCTATGGAGCAGATCATCGGCAATTTGGTGGATAATGCTATCAAATACCTGGACGATAACCGCAAAGGACATATTGAAATAGGGTGCGTAGAAAGTAAACGCGAATATGTTATCACTGTCAAAGACAACGGACGAGGTATTGCTGACGACGATCGCGAGAAAATATTTGAACCGTTCCGGCGTGTGGGGAAACAGGATCAGCCTGGGGAGGGTTTAGGCCTCGCCTATGTGAGGGCGCTTGTCAGAAGATTAGGCGGCGGCATCCGGTGCGAATCAGAGGTTGGTGTCGGTACGGCAATGATTGTTGTTATCCCTAAGCACCTGCAGTAACAATACCACAGAAGAAGCAGGCCACATCATGCCTGCTCTTTCTCTTTAGTTTAGGTTTGCCAAGAACGCAGAACTTGTACTGAAACATTGGAAATCGCTATTTTTATCGTTTGGCCAGTATATTGAACAAGTTAATGATAGTCACTATACTCAGTGAAATCCGTTTTTTCTTTATATGCAATCCGTATAATTATCAATTACTTTAAGTTTCCTTGTATAATGTGCTAAAATTGTATTGGCAGGTACTACTCAGCCTGTACAACAAAATGGTAACAACAGGAAAAGCCGCGTAGATACTGGATTAGCAACATATAAGTATCACCTTATTCTTACATCCTCCCAAATATAGGCAGGCATAAGCGGCGCCGAATTGCAAATAATGAGGATGTGAGAATGTCGAGTTCGCGGGAAAGAGAGGTGATTCCTT
This sequence comes from Negativicutes bacterium, assembly GCA_031292015.1. The sequence continues at coordinate 11,829 of JARLHY010000040.1, read as the reverse complement.
CATGCCGAAAACTCTGTACGTCGGTAATCTGCCCTGGGGCACAACCGAAGCGGACCTTGCAGATGCTTTTCGCCCCTATGGCACTGTCGTATCCAGCCGGATCATTACCGACAAGGAAACAGGCAGGTCCAGAGGCTTTGGTTTTGTTGAAGTGGAAGACGGTGACGCCGACAAAATGGTTTCTGCGATGAACGGGGCTGAGTTGGGCGGACGTCAGGTAGTCGTGAATGAAGCCAAACCGCGTCAAGGTTAGTAATAGTTGCCTCCTGTCGTAAGGAGGCATTTACTTTCATAGCGGATATCGTTTGGGGTGAAGGACAGGCACCGGTTGCTGATCGTACCCTGATGGACTTGGCGCAAGCCAAGTCTTTTTATCTGCCGTTTGGCGCCGGAAGGACGCAGGAACCCAGGCCTGTTTGGCGAATTTTGTATTTTAGGGTGAAAAGAATGATGGAAGAAATACGCAACAAGCTATCTAATATATTATCAGCCAAACGTTTCAAGCACTGTGTTGGCGTCAGCGCCACGGCAGTCCGGCTTGCCAGGCTTTATGGCGCAGATGAGGAGAAGGCCTGCCTGGCGGGACTGGTTCACGACTGTGCCCGGGAGATGTCCAGCAACATCCTGTTGCAAACGGCCGAGGCCTTTGGTATAGTGGTGACTGATGTCGATAAACGGGAACCGATTTTGCTGCACGCCGCGGTCGGCGCTGTTATCGCCCGTCGCGACTATGGAGTACTCGACAGTGAGGTGCTGCATGCTATCGTTTGGCATACCACCGGCGGGCCGGTGATGTCGCTTCTTGATAATATTATCTTTCTGGCCGATTTCATTGAACCGGGACGGTCTTATCCCGGAGTAGACAAGCTCAGGGCTCTGGCCGGCAAAAGCCTGCAGGACGCCTTGCTGGCGGCCTATGATCAGACGGTGAAACATGTAATTGGCAAGGGAGGATTGCTGCATCCGGCTACCGTTGCGGGGCGCAACGCTATTTTGCTAAAGCCGCAATGATAAAGCCTTTTTGCTGCTGTGGAGAGGAGGAGGATTGTGCGAAACCGAATGGGCAAAGGGACATCGCGGCGGAAGATCCGCTGGACGCGCCTGTTCCTGGTTTTATTTCTCTTTCTCGCCTTGGTTACAACAATCACCGCTGCTGCCACTTATGCCTATTTTTCGCTGGCCGACAGCCCGGCGACAGGCAGCGGCGCAAGCGCGAATAAACCGGCCGATACGCTGAATAAGCGGATCAATATTCTCATCCTTGGCCTGGACGGCGGCGACGCGGACCAGCCAAACGCTCCGAAACGATCAGACACGATCATTGTGGCAAGCATCAACCCCCAGGACGGGACGGTTAATCTGCTGTCCATTCCCCGGGATACCCGGCTGGCGATCCCCGGCCGCAAAGAGCTCGACAAGGTCGCCCACGCTCACGCTTACGGCGGTGCGCAGCTTTCCAAGCGCACGGTGGTCGAATTCCTGGACATTCCTATCGATTATTAAATCGAGGTTGACTGGCAGGGGGTTATGAAGGCGGTGGATATTCTCGGCGGAGTGGATCTATATGTCGAACGGAATATGAATTATGAGGATCCCTACGCCAAATTGAGCATTCACCTGACCAAGGGCTATCAGCACCTTGACGGCGAAAAGGCCGGTCAGTACGTGCGGTTTCGTTATGACGAACTCGGCGATATCGGCAGGGTTCAACGCCAGCAGCGTTTTTTGCAAGCCCTGAGTGACGAAATGTTTCGGGTCGGTACGATCCTTAAGCTGCCGGCACTGACGTCGACGCTGCGGCAGTGCGTAGCCACCGACATGCCGACGTTCACGATGCTGAAGCTGGCCAATACGGTCAAAGGGTTCAGTGAAAAGGGCGTTCACACCGAGATGCTGCCAGGGAACTTCGCCACCATTAATGGCCAGAGTTACTGGGTACCGAACAAGGAACAGAGCAGAAAACTGGTGGAGCAGCTGTTTTCGACCGACGCCAAGGCGGCGGGAACTGTTCCTGGAAAAACGCAGAAGAATTAGGTTCAGGCTGCTCCGAAAAAGCCTGAAACGAGTGCAAGAATGCCAGCCTGCGGACTCGATCCGCAGGCTTTTTATATTGGACAGCAAGGCTTGTCCGTCAGATAGGACCACACCAGGGCAGGAAACAGAAAAGTTTGCCAGAATAGAATATACTAGGAATGAAATAACTAACATAGGTATCGATTTTTGCAGGAGGGAAAGCATGACCGAATCATATTTGCCCGAATTGGTGGCCTCGGCGGCCAGTGACAAAAAAGCCCGCGATATCGTGATTCTCGATATGGAAGGGATTACACTGGTGGCCGATCATTTTGTCATCTGCAGCGCCAATTCGACAACCCAGGTTCAGGCGATTGCCGACAACATCGAAGAAAAACTGGCGGAGAAGGGCATCAAACCGCTCAGAAAAGAGGGCTATCGCGACTCCCACTGGGTTTTACTCGATTTCGGCGACTGCGTGGTCCATATATTCGTTGAGGAAGACCGAAGGTTCTATAATCTTGAACGGCTGTGGGGCGACGCCAAAGCAGCCAAATATGAAGCGTAGGGAATAGATATATGGCGACAACAACCAGTCTGATACCCGGAAACGTTGCCACTTTGAAGGCGGTGCGGGCGAGTGATTTAGGCGTCTTTCTCGATGCCGGCAGCGGCAACACCACTGATGATATTTTACTGCACAAGGCCCAGCAGACCCGCGAGGTGGCCGTGGGCGAGGAGATCGCCGTTTATCTGTACCTGGACCCCAAGGGGCGCCTGACCGCGAGCATGAAGCTGCCTCAGATGCGGGAAGGCCAGGTGGCCAGGGCTGTGGTGATCAATACCACCAAGGACGGGGCGTTCGTCGACATCGGGGCGGAGCGCGGCGTGTTCATGCCGTTTGCCGGGATGCGGGGAGCGGTTAAACGGGGTGAAAAGGTCTGGGTAAAACTGTACCGGGACAAATCCAGCCGCATGGCGGTCACGATGGAAGTGGAAGAAGAACTGCAGCGGGCGGCGGTACCGGCCCGGGAGGTCAAAGTCGGCGATCTGGTGACCGGATCGGTCTATAACTACAGCGAGGCCGGCGCGTTTTTATTCACAAGCGAGCGTTATATCGCCTTCCTTCACCGGGACGAGATGCCGCGGCGCCTGAAGGTCGGCGAAGAGGTCGAGGCCCGGGTGACCTATGTCCGTGAAGACGGCAAACTCAATGTTTCGCTGCGGCCGCAAAAAGAAGAAGCGATTAACCAGGACGCCGAGGTGATCCTGACCCTTCTTAAGGAGCGGGGCGGCCGGATGCCTTATGGTGACGAGACAGCCCCGGAAGTGATCAGGCAGAAATTCAACATCAGCAAGTCGGCCTTCAAGCGCGCTTTGGGCCGGCTGCTCCGCCGAGGTCTGATCGAGCAGCGGGAAGGCTGGACGTATCTCACGGAGAGCCAGGAAGAACAGCCGACATAAGGGCTGCTCTTCGTTTTCAGCCTGAGGATTTTCATACAAAAACTGCCATAGGAAAAGTGGTTGACATAGCACGGGGGGATATTATATAATAACCTATGTCGGCGAACGGTGCCGGCGTAAATATGGGGGTATAGCTCAGCTGGGAGAGCGCTTGAATGGCATTCAAGAGGTCAGCGGTTCGATCCCGCTTATCTCCACGATTACAGACTGTAGAGTCCTTGGATTTTATCCTAGGACTCTTTTTCTTTGTTTTCCCCCTCTTTCTCCCCCCAGCCTTTAAAAATCTTATCTATCGCCGCTGCCGGATCACGTTGAACTTCTTCAATAATGTGCTGATAGGTGTCAACCATAAATTTAGCTGATTGGTGCCGCATTTCCTTCGCAGCAGCCTTAGCATTAATTCCGGAATATAGAAGAAATGTTGCATAAGTATGGCGTAGGTCATGAATTTTTATCAAAGGTACTTTTTCTGATTCGTGCTTTTCTGCTGACCTGTTTTCCTTTTTTGCTTTCTCAATTTCGGTGTCTATTGCTTTATTGTGGGCCTTAATTGTTTTGACAAATCGGTGATAAACAAAATCCGGGTCAACCGGAGAACCATCTTGCCAGCAAAGAACTAAATCAAGATTTTTATATGACTTACTGAATTTGAACTTGTCTTTTTTTTGTTGATGTTGCAATTCTTTTAATTGGGGAATTATATAGTCTGGAACCGCTTTCCTTGCTTCCGATCCGGCGGTCTTAACTGGAACGAAATCAAGAATACCGTCCACTCGATCCAGTTGCCATTCTATCCTAACAGTTTGCTTTTTAAAGTCAAAGTCTGCCCACCGTAAGCCGCACATTTCACCGCGCCGAAGTCCAAGGGAAAGACCGAGGATGATGGCATTGTATATGATGGGGGTAGATTCAAAAAGCGCCAATATCCGGGCGGCATCTGCCGGGGTAACAGCTTGCCTTTTAGGCTTATTTTTTTGGGGAGGGTCAATGTTGTCGCAGGGGTTTTTTGCGATTAGCCCCAATTTCACAGCACGTTTCAAAGCATTGAGAAGGGTGGAGTATTGGGCCTTGATCGAAGTCGGCAATAGACCTCGGGAACGTTCATTGTTGAGATGTGTTTGAATTTGCAAGGGAGATAGTTTTTCTAAACGGAATTTACCTAACCCTTTGGTTATTTGATTCACATTGGACTGATAAAAAAGATAGGTGTTTTGGCGTTTTTCCGGCTTTATGAAAGTTTCTAGCCAGGCTTCAAGATATTGAGTTAAATTCTGCCCAGCACCAAGGACAAGATCGCCCCGGTCAATGTCAACCTGTAGAGTCCTGTCCGCCTTTGCGGCAGCCCTTTCTGACGAGTAAGGTCCGAACCATTTTTCATGCCTATTTTCAAGAACATCGAAATACCTTTTGACAACCCATATTTTGCCGTCTTTGTTCCTAATCACATTTGTTTCCCCCCTTAAATTATGATAAAATTATGGCGGTGGTGATGCCGGTGGTTAAAGGACAACAAGTTAATCCTGACAATGTACTTGTCCCATATAATGTTCGGTTGGAGTTGAAAACTCGTCAATTTTTACAAGCGCTAGTCCAGGTTCAAAAACTTCCAGGCGGCCAGCGTGAATTGATCGGCCTGATGCTGTTGGCATATCGCGAAAAATATCCAACAGCGACAGAGAAAGCAATCGAACTTATCAAGCTAATTAACTCAGAAAATTAAACGCTTTTAAAGAGGCGGTTTTTTTATTTTTAGAAGTAATGCAAGTATTACAACTTGAGCAAAGGATTTACATAAAAAATGTCGAATTTGGTAAAACATTTCAAAATCTAGGGGGTGATGTCCGTGGGGTTCACGGATGCCAAGGCAGAGAAAGTTGTCTTAATGGAGTTACCCAGCATCATCGAGAAAATTGTTTTACCCGGCATAACAATTCTCAATGTCCTTTTGAATCCCCATTCTGAGCGGAAACCTGTTTAATAGCCATCATGACTGCCCGCACCTGTTCGGGTGATAATTTCTGTTCTTGGAGATCCCTGGCGAGTGTAATGTAAGGTGAAGCATCAATTTTCATCAAAAATTCACGGTCTTCGATGGACAGGTGCGGTGTTAGGTCTTGTAGTAAATATGCGTTTTCAGTAAAAAAGTAATCATTATCTACCTTAAAAAAATCGGCAAATTGCTTCACGGTTTTTGTAGTCGGATACTGCCGACGTCCATTTTCAAGGTCACCGATATATCCACGACTCTTTTTTAATTTCTCCGCTAACTGTTCTTGCGTTAACCCCTTGGATTCACGAAGCTGGCGGAGTTTGTGGCCTAGGAACATTGGTCATAAACCCCCTTTTTTTATTTTTACTATCATAATAACAAAAAAATGATACATAGTAAATAGAATTCTCTATGTTTCGTGGTCGAAGCCTTTGCAAAGATTGTAAAATAATGTTGACACAATTAGAATAATATGCTACTTTTTAATCAAAGACCACGAAACGTGGTGCAGAAAGGAGGCTTTGACTATGAATATCGCAAGTAACATTATTGAAATTTTTAAGAATTCTAGGGGTTTTGAGCCACGCCGGATTCGGGCACAAAAGCTTGGAATTTCCAAATCTCTTTTAGATAAGATTGAGACTGGAAAAGTTACTCCCTCTTTGAAGGTGTTGATTAAGCAGGCTGCTCTTGACGGAAAACCCTTGGATTTTTATTTTGCCCATAGCGACCACGTTTCGTAGTCTATAGCAGAAAGGAGGTACCACATTGTTTGGAGAGTCGGATATCTTCACAGTTCGGGGTGCTGCTGAAAAACTTTCTGTCCATCCCGACACAGTTCGGCGATTAATCAAGACTGGCAAGCTCGGGAGTGTTCGTGTTCGTTCGGTAATTCGGGTGTGTGGATGGCAACTGAATGAATACATTGATGCCGCCGCTAAATCGCCGCAATAAGAAAGAAGACGGCAAAGCGCCGTCAAAAATTCAAGAAAGGAGCGTTTCAATGAACGATCTAGCAACAATATCCGGCGTGCGCGGATACATTGACAAAAACGGAGTTGCTCAGTTAAACCTGGAGGATGTTGCCAGGGGGTTGGGATTTACGGAAATAGCTGGAAGCGGAAACGAGGTCGTAAGATGGGCGAGAGTCAAGGGCTATTTGAATGATTTAAAATTCATCGCCACAAGTGGCGACGGAGAGTATACCGGCATATTCATCCCCGAAAACATCTTCTACCGCTTGGCTATGAAAGCCAAAAACGAAACCGCCGAAGCATTCCAATCCAAAGTTGCCGATGAAATCCTGCCGGCCATTCGTAAAACGGGAACATATTCGCTGCCCGCCATGACCCCGGCACAGATCGTCGCGGCCGTCGCCAACATTGTTGCCGAGCAAGAAAAGCAGATTCAGCAGTTGACTGTGGCTACCGAACACGTTGGACAGCAAGTAGTCTCTATTAAGGAAACGATCATTGTGCGTGATGATGAGTGGCGCAAATGGGTCAACGAGAGGTTGAACGTCATTGCCAAGGCCAGGGGCGGAGATTTCCAGCAGACAAGGATCGACAGTTATGATCTTCTCGAAAGCCGGGGCAATTATAATCTGGCGGTCAGGGTTAACAACCTGAGGACTCGGCTGCAAAATGCCGGAGGGACCAAGACTCAGATTTCAGCCATCAATAAGCTGGACGTAATCGAGGGCGATGTCAGACTCAAAGAGATTTACACTATAATCGTCAAAGAAATGGCTATCAAGCACATGGCTTAAGGAGGACGACATGAACGAACAAAAAGAAACCCAGTCAACTGTAACGTCAGATGATCTGGGTAAAAGGCATCCATTTCCGATTACCAGTATAAAAGAAGTTCAAAGAGTTAGCGGTGCAGAAGCAGCAAACCAATTTTTGTGTAAGGGATGGCTTTTACTACATTGCTATGACCAGAAAGGTGCTTCGCAATTTATTTTGGGGCGAATTTAATTGCCACATCAGGTTCTTTAGGGGTTTTCGGCTTTGATTGTTTAGGCCATCCAATTATGTAATGAGCAACGTCACCTTGTTTTGCAAATGGGGAACTAAAGACATGAAGCAATTTCCATCCTACTTCTAAGTAACTGTTTACTTCCCATTCATTCTCAGTAATTTCTTTGATGTGAGTAATTTGGTCAATGTTAAATTCCAATTAGGTCACCTCCTTCTGCTACAAACTTCGCTAGGAGGTAACAATTACCTGTAAAGGAGGATAAGTATGAAACGCGATATGAGTAATGGCTTCGCATCACAGCTAAAAAAGCTGCGCGACAATGAGGGCATGACGTTACAGGAACTGGGGTGGATGACAGGAACAAGTCTTAAAAAGGTAGTCCGCTGGGAAGCGGGGGAAAGCGAACCTGACATCGACAGCTTGAAGAAAATATCACAACTGTTTCAGGTGACGATTGACGATCTTCTTGACAATGCCATCCCGCCAAAGGAAAAGGCAGGAGATGATTTATCCAGCGACACTGTACAGGTATCCGTATCTGTAGACAAACGGACTTTAAGAGAACTCCTGGGTAAGCTGGGGCAAATAGCCGATTAAAAGGGCTTGCGGTTTGAAATTATTTTGACGAATTGAGCAAGGTCGCCAGCAGAGACACCGGAAGCCTTGGCAGTCATCACAACCCTAAGATATTCTATGTTGTCACCGCACAAAACGAAGTCTTTAATGTCAGCAGGCATGTCCGGGAGATCGGCTAAAAGGGCTTTCTTTTCGAGGTAAAAATACTCTTTCGGAACTTTGTAGAAATCGCATAGCCTCTTGATCGTTGCTTCCCAAGGATTCTTCTTCCGTCCCTTTTCAAGATCACCGAGATAACTTACAGTCCATTTAAGTTGATCAGCGGCTTGTGTTAAGCTTAATCCTTTGCCTTCGCGCAATTGTCGAAGTTTTTCTGCCTTGAAGATCATGACAAAAGGAACCTCCCTAATTAATTTTCCACTAATTTCAATGTAATTTTACATCAATACGGCGTAAAAGTAAAATAGTTTTTAATGCGACGCGAAGCATTATTACGCCAAACAGAGGTGATTAAACATGGGAAAGACCAGCGGTAGACAATTAACCCCCGGTCAAATTGTCAGGATATTACGCGGCAATATGACACAGGGGGGGTTTGGTAAGGAAATTGGCTGCGGGCATCAGCATGTGTCGGACATGGAACGCGGCCGGCTGCGTATCACGGAAAAGATGGCTTGGCGGCTTATCGAGATATCTGGCGGCGAGTACAAGCTCGAAGACTTTTTGCGGAGGTAAAAACTATGACACCCAAACAAGAGGCAGGGCTTCATATTCTGATTGGGCTTTACAAGCGCCTGCTGGCCGAAGGAAAAATCAAGCCGGAAGGAGACAGTGGCAAGTGAAATTCGGATTCATAGCGCGGGAAAATCCAAGATTGAACCAAACTGAAAGGCGCGTTGAGATAAATGAACAAGGCTATTTGTTTATCAGCGATGCGCGCGGAAGGATTATTAAATTCGAGCCGTGGGAGTTTCAAGACCTCATTGCGGCCATGAGTCGGCTCCGTGTTTTCAGGGTTACTTTGGATTAAGAGGGGAGGGATGACAGTGTGGCGACTTCTTGGCCGACTGCTCGGCGTATTGCCAAAGCGCGAGAGGATGTTGGTTGTGCAGCGGGTGACACCGAAAGGGTGTTGGGCTTACTACTTCAGCCACAACGGGCAGCACCGATGAGCAAGCAGAAATACCCCAGGTACTACCACGGCGGCATTCCCGGGCTTAACCCGGGCGACATGCTGCTGCCGCCGGCGGTGACAGGAAAGAGCACGTTGCTTGAGCACGCGAAAGAGATTGACCCGAACTGCGTGCAACGAGCAGACCGCGTTTACATCGTGACCGAAAGGGAAATGGCGGACGTGTACGCTCTTGTCTACCCTTACGGCGATACATATAAGGTACGGCCGGTCGGCGAGCTTGAGCACGATGCGGACTGCAAAGAACCAGGATTGTCCTTCCAGTGCGAAAAGGCCGAGATCATTGCCGTGATCAGGCGGGGGAAGCCGTGAGAGTCATCTATGTAAATCGTGATCATTTGCACCCGCTCTACCGCATGGGAGGCGTCATCCTGGTCCGTTCGCGGGGCAAGGGACCGAAGAACTGTCTGGCCCGGATGGACAACGGGCAACTGGTGGTCAGCAGCTTCTGGAATTTTAGGAAGGCGAGGTGAAACCGGTGTTTGATTGGCTTATCTGCTGGTTCAAGGGGCACAAGTGGGTGACGTGCTATAAGCCAGGATATTTTTCAGAGTGTGCCCGGTGTGGGAAACTGTATCCCTAAAATACATAAAAGCGGAGGTAGAATCAATGAGCAACTTTACCAAGGAACAGGCAGGAATCATTCGTCAGGCAATCAGTGAGTACAACAGCAAGGTCGAGAACATGGATCGCAGTGGAACGCTTGTTTTCGCCATGGTTGATTCGGCACAAAAGGTCGTATGTGTACTCAAAGTCCCTCTGAATGGCAATCCCTCGTTTGGCATCGCCCGGTGCTCGCCGGAAGATCGTTTTGTTGCCCCGATTGGCAAAATCCTGGCACTGGACCGGGCTGGCGGTAAGCGGCCCAGACAGGATTACCTTCATTTCTTCTGTGGAGGCGATGCGCAGTGCGCGAAGTAGCAAACAAAGAAGTTCGTATCGCCTTGATTGGGTATAACCATTATGAAGTTGCTGAAGCCATGGGTATTGCGGAGTTTACCTTTTGTCGCTGGTTGCGTCGCGAGTTGCCACCAGAAAAGAAGGCACTGATTATTGCGGCCATTGAAAAGTTGGGTAACGGAGGTGACGGGCAGTGTTCAAGCGACTAATCTGCTTGCTTCGCGGACATCGGTGGCGGCTGTGGTGGTCAGGGAATCGGCGCGTGCGGCATTGTCTGCGATGCGGCAAAATGCATTCGAGGGGCAGGATGGAGAGATTATGGAAGCGATGCTGATAGGAGGGGATAAATAAATGATTGATCATGCAAAAAGTGTCTATTCGGTGAAGGATGTCATGAAAATACTTGGCTTAGCTAGGAACACTCTCATGTCCTTATTGACAACAAATAAGATAAGGTCTGTACGCGCGGGACGACGTTGGCTAATTTCGTCCGCTGCCATTGACGAATTCCTTGGTTCTACCAAAAAATAACCATCCTATATCTGTAAACATTGTCGAGAAAGGAAGGGCTCACATGGACAAGCTGACGGGAAAGGCAAAAATCAAAAACTACGACGTTGAAATCACTGAAAACGGTCATACCTGCACGTGCAAGGACTGGGAGTACAGGCATAAAGAAACGGGCGGCCAGTGCAAGCACATCAAGGAATTGCATCAGCGCCTGGCAATGGAAAAGAGGTTCAAGGGATGAGATTAAATAGTCTGCATCTGATTAATTTCAAATGTTTCAAAGACTTCCGGTTCGAGCCTCTTGGCGAAAACTGCCTTGTTATGGCAGATAACGGGGTTGGCAAAAGCACGCTCGCAGACGCATGGTTTTGGCTGCTTTTTGGGCGGAACTCTTTGGGACAAGCGGACTTTAGTATTCAGCCAATCGACCCGGCAACGAAAGAGACTATACACCGCCTGCAAACGACTGTGGAAGGTGTTCTGGACATTGATGGCAAGCAGGTTATGCTGAAAAAGCTCTACGCCGAAAAGTGGGTTCGTCCCCGGGGGAAAGCGGTCGAGGAACTGGACGGCCACCCCACGACCTATTACATAAACGGCGACGAGAAGTCGAAGCGGGCCTACGAGGACTATATTGCCAGCATTATCCGGGCAGATGTATTCCCGATGCTCACCAATCCGCTTTATTTCAACGATGAAAAAGCAATGGAAACCAAGGAAATGAGAGGGTGGCAGCGGCGCCGCAACATCCTCATGGAGATTGGTAGCGGCGAAGGCATATCGGATGCCGATGTCATTGATTCACAAGTTACGGTCGGCAACAAGGACATGCTTGACCTGTTGAACGTGATCAACGCCGGCCGCACGCTTGATGATCATCGCCGGGCGCTCAAGGCTCGGGAGAAAGAGATTGACGACGAGCAGAAAAAGATACCCGGTCAAATCGAGGAAAACCAGCGGAGCCTAGCCGATGTTCCCGGTATCGACGCGGCGAAGCTACCGCCCGAGATCGCCGACGTGCAGCAGCAGCTGACGGCAAAGCAGCAGGAACTGGCTCGGGCACAGGCTGGGGGCGAATTGGCTGAGAAGAAAAAGCAGCTTGCCCTGGTGGACAGCGATATCATCAAAATTAAGAATGAATACCAGGAAAAGTATGACGAGGCAATCAGCCAGAAGCGGCAGGCGCTGAGCAAAGCCAATT